>JADIYI010000008.1:1971999-2300666 GCA_016705365.1 Gammaproteobacteria bacterium | reverse complement strand
CCGACAGCCGTCCGTTCTGGAACGCCCTGGCCGAAAACAAGCTGCTGCTGAAACATTGCAGGCAGTGCTCGACGCTGTTCCACTACCCGCGCGTCGTCTGCCCGGAATGCCTTTCTTCCGATCTCGAGTGGCGCCAGGCAAGTGGCAAGGCGACGCTGTATACCTACACGATCTCGCGCCGTCCCACGCATCCCGTGTTCGCCGACGAAGTGCCGCAGTGTCTGGCGGTGGTCGAACTCGAGGAAGGTCCCCGGCTCACCAGCACCCTGGTCGACGTGCCCGAAGCCAACATCACGATGGGCATGGCGCTGGAACCGGTATTCGAGCGCGACGAGGCAAACCGGATCACCCTGCTGCGCTTCCGCCCTGCCGACCCCGCGTTGCGCGGCGAGCGGGCTGCGGAAACGGCAACCGCGAACGCCCCGCAGCAGTTGTCGGAGGAATGTCTCGGCTACATCGGCAAGACCGGGGAATCCATTGCGGGATACCCGATTTCCGCCGAGGAGATCCGGCGTTTCTGTTTTGCCACCGATGACTTGAACCCGCGTTTCCTCGACCCCGAAGCCACGCCGGACGGGGTGATAGCCCCGCCGATGTTCCTGTCGATTCCCTTCGACACCGATGTTGCGCTCGGCGAACTCGCCGATGACGGCGTGCCCTTGTTGCAGAAGGGTCTGGTGTTCCCGCCCCTTGACACCAAGCGCAAGCTCTTCGGCGGCTACCAGGTGGAGTATTTCACCGAGATGCGCCCGGGCGATGTGCTGAGCCGACAGCGCAGGATTCTCGACATCCACGAACGCCAGGGAAGCAGCGGACGCTCGATCTTCGTCCTGATCGAGGCCACGTACACCAACCAGCGTGGCGAGAAAGTGGCCGTCGAAGTGAACACGATCATCAACCGTTGAGCAGGAGCACAGCACATCATGCAGGCCCGGCAGGAACGCTATTACGAAGATGTCCACGAGGGGATGGAAATTGACCCCGTGAGCAGGACCGTCACCACCAAGCAGATGTTTCTCTACAGCGCCGTGACGCGCAACGCCCACCGCATCCACTACGAGGAAAAATTCGCGCATGCCGAGGGTCTGCCGGCGGTGCTGGTGCAGGGCCCGCTGCAGGGAGCCCAGCTTTCGGCCTACGTCACCGACTGGATGGGGCCGCGCGGTTTTCTGAAACGCTTCTCCTACTCCAATCGCGGCATGGCGCTGCCCGATCAAGCGCTGACTCTCAAAGGCCGCGTCAGCCGCAAGCACGAATCCGACGGCCGCCCGGCGGTGGACCTCGAGATCTGGGAGGAGAACGCCAGCGGCGACATGCTGGTGCCGGCAAAGGCGACCGTATTGCTGCCATCGCGCGCACGCGCCTGAAACGAAGGTCACGACCGTATGCAAGCCGTTGCCACGATACAAATCGTCGCCGACATCTTCCGCGCCCGCCGTGACGACGGCAGGCCGGCGCTGTATTTCGAGGAACGCTGCTGGAGTGGTGCCGAATTGCACGCGGCATGCGCCACCCGCGCCGCCTTCCTGCAGGACAATCGCCGCGACGGGCCCTTTCACGTCGGCATACTGATGGACAACGTGCCAGAGCACCTGTTCTGGATCGGCGCCTGTGCCCTGTCGGGAGCGACCTACGTTGCGCTGAACTGCACCCGCAAGGGCGCCGACCTCGCGCGCGATATCGCGCATACTGAATGCCAGTTCGTGATCTGCGAAGAGGCCTATCGCAACGATTTGCCGGCGCAGCCCGGGGGCCTCGCGACATACCGCTTGTTCGTGACCGATGACCCGGGCGACAGCGCAAGCCTGCTGCCATACATCGACCACGTGCCGCCGACAAACCCTGCGCGGCCGGATGAGCGCTTCTGCCTGATGTTCACCTCCGGCACCAGCGGGGCACCGAAGGCGGTGATTTACTCCAACCAGCGCGTGATACGCAATAGCGTGATGCTGGTGCAGGGCCGCAGCCTCACGCCGCAGGATGTCACCTACGTGCCGATGCCGCTGTTCCACTCCAGCGGCCTGATCATGGGCCTGCTGCCACCGCTGATCGCGGGTGGCTCGGCGGTTCTGCGGAGGCGCTTTTCCGCCTCCGGTTTCCTTGCCGACGTCAGGCGCTACGGCATCACCACGTTCTGCTACGTGGGCAAACCCCTCGCCTACATACTGGCCACCGACGCAAAGGACGACGATCATCAAAACAGCCTGCGTCTCGCCTATGGCAGCGAAGCTCCCGACACGGACATCGCGGCATTCACGCGGCGTTTCGGCTGCGAGGTGATGGACAACTACGGCTCATCCGAAGGATGCATCACGATATTGCGCACGCCAGGCACTCCGCCCGGCTCCATCGGAACCGGTGTGAGCGACAGCATCGTGGTGATGAACGCGGAGACCGGAGGCGAATGCCCCCGTGCCGTATTCGACGAAAAGCATATTCTGCTCAACGCCAACGACGCCATCGGCGAACTGGTGAACCTGGACGGTGCCGCCCTGTTCGAGGGCTACTGGAACAATCCCGAGGCCGATCTCCAGCGCTTCCGCGGCAAGGCCTACTGGAGTGGCGATCTGGCCTACCGCGACGCTGCCGGCTTCTTCTACTTCGCCGGACGCAACAGCGAATGGCTGCGTGTGGACGGAGAGAATCTCGCCTGCGTGCAGATCGAACAGGCGCTGGCCAGGCATCCGCTGGTCAGTGTTGCCGCCGTCTACGGCGTGCCCGATCCGCTGGCCGGCGACCGCGTGATGGCGACGCTGGAACTGCGCCCCGGCGCCCACCTGGACATGGAAGATTTCCGCCGTTTCCTGGCCGCACAGCCGGACTTCAGCCGCAAGTGGCTGCCGGCCTTCGTGCGCATCAGCGCGGGCATTGCGCTCACCCACTCGAACAAGGTGCTGAAAAAGCCGCTCGTCGCCGAGGCATGGAACTGCACCGAACCCGTGTGGTGGCGCGCCGGGCGCGAGGAGAGCTACAGCGTGCTGCAAGCCGCGGACGCCGCCGCGCTGAACCAGGCGCTTGCCGCACGCGGGCAGACGCGCCCCGTGTCGCGGGGAACCTGAGCCATGGACTTCCGCTTCACCCCCGAGCAGGAGCAGTTCCGCGAGGAAATCCGCGGCTTCCTTGCGCAACATCTGAGCGATGAGCTGCGTGCGGAGATCGCGGCCAGTGGACATACACCGGGGCCGCTGGCCAAGCAGTTCCTGCGCCTGCTGGGCGAACACGGCTGGCTCGGCGTGGGCTGGCCCCGCGAGTATGGCGGCCAGGGCCGTTCGATGATCGAGCAGACGATCTTCTACCATGAACTCGACCTGCACGATGTGCACTACGGCAACCTCACGATCACCTCGCTGGCGATGACCCTGATCAAGCTGGCCTCCGAGGAGCAGAAACACGAGTACCTGCCACGCATCCTGAAAGGGGAACTCGAGATCTGCCTCGGCTACACCGAACCGGGAGCGGGATCCGACCTCGCGGGGATCATCACGCGCGCCGAACGCGAAGGCACCGATTACCTCATCACGGGGCAGAAAGTGTTCACCACCGGTGCGCACTACGCCTCGCACTGCTGGCTGCTGGCACGCAGCGAGCCTGCCGCACCGCGCCACAAGGGTTTGTCGGTATTCATTTTTCCCCTGGACACTCCCGGCGTGACGATACGCCCGATCTACACCATGGAGGGCATTCGTACCAACGAGGTGTTTCTCGACCAGGTGCGCGTGCCAGCGAGTTGCATGATCGGCACGCCCGGCTCGGGCTTCTATACGATCGCCATGGCGCTCGATTACGAACGCGCTTTCATGGGCAAGTACACCAGGCTCGGTCGTGATTTCGATGCGCTGGTGCAGTGCTGCAAACAGATCGCTGCCGACGGGCACTCGCTGTTTGAGGACCCGCTGATCAAGGATCGTCTCGTGCGCCTGCATATCGACATCGAGCGCTTGCGGCTGCTCTGCCTCAAATCCGCCTGGATGATCGATCAGGGCAAGGTGCCCACCGCGGAAGCCTCGGCCCAGAAGGTGCTGGCCTCCGAGCTGGAACAGCGGGTCGCCGATGAAGGGATACAGATCCTCGGCGGTTTTGGCCAGCTCGAGCGCGAATCGCCCCATGCGCCCATGAAGGGTCGCCTGGCACAGTCCTGGCTCATCGCACCGATGCTGCGCTTCGGCGGCGGCGCCAATGAAATCCAGCGCGACATCATTGCCCAGCGTGGTCTGGGACTACCGCGCGCCTGACCCCCCGGAAACGCTGCGATGGAACTGGATTTCGATCAGGAACAACAACAGATCAAGGACGCGGCACGCCGCTTCCTCGAGCGCCAATGCACCCCGGCGCTGGTGCGCCGGATGCGCGAGGAAGGCAGTCCGTTTCCCGACGATATCTGGAAGCAGATGGCCGAGCTCGGCTGGCTGGGCCTGCCATTCGACGAGCGCCATGGCGGCTCGCAATGCGACTGGGTCAGCCTTGCCGCCGTGGTCGAGGAACTGGGCCGCGCCTGCGATCCCACGCCCTTCGTCGAAAGCGTCATCACCTGCGGCTGGCTTCTCCAGGACACGGCCAGCGAGGCACAGCTGCAGCGCTGGCTGCCATCGCTGATCGCCGGTGAGTTGCGCCTGGCACTGGCAATGCTCGAGGACGGGAGCGGCAGTCAGGATTGCGCTGCAAGCAGCCTCACGGATAGCACCGGAACCCTGCTCCTGACGGGTCGCAAGCTGTTCGTCGAAGATGCCGCCAATTGCGATCTGCTGGTGGTCAGCGCAAGGTACCAGCGCAATGGACATCTCTGTCTGGCGCTGGTTACGCCCGGCACACGTGGTGTCGAACTGATCCGCTTGCGCTCGCTGGCGCACCCCGATCTCTACGAGGTGGTCCTCGATGAGGTGATACTTCCCGCGGACCAGGTGATCGGTATCGACAGGGACCTTGCGCCTGCCCTGGATCGCGCCATTCTGCGCAGCGAGGCATTCCAGTCAGCCGCGGCTGCTGGCGGTGCCCGGCGAGTACTGGAACTGGCAATCGCATATGCCAGGGAGCGCCAGCAGTTCGGCAGACCGATCGGCAGTTTCCAGGCGGTACAGCACCTGCTGGCGAATGCCTGGATCGATGTGGAAACCGCCTGGCTCGCCGCCTATGAAGCCATCACCCATTGCGAACTCGGACTGCCTGGCGCGGAGAAGATTGCCGTGGCCCGGTGCGTGAGCAACGAGGCGTTCACGCGCAGCTGTTTCACCGCGCACCAGGTCTTCGGCGGCATGGGGTTCATGTGGGAAACCGACCTGCATCTGTGGACGCGCAAGGCAAAGCAGATCGAACTGGCCTTTGGCGGCCTGGCACGCGCGCGGGCCCGGCTCGCAGCGACTCTGTGAGCCGCACTTGCGGCTGATGGTGTCAGCGTAGCGAGTCGCCACGCGCGCGGAATTGCCGCGGCGACATGCCGGTCCAGCGCTTGAAGGCGCGCGAAAAGCTCGCTGCCTCGCTGAAGCCAAGGCGCGTGGCGACCGCTTCGACGCTGGAGCGGGGCGCGAGCAGCTGGGTGCGCGCCAGCCCGCTGCGGACCTCGTCGATGATCTGCTGGTAGGACAGGCCCCGCTCCTGCAGCTTGCGTCGCAGCGTGCGCGCGCTGAGCGACAGTGACGCGGCGCATTCGTCCAGCGGCATGCCCCTGCCCCCGGCCTTCACGGTCAACTCGCGGATCCGTCCGACGAGCTCGTCGTGCTCCCGCACATCGCGGTTGATCAGCGCCCGGCAATGCTGGCGATACATGCGCGCGGCATGGCTGCTCGCCTGTGGCAGCGGCGTATCCAGAAACCCGGCGTCGAAGCGCAACTGTTGATCCGGCGCATCGAACCGGATCGGGCAAGCGAAATATTTGCGGTAGACCTCGGCATGCGCCGGGGCCGGATAGGCGCAGCGCAATTCCCTGAGCGGCAGCTCGTGCCCGGTGATCCAGCGTGTGCTCGCCAGGATATTGCCGAGGATTTCCTCGATGGCAAAGCGCGTGAGATCTCCCAGCTCCGGCGCCACCTCGATCTGGATCACCGCCGTATCGGATTCCTCATGCGCGGAAAGAAACAGCAGCCGGCCACTGAAGCGGCCCACGACGCGCTGGCACTCGAATCCCACGCGGAGCGCCTCGCGGAAATTCTCGCAGCACATCATCGCGAAACCGAAACGATCCAGGGTGGAGATGTGTCGGTTGTAACCCATTTCTAGGCCGAGCGTGGGATCGCCACTGAGACGCATCGCGTTGCGCAGCAGCACGATGTGCTGACTGTCGCTGATGCCGGCAGCCGGATCGGCCAGGTCCAGCCCGTCCACGCCGGTACCGTGCAACAGCTGCGCAGGCTCGGTACCGTAGACGCGCATGAAATCGGCAAGCCAGGCCACATAGCTCATCGAGACCATGATCACTCCTCCTTGATTTCCCCGCCTGCGCGAGTCTCCGGGCGCGCGATTACTTGTCGATCGCGGGGCTCATGTTTTCCAGCCACAGCACATTGTCGGAATAGGATTGCAGATCCGATGACAGGTTCTGCTCCGAACCGCAGAGCCAGACTTCCTTGTGGAGTTCGGACTTCACGTAGCGGATCGCGTCCTCGAAATCCCCGTCGCCGGCCGCCAGGATCAGGCGGTCGTAGACATTGGCGACCGCCAGCTTGATGACCAGGGTGGCAATCGCCACATCGACACCCTGCTGCACCTGGCGGTCAAAGACGTGATTGCAGTTCGGGCAGTTCACGTGCAACTCCTTCATCCGGTACAGCTGCACCCTGAACTTCGGTCCTTTGGGTGCGGCCGATTTGAGCCAGGTGTAGAACGGCCCGTTCGCTTCGAGCAGGGGATCGGCGCTGGCATTGAGAAAGTAGCTCTCGTGGATGGGGCCACCGTTGAGGCGCACGATCTCGTTTTTCAGCTTCAGGTAATCGAAGGCATGACTGCGGCCGAAGTTGAACAGGTAGGCGCCATCGATGATCCAGACGGTCTTCACGGTTACTCCACCTACTCGAGACAACAGGAAAACATGACTACCCGGTCTATTAGAGCAAGAATCACGGGGATTGTGGAATGAACGGGTTTCACTCGAAAACTCTGACAAACGCATCGAGGCGATCGATCGAAGGATCAGCCGATGTCGGAGCCGGGCGGGATCCAGGGAAAATATTGACATATTAGCTGCCTTGGCAGAGACTGCTTCCGCAGTTTTATGGAAGTCAATGATGGCCAGATTCCGTTACCGAACGAGCACATTCAATGCTCGCAAATCGGTCGGCTATTTGATTCGCCGGCTGAACAACCTGACGATACCGCACGCGCAGGCCCGTTTTGCGGATCAGGAAATCACCTTCACGCATTGGATTGCGCTGATATCCCTGCGCGACGGCATTTCGCATACCTGTTCGGATATCGCGCGCCATCTGGGCCATGACACCGGTGCCACCACCCGCCTGATCGACCAGCTCGAGGTGCGCGGCCTGATCATGCGGCGCCGCGACGAAGTCGACCGCCGCATTGTCAATCTGAGCTTGACCGATGCCGGTCACGCCGTCGCCACCGAACTCATGCCCCGTACCGTGCAGTTCTGGAACGACATGCTCGCGGAATTCACGACCGATGAAGCGAGCACTCTGATTGAACTGCTCTCACGTCTGCTGACGCGCATGGAAGCCGAACCGATGGCGACCATGAAAAACGCAGCAAAGCAAAGAGTACCCAAAACAAAATGAAACTGATCCCTGGCATGCTGCTGGTGGGCGCTGTGCTCACGGCATGCGTGTCGGCACCGACCATCACACCAGCCGAATCCCGCCTGGCATCCGGGAATCTCGGTCTGGGGGGCACAAAGACGCCCGCGATAAGTGACACGTGGTGGCACGCCTTCGGTGATGTGCAGCTCGATTCATTGATCGATCAGGCACTGCACGGCAGTCCCACGCTGGCCGCCGCGCTGGCCCGGATGCGTCAGGCCCAGGCCGAGCTGTCCATGAGCCGCGCAGTGAGCTACCCGCAGGTCTCTGTCGATGGACAGGAAACGCGCCAGCGATTCAGCGAAAACTACATCATCCCCCCGCCGTTCGGCGGCAGTACGGACTGGATCGGCACGGCTCAGGCGAAGCTCGACTGGTCGCTCGATTTCTGGGGCAAGCAATCCGCGATGGTTGCCATGGCGCAGCGGTCTGCCGAAGCGGCCGAACTCGATATGGCCGCAGCCCGGCTCGCGCTCGCCGGGGTCCTCACGCAGACGTATATCGACCTGGCGCGCAGCTGCGCGTTGCGCGATCTCGCCGCAGCGACCGTGAAGCAGCGTGCAAGCATCCTGGAGCTCACGAATACGCGTGTTCGCAATGGCCTCGAGAGCACCACGGCTCAGAAAAATGCGGAAGTGTTGCTCGCGCTGGCGCGCGCGGATCGTATCCGCGCCGACAGCAATCTCGAACTGACAAGGCATCAGATTGCGGCATTGATTGGCCGTGGCGCGGATGTGTACGCAACGATCCGTGAACCCGGACTGAATCTGGACGTGATCCCGTTGCCACCGGTCCTCCCGGCCGATCTGCTGGCGCGGCGCGCCGACATACAGGCGGCGCGGGCGCGAATCGATGCCGCGCTTTCCGGTCGCGACGTGGCCCGCAAGGCCTTCTATCCCGACATGAACATCGCGGCATTTGCGGGGTGGTCTTCAATCGGCCTTGATCAGATGTTCAGCGCCTCCGCGCGGACCTACGGCGCGGGGCCGGCGATCCATCTTCCGGTTTTCGATGCAGGTGAACTGCGCGCGCAATACGCGGGCGCAACAGCGGCTCTCGACGCAGCGGTCGCCGACTACAACGGTGCGGTCATCGATGCCGTGAAACAGACGGCGGATACGCTTACCCAATTGCGCACACTGCAGGAGCAGGCGGCCGAACAGGGTATCGCGCTGGATGCGGCCCGGGAGAGTTTCCGCCTGGCCGAGATCCGCTACCGCAACGGGATCGATGCGCAACTCAACGTACTCGACGCTGAAACCACGCTGCTGGAGGCCGAAAGACGTTCGACCTCGTTGCACGCCGACATCAAATCCCAGCGGGTAGCACTACTGATGGCATTCGGCGGGGGATTCGAATTGGCCGATCCTCTTCAGGAAAACACGCAATGAGCAAAACCGGTTCGGCACATCCAGATAGTCCCCCCGGCAACCCCGGCAATAATGGACGGGCTTCGTCGCGCCGACGCGGGTTGATCCTGCTGGCTCTCGTCGTTGTTGCAGGTGTGGTTGCCTGGAGCTTCTATTGGTTCCTGAGCGGCCGATTCCACGAGAGCACCGATGACGCCTACGTGTCTGGCGACGTGATCGCGATAACCAGTCGCGAAGCGGCATCGGTGCTCGCCGTTCACGCAGACAACACCCAGTCGGTGCAGCGCGGGCAACTGCTGGTGGAACTCGATCCGGCGCGGGCACAGGTTGCGATGCAGGCTGCGCAAGCCGATCTGGCGCGAACCGTGCGCGGCGTGCGGGCACAGTTTGCCAGGGTTGACCAATTCGATGCGGAGATCGCCGCAGCGCGCGTGCAGCTGGCGCAGGCACAGGAAGACTACCGACGCAGACAGGCGTCGGCCGAAGGCGGCGCGGTTGCCGCAGAAGAGATCCATCACGCGCGCGACGCCGTGACGACTGCACAGGCATCGTCGCGCGCCAGCGCCAGCGAGTTGCAGCAGGCGCGGGCGGCTGTCGCAGGCACGTCGGTGAATGACAACCCCGAAGTGCTGGCGGCGATCGCAAGAGTGCACGACGCCGCGATCACACTCTCGCATATGCAGCTCGTCGCTCCGGTTGACGGTGTGGTGGCGCAACGAAACGTCCAGATCGGTCAGCACGTTGCCCCGGGCACACCGCTGATGGCCGTGGTACCGCTGGCGGATGTGTGGGTCGATGCGAACTTCAAGGAAGGACAGCTCGAAGACGTGCGTGTCGGCCAACCCGCCACGATCACCGCGGATATCTACGGCGCCAAGGTGAGCTATCACGGGCGTGTCCAGGGATTGGGCGCCGGAACAGGCGCGGCGTTCGCGCTGCTGCCACCACAGAACGCATCCGGAAACTGGATCAAGATCGTGCAGCGTGTACCGGTGCGCGTGGCCCTCGATGCTGCGCAATTGCGCGAGCATCCGTTGCGCGTCGGCCTTTCGGTCAGCGTGATGATCGACATCAGCGACACCACCGGACCGCTGATGTCAGAGGAGCCGCTTGCGCCAGATACGCGCGCCGAAACCGGTGATGCGAAGCTTCAGGCCGATCGCATCGTGGCACGCATCCTGGCGCAGAACAACGCGGATGCGCCCGTTCCATGACTGCTCCCTTCGATGCGCCTTTTTTGACGAGCCCGCCGCCATGAGCGAAAGGGACGTGGCACAAGCCGCCGCGCCATTGCAGGGTGCGCCGCTTGCCATCATCGCCATCGCGCTCGCGCTGGGCACATTCATGCAGGTACTGGACACCACCATCGCCAACGTTTCGTTGCCAACCATCGCCGGCAATCTCGGTGCCAGCACGGACCAGGGCACCTGGATCATCACCTCGTTTGCGGTTTCCAATGGGGTGGCGGTGCCGCTGACCGGGTGGCTGATGCAGCGCTACGGCGCGGTGCGCACCTTCGTCACGTCGATGCTCCTGTTCACGCTCGCGTCGTTTTTATGCGGCATCGCGTGGAGTCTTCCGGTTCTGGTTCTGTTCCGGGTCCTCCAGGGTGCGGTATCGGGACCCCTGATTCCGGGATCGCAGGCACTGCTGATATCGATCTTCCCGTCCGATAAACGCACGACCGCACTCGGCATATGGTCGATCACCACACTGGTGGCGCCGATCGCCGGTCCGATTCTCGGTGGCTACATATCCGACAACCATCACTGGAGCTGGATCTTTCTGATCAATGTGCCGGTCGGCATATTGGCAGCAACGATTTGCTGGCGCGGACTTGCGAAACGTGAAACGCCGACGCGCAAACTGCCGATCGATCGCATGGGCTTGTGTCTTCTGGTGGTATGGGTGGCTGCGCTGCAGATCGTGCTGGACACCGGCAAGAACGTTGACTGGTTCGCATCGCCGCACATCGTCGTGTTTGCGGTGACCGCCGCGGTGATCTTCATCGCATGGATCATCTGGGAACTGACCGATGACCATCCGGTGGTGGATCTGTCGCTGTTTCGCGATCGCAACTTTGCGCTCGGAACGCTGGCATTTTGCCTGGGATACGCGGTTTTCTTCGCCAACGTGCTGATCCTGCCGCTGTGGTTGCAGACCCGACTCGGCTATACGGCAACCTGGGCGGGACTTGTCGCCGCACCAAGTGGCGTGATCGCGGTACTGCTGACGCCGCTTGCGACCCGGTACATGGCGCGCGCTGACGCGCGCTGGTTTGCGACTCTCGCATTGGTGGCATTCGCCGCGTCCTATTTCATGCGCGCGAATCTCACGGCCACCGCGTCGTTCCGGGATTTTGTGCTGCCGATGCTGGTGCAGGGAATTGCGTTGACCTCATTCTTCGTTTCACTGGTAACGATCTCGCTCGACAGCATCGCCCCGCAACGCATTCCATCCGCGTCGGGTATTTCCAATTTCTCACGCATCACGGCCGGCGGCTTTGCCGCGTCCATCACGACCACCTTGTGGGACCGCCGCGCCGCCCTGCACCAGAGCAGGATGGCGGAGACATCCAGCGCCTATGACCCGACGCTGCAACATGCGACGCAGACGCTGCATCAATTCGGCTTCACCGATCCGCAAAGCTACGCAATGATCGTACGGACACTCGAGAACCAGGCGTACCTGATGTCTTCGATCGATCTGTTCTGGATTTCGGCGTGGCTGAGCATCGCGATGGTCGTTGTTGTCTGGTTGGCACGGCGCTCGGCTGGTGGCGGCGCGCCCGCTGTGGCCGATTGAGGCGGATTCGCTGGCGCCATGTGTACCAGGCGCGGTAGTTGCCGCCGGATATCAGCCCGGACTCGCGCGGACCGAAAGAGCGGTTTATGCTTTCCATGCCCGCCGCTGCCCGCTCCGCGCACGGGGCAGATCGCACGGAGGCGGCCAAATGCCGTATCCTGTCGGCCGTGATCAAACACTGAGCTTCCGAGGCGTCGAATGGCCAAAGCGAATTGCAGCTTTCAAAAACGACAGCGCGATCTCGCAAAAAATGAAGAGAAAGGAAGATCTTTCATATCGCGCGCAAACTCTCGTTCACGATGATATTCGTTCTGGCATCGCTGTCCCTCGGAGCCTGCGGGTATCACAGGCTTGCAGGTCTCGGCTGGCTCGAGGCCTACCTCGATCTCAATGGCGATGAATTGTCCGCGGGCGATCCTTCCCGGTGATAACCGCATCCATGGCGCGCCTGCGCGAAGTCCACGCCTACCTGGTGCATGCCCGGCGCGCGGAACTGCTGCCGTATGCCGCTGCCGGCACGCTGCTGCTCGTGTCCATCTTCCTGCTCGGCGAGGAAGCGCATCGGCACATCGGTGCCCTGGAGGCATGGGTCACGGGCATGGGATCGTGGGGCACGCTCGTGTTCGTAATGTCTTATTCCGTGCTGTGCTCGCTGTTCGTGCCGGATGTACTGCTGGGGCTGGTCGCCGGCGCGGTATTTGGCTTGCTCCCGGGCCTGTGTGCCGTATTTGTCGGAACGCTTGCAGGATCGGCACTCCAGTATGCGCTATCGAGGCATCTGCTCAAGCCACGAATTGACCGGTTCCTGGCATCCAGGCCGGCACTCGAGTCCATTCAGCACGCGGTGCTCGGCCAGGAGTTTCGGCTACAGATCCTCATCCGTCTGACCCCTATCAACCGCGCCATGACGAGCTATGTACTCGGCGCCGCCGGCGTGGGTTTTGTGCGCTTCATGATGGCTTGCGTGGCCGCCCTGCCCTATCTGTGCATCGAGGTCTATGCGGGCTATGCAGGCAAGCACCTGGCACTGGCAAGCGGCACAACCGGGGGTGCATGGCTTCATCATGACCTGCTGACGCTTGGCGGCCTGGGTGTGGCGATCGTGCTGATGTTCTTCATTGCCAGAACCGCGCGCAGGGCAATCGAGGCGGCATCAGCAGAGGCCACCGCCGCGCTCGCCCCGACCGACGGCGAGACCACAAAGCACTGAAATGCCCGCAAACCCGCACCTGGTTTCGACCGCGGTACTGCTATCACACTGGCTGATCGTGATCGCCCTGTCCGCAAGGGTGATTGCGCGCAGACTGCCCGTGGGTGTTTCGCTGGCCTGGCTGGTGTTGTTGTGTTCGGTACCGTTTGCGGGTGCTGCCGCATACATGCTCTTTGGCGGCAAACATCTCGACCGGCTGTGGTTCGCCCGCCAAGCCAAGGCGCGGCGCGATGCCCAACCCGGTCTGGCGGCACTGATCCAGGCGAGTTCCCCGCCCAGTGGCACGCCCGGACTTGGCGTTTACCCGCAAGCGCTGCGTGTTCTCGGAGCACCCGCGCTTCACGGTAACCGCTTGCAGTTGCTCGAAGACCACCTCTCGGTGTTCGACGCACTGGTCAGGGAAATCGACAGCGCCACACGACACTGCAGGCTTGCGTTCTATATCTGGCATGACGCAGGCGAGGTCGAGCGCGTGCATCAGGCGCTGTTGCAGGCCCGCAGCCGCGGTGTGCAGTGCAAGGTGTTGCTCGACGCCATTGGCAGCAAACCGTTTCTCGGAAGCCGGCGCTGTGCGGACCTCGTGCGCGCAGGCATAGAAGTGGCTGCCGCACTGACACCGTCTCTCGGCCGCCGTGCGGATCTTCGCTATCATCGCAAGATCGCGCTGATCGACGACCGGGTCGCCTATGTGGGTAGCCAGAACCTGGTCGATCCCCGGTTTTTCAAGCTGGATTCAGGCGTCGGACAATGGGTTGACGCCGTTGCGCGGATCGAGGGGCCGGCGGTCCTGTGGCTGAGCCAGATTTTTGAAATGGACTGGTCCGCCGAATCAGGCGATGCCTTTGCCGCGCCTTCAGCGATGCCGGCACCGCTGCACGGCGATGTCCTGGTCCAGGCGGTTCCTTCGGGGCCCGCGCCCCGGCCGGAGGCAATCCACCGCCTGCTGCTCACCGCAATCTACTCGGCGCGGCATACCCTGACGCTCACGACTCCCTACTTTGTCCCCGACGAATCCGTTCTGAGCGCGCTGATTTCGGCAGCCCAGGGCGGCGTGCGGGTCACTTTGATCGTACCCGCACGCAATGACTCGTTTCTGGTGCGCCATGCCAGCGAGGCAAATTATGATGAACTGCTCGCGGCGGGCGTTCGCATCGCATTGTTCGAAGGTGGCTTGCTGCACACCAAGAGCATGCTGATCGATGACACCATGAGCATATTCGGATCGGTCAATTTCGACATGCGCAGCTTCTGGCTGAACTTCGAGATTTCCCTGCTGGTGTACAGTACGGAGTTCACATCGAGGATCAACGAACTGCAACAGGGCTATCTGGGCAAGTCGGTGCTGATCGATGCCGATCGGTGGAGCAAACGGCCGATCATCCGCCGAGCGCTCGGAAATACGCTGCGACTGCTGGGCCCGCTACTCTGAATCCACACACACATTGGCAAACCGAAACCCGATGAATCAGCTGCTCGTTACGCTGCGACATGACATGTTCGATCCCGACACCCTGACCGGTGCGGTTCTGCTCGGCATCATCTTCCTGCTCGCTGCGACGATGATTGTCCGCACGCTCAGACGTGCCACGCGGCATGTGGAATCACATCTGTCGGATGTGACCGGCGTGCATTTCGCCAGCGCGCTCGGGCAGGTTTTCGCGTATCTGATCGCCTTCGTGCTGTATGCCCATCTCGTTCCCGGTCTGAGGGCACTGGGTACCGCGCTGCTCGCGGGTGTGAGCGTTGTTTCCGTGGTACTCGGGCTCGCCGCGCAGAATACGCTGGGCAATCTGGTCTCCGGCCTCTCGCTGGTGCTCTACCGGCCGGTCAAGGTCGGCGACCGTGTCAAGATGAATACGCCAAAAGGCCTGGTGACGGCTACCGTACACCAGATATCTCTCGGCTACACAACACTGCGCGATTCCGAGATGGAAGAGATCCTGGTCCCCAACAGCGTGATGATGAGCAGTGTGTTGATCCGACCCGTTGATGGCGCACGCAAGGGTGGTCGGCAGCCATGAATTCCGTGCTTCGTCTTGTGGCGGTCCTTGCGCTCCTGTCGCCGCTGGTCCCGGCCCGGACCGCGACGATCGACGCCCGGCAAGAACGCCAATCTCGAGATCAGGCAGCGCGGAGAATCCGTTGCGGGCGCATCAGGCAATACCGGCCGCGAATTCACGCGTCAGTGCCGCTGCCGGGACTTCCCTGCAACCGCTGACGTTCTGCCCCGCCCACAGCGGCGAGAAGTCACCGCAGCCGCGCGCCTCGGCCTTCGCGCGCAGCGCTGCGATGGCGCCAACGGCCAGCGGAAACGGCGGCATTGCGGCTCCGATCGGTCCGAGCTCGCGCAACACCCGGTTCACGATTGCGCGCGCCGGGCGGCCGGTGAACCGGTTGGTGAGCGCGGTGGTGCACGCCGCATCGCTCTCGAGCGCGGCGCGATGCACCGTGCTGGTCGTCGCCTCCGGACACAGGAGATAGGCGGTGCCGATCTGCACCGCGCAGGCACCGAGCGCCATCGCGGCCGCCACGCCACGCGCATCCGCGATGCCACCGGCCGCGATCACCGGGCAGCTCACGGCCGCGACGATCTGCGGCAGCAGCGCGAAACTTCCCATTTGCGTGTTGAGGTCCGGGGACAGAAAGTTGCCGCGATGCCCACCCGCCTCCAGCCCCTGGGCGATGATGGCATCCGCGCCATGCGCCTCCAGCCAGCGTGCTTCTGCCACCGTGGTGGCCGTAGCCAGTATTTTCGCGCCCATAGCCCTGGCGCGCGCCACCAGGTCGGGCGCCGGCAGGCCGAAATGAAAGCTCAGCACCGGCGGTTTGAATTCCTCCAGCACATCGGCGGTGTCATGGCTGAACGGTGCCCGGCCCGGCCCCTCGACAATGCTCGCCGGATCGATTCCGAACTCCCCGTAATACGGTGCCAGCTCGGCGCGCCACGCGGCCTCGCGCAGGGCATCGGGGCGCGGCGCGGCATGACAAAAGAAATTCACATTGAAGGGCTTGTCGGTGTGCGCCCTGATGGCGCGCAGCTCCGCACGCAAGGCCTCGTGCGAGAGCATCGCGCAGGGCAGCGAACCCAGGCCGCCGGCATTGGACACGGCCACCGCCAGCGCGCTGCCCTGGACACCCGCCATCGGCGCCTGGATGATCAGCAGCTCGATCTGCATCCGATTCACGAATCCGTCCTCACGCCGTCATGCCCAGCCCCGCGAAGAAATCCTTCAAACCCTGCCCGCGATTCGCTTCCCAGGCACGCAGGGCCGCCGTTCCGATGATCGCGATATCCGCATGCGCGGCGATGAAGTCCATGTCCTCGCGGGTACTGACGCCAAAACCGACCGCCAGCGGCAGACGGGTGTTCGCGCGACAGCGCTCGAGGAACACGCCCACCTCGTCGTTCATGCGGGTGGCGGTGCCGGTCACCCCCTTGCGTGCGACGGCATAGACAAATCCCCGGGCCGCGGCGGCGAGCGTGCGCAGACGCGCCGCGGAACTGGTCGGCGTCATCAGGATGATCGGCGCGAGGTCTTTTGCCGTGGCCAGTGCAAAGAGTTCCGTGGCTTCCTCGAGCGGCAGATCGGGCAGGATGAATCCAACGCCGCCGGCACCGGCGAGCTTGTCGACAAACGCGGCGTGGCCGAGTTTGAAGGCGGTGTTGTAGTAACCCATCATCAGCACGCGGAACGGAAAGTGCGCCGCAACCCGTGCCATGAAGGCAAAGCACTGCTCCACCGAGGTGCCGTGTGCCAGCGATTCCTGGTTGGCCTTCACGAACAGCGGCCCGTCGGCCGAGGGCTCGGAAAACGGAAACTGCAGTTCGACGAGGTCCACGCCGTAGCTGGCCATGATCTCGAGTTCACGCCAGTTGTCCTCGAAACTCGGGTAGCCGCACACCACGTGGGTCATGACCAGCAGCTTTTTTTGCCGGCGCCGTTCGGCGATGTAGTCATTCAGCTGCATATTGCGCCGCCTTGCTTTCGATGAAGTGCTTCCATTTCGCGTCGGCGAGCGCATCCGCCACCGTGAAAATATCCTTGTCACCACGTCCCGACTGGTTGATCAGGATCACCTCGTCGCGGCGCATCGATGGCGCTTCGGCCACCGCGCGCACGAAAGCATGGGTGCTTTCCAGCGCCGGGATCAAACCCTCGGTGCGCATCACCAGGCGCAGCGTGTCCGCCACCTCGGCATCGGTGGCCGCCTCGAAGCGCACCTTGCCGCGCTCCCACAGCCACACCAGGATCGGGTTCACGCCGATGTAGTCGAGGCCGGCCGCCACCGAGTGCGTCTCGAGCATGTTGCCCTGCTCGTTCTGCAGGAAATAGGTCTTGAAACCCTGCGCCACCCCGACCGAGGCATCGTGGTAGGCGAGTCGCGCCGCATGCGTTCCCTGGCCCGGGCCGTAGCCTCCGGCTTCGCAACCCACCAGTTCCACGCCCTCGTCGTCGAGAAAACCCTGGAACACCCCGATCGCGTTCGAACCGCCGCCCACGCAGGCATACACCCGATCGGGCAGCTTGCCCGCCACCGCCAGCATCTGCTCGCGCGCCTCGAGCCCGATGATCGACTGGAAATAGCTCACCATCTCCGGAAACGGATGCGGGCCGCACGCGGTGCCCAGCACGTAGTGGGTATCGCCCATATTGGTGGCCCAGTCGCGCATCGCCTCATTGATCGCATCCTTCAGGGTGCGCTGGCCATCTTCGACAGACACCACCTCGGCGCCAAGATTTTCCATCCAGAAAACGTTCGGACGCTGGCGCGCGATATCGACCGCGCCCATATAGATACGGCATCTGAAGCCGAATTTGGCCGCCATCGTGGCGGTCGCGAAGCCATGCTGGCCGGCGCCGGTTTCGGCAATCACGCGGGTCTTGCCGAGCCGCTTGCACAGCAAGCCCTGGCCGAGCACATTGTTGATCTTGTGCGAACCGGTATGGTTGAGGTCCTCGCGCTTCACATAGATGCGCGCGCCACCGAGCTGTTGCGAGAGATTGGCCAGGAAGGTGACCGGGGTCGGGCGTCCCGAGTAATCCGCGAGCAGCGCGCGATATTCCTGCCAGAACGCGGGATCGTTCTTGCAGGCACGAAAGCCCTCGCGCAATTCCTCGATCGTCGAATGCAGGATCTCGGGCACAAACGCACCGCCGTAATCGCCATAATAGCCCTCGCGCCCGGGCGCGAAATCGAACAGGTCCATCCTCTGCAGTTCCTCCTGATAATTCATGACTTCACGCGTTGGCACGCAGCACGAACGGGTCGAGCAGTTCGCCGCGATCGTGCTGCGCCAGATACGGGCCGAAGCGACTCATGCCCCGTGCCCGTCCCCGAGCGGTGTCAGCACGATCAGCGGTATGTGCCGCCGGGCGCGCTGCTGATAACCTTTCCAGTGTGGATTGTAGCCATGGGCGAGCGGCATCAGCCGCGCTTCCTCGTCACCGATGGCGATATGCGCCTTCACATTCAGACGCCGACGCCCCACCTCGACCTGTGCCCGCGGATTGGCCTGCAGATTCAGCAACCAGGCAGGCGGGCTCTCCTGCCCGCCATTGGAACCATAGATCACGAAACGCTCGCCGTCGGCCATGTACACCAGCGGACTGGTGCGCACCTCGCCACTCTTGCGACCGGTGGCACTCAACAGCAGTATCTTGCGCCCGAGACCGACACTGCCAAGGATGATTCCGCCGCTGAGGCGATAGATCCAGGTATGGAATTTTCCGAAGGATTTGTAATTCGACATTGGCGGTCCCGGGACCGTCCCCGGTAACGGACGGTGCATGAGTGAATCCAGAGCCCGGCACGATATCGGATATCGCGTCGGGATTCATCCCGCCCGTCCGCCTCCTGCCATCTCCCGCTGCCCGGTCCGGGCGATGGGCCTTGCTTCCAGGTAGAGCCTGTGTTGCCCCAGGTAGGCGTAGAACATGAACGTCAGCGCGAACGCACCATGCCAGAAAGCGCTGCACTGAAGTCCTTGGCAGCTACTATCCGACCGTCTTGCCCTGGTCCACCATGTACACCGCCCCATGAACCCCCTTCGCATCATCGGATGCCATGAACGCAATCACCGAAGCGATATCCTCAGCCTGCGAAAACCCACGCAACCCCGCCGTACGCATGATCAGATCGATATTCGCGCCATCCGGCATACCGACTTTCTGTATCTGGGGTGTATCCGTGCCACCGGGGCAGATCGCATTGATGCGTATGCCCCTGTTCATGTACTCCAGCGCAAGCGCCCTCGTGAGACCAATCAACCCGTGCTTGGCACTGCAATAGGTGGCGGAATACGGTTGTCCCTGCACGCTCGCCAGCGACCCGATACTGACGATATTGCCCCCGCTCGCCAGCAGATGCGGCATTGCTGCCTGGGACAGAAAAAACGCTCCGCCGAGGTTGGTCGCGAGATCCTCGAACCACAACTCGTCGCTGATCTCGTGCAGCGCCCTGAACACATGGCAACCTGCGCAGTTCACCAGCACATCCAGCCGTTCAAAGTGCTCGACGCAGGCCGCGATCGCGTCCCTGCAGGCCTGGGGCCCCGTGATATCGCTGGCGAACGGCTGGAAAATTCCGCCTGCATCGACGATCGCCTTCTCGGTTTGCGCCAGCCCCTGTTCGCTGCGCCCCGTTCCAAAGACCGCTGCACCTTCACCCGCAAGGCGTTTCGCCGTGGCCGCGCCGATGCCGGAGGATGCGCCGGTCAGAAAGATCACCTTGTTGTCGAATCTGCTCATGATTTGTTCCTGTTGAATCGCCGTCGAAAGCCCGCTACGTCAGGATAGTTGGCGCGTCTCCTGATATTGTCAATCTGAAAGGGGTTTCCCCGGTGCGTCCGTGAACGTATTGCATACCCCCGAGTCGCGTTTCGCGAAATGCCGAATCGGTCCTCGACGCCTGCCGATAAGCCTGTGCTAGGATTCGCGGCGCAATGACTGCGGGTACCTGTCTGTGAGCGAACAACGAGTGGCATTGGTCACCGGCGCCAGTCGCGGCGCGGGAAAGGGAGTGGCGCTGGGGCTGGCGAGCCGCGGATACACCGTGTATGTGAGCGGGCGTTCGCAGGCGGAGGGCGATGCGGCGCTGCCCGGCAGCATCCATCAGACCGCGCGCGAGATCGACGCAGCCGGGGGCCGTGGCATCGCGGTGCGTTGCGACCATGCGCGTGATGCAGACGTCGCCGCGTTGCTGGCGCAGATCCGCCACGAGCAGGGCCGGCTCGATATCCTGTTCAACAATGCCGCGTTCATTCATGACGAACTGATCCGCCCCGGCGGATTCTGGGAAAAGAGCGCGGAGATCGCGCAGATACTGGATGTCGGTCTGCGCTCGGCTTTCGTGGCCAGCTGGCATGCCGCACCGCTGATGATCGAGGCCGGTCGCGGCCTGATCGCGATGGGCTCCTCCTTTGGCGCGAGCTGTTATATGCACAGCCCCGCCTACGGCGCGCAGAAGGCCGGCCTCGACAAGATGGCGTGGGATATGGCGGTCGATCTTCGCGAGCGCGGTGTGGCATGTGTTTCGATCTGGATGGGGCCGCTGCTGACCGAACGTACCCGCAAGGTGTTCAGCGAACATCCGCAGCAATATGCGGGTTTCATCGAACAGGTCGAGACACCGCAATTCACGGGGCTGCTGCTCGATGCCCTGTACACGGACCCGGCCCTGATGGAGCGCAGCGGACAGACCCTGATCGGCGCCGAACTCGGTGCGCACTATGCGATTCGCGACGTCAACGGAAAGCCGCCGCCATCTTACCGCGCAAGTCTCGGTAACCCGTTGACCTTCAGCAGCGCCATCGTGCAATAGACGAATTTTTCAACCCAGGAAGCGGAGCTCCATGGAACGTATTATCGAAAACCTGATGTATCGGGCGCGCTGGCTGCTGGCGCCGATCTACCTGGGGCTCAGCCTGGCACTGGTCGCGCTCGGCGTGAAATTCTTCCAGGAAGTCTGGCACCTGCTGTGGCATATCCTGAGTCTCAGCGAGGCGGACCTGGTGCTGGTGATCCTGGCGCTGGTCGACCTTGCGATGGTCGGTGGCCTGCTGGTGATGGTGATGGTGAGTGGCTACGAAAATTTCGTATCCACGCTGGATGTGGCAGAGGGTCAGGAAAAACTGAGCTGGCTCGGCACCATGGACGCCTCCTCGCTGAAGTTGAAAATCGCGGTGAGCATCGTCGCGATTTCCTCGATCCACCTGCTGAGGATCTTCATGAACGCCGAGAAAACCGCCAATGACAAGCTGATGTGGTTCACCCTGATCCACCTGACCTTCGTGGCCTCGGCCTTTGCCATGGGCTACCTGGACAAGCTGACCAAGAAATGAGCGCCTGGGATTTTCCCGATCCGTTCACGCAGACCGTGCGCGTGCTGGGCACGCATATCGATGTACTGGCACATGCCAACAACGCGGTCTACGTGAACTGGTGCCAGGACGTGGCGTGGGCTCATTCCGAACACCTCGGCGTCGCGCCTTCCGCCTACCGCGAACTCGACCGCGCTATGGCGGTGCGCACGGCGACTTACGAATATCTTGACGCCGCCCTCGAGGGCGAGGAACTCGAGATCGGCACCTGGATCACCGCCAGCGATGCGCGCCTGCAGATGAGGCGTCACTTCCAGATGCGCCGGGTGCGCGATGCGGCCACCGTGTTTCGCGGCGACTGGGAACTGGTCTGCATCCGTATCTCGAGCGGAAAGCCAGTGCGCATGCCACGGCTGTTTCTCGACAGGTACGAGCCCGCGGTGCGGCGCTGAACCAAGCGGAGGATCATTGCATGCCCCTGTCACTGTTCGATATGTCCGCCAGACACGTCATGATCACGGGTGGCGGCACTGGTCTCGGGCGCCAGTTCGCACTCACGCTGAGCGCGGCCGGCGCCCACCTGACACTCGCGGCGCGGCGCATCGACAACCTCGAGGCAACCGCTGCCGAGATACGCGCCACCGGCGGTAGCGCGGATTGCGTGGCGCTGGATGTCAGCGATGCCGCCAGCGTAACCAGGACCTTTGCCACTCTGCGCGCGCCGCTCGATGTGCTGATCAACAACGCGGGCGCGGCCGCCGACCGGATGTTGCTCGAGATCACTGAAGACGAATGGGACCGTGTCATGGACGCTAACCTGAAAGGCGCGTGGCTGGTGGCGCGCGCCGCGGCGCAGCAGATGATTGCCGGCGGCAGGGGCGGCTCGATCATCAATATCGCCTCGATTCTCGGCAGCGCGGTGCAGAAGGCAACGGCGCCCTATTCCGCCGCCAAGGCCGGCCTGATCCAGCTCACGCGCTCGATGGCGCTCGAATGGGCGCGCCACGGCATCCGCGTGAATGCGCTCGCGCCCGGCTATTACCACACCGACATGGCCAGCGACTATCTCGAATCGGAAACCGGCGCGCGCATGATCAAACGCATTCCGCAGCGTCGGCTCGGCGAGCCAGGCGAACTGGCCGGTGCGATACTGCTGCTGGCCTCTGCTGCCTCTTCCTACATGACCGGCTCGGTGCTGACGGTCGACGGCGGACTGTCACTGGCCGTGATCTGAGAAGCTGCGTACTATCCTGAACCAATAACAGTGGTCACACCCGCGCAACACAGGAGAAATCCGATGAGCATCGAAAATCCCGACTCCTCTTCCGCCCCGGCGCGCAGCTTGTCTGCGGGGCGAGGCCTCGAGTGGATAACCGAAAGCTGGGCGCTGTTCATGAAAATGCCCGGCTTGTGGATCGTGCTGACGCTGATCGTGTTCGGCATCTCGATGGTCTGCGGCGTGGTGCCGTTTCTCGGTTCCCTGCTCTCGCCATTCGTCACCACCTTGCTGATGTCGGGCATGATGCTCGCGGCGCGCAAACTCCAGACAACGGGTTCGATGGAAGTCGCGGACCTGTTCGAGATCCTCTCGCACCCGGCATTGAAGCCCCTGCTGATCCTGACCCTGATCTATGTCGCCATGCTTGCGGCGGCGGCGGTCGTGGTGTTCGGCGTGTTCGGAATCGGTGGCGGTGCGCTCGCGCTGCTCGGCGGCGCGATAAACGGCGAGAATACGGCGCTGGCGGCAGGCATCGGCAGCATGCTGCTGGCGCTGCTGATTTTTCTCGCGGTGCTGGCCCCGATCCTCGCCATGTACTGGTACGCGGTGCCACTGGTGCTGTTTCGCAACCTGGAACCCTGGAATGCAATGAAAGCCAGCCTGGCGGCGGTGCTCGTGAACATGATGCCGCTGCTGGTCTATGGCGTCGTCGCGACGCTGCTGGTCTTCGTGGCGATGATCCCGCTGATGCTCGGGCTGCTGATCGCGATGCCGGTACTCGGCATTTCGTGGCTGATCAGTTACCAGGACCTGTTCGAAGGCGCGTAGCAGGCAACCCCTCAGCCTCCGCCAAAGCCCTTGCCGGCGATAGCCAGCGAACGCAGCAACGGCGCCGGCTCCCAGTACTGCGCCCCGTGCTGCTCGCGGAATTCGCAGATGCGCTCATGCACGGCTTTCAAGCCCAGGGTCTCGGCGTAGAACATCGGGCCGCCACGCGCGACAGGGAAGCCATAGCCGTTGGTGTAGATCAGGTCGATATCCGAGGCCCGCTGCGCGATGCCTTCCTCCAGCACGCGCGCACCTTCGTTGACCAGCGCATAGACCAGCCTCTCGACGATCTCGACATCCCCGATCGTACGTGGCTCGACGCCGAGCGCAGCTGCTTCCATACGGATCAGCGCCTCCACATCCGGGTCGACCACGCGCTTGCGCCCGTCCGGATAGGCGTAAAAACCCTTGCCGCTCTTCTGACCCAGCCGGCCGCGCTCGACCAGCAGGTTGCCGATACGGAAATAACGGGGATCGTCGGGGAGATCGCTGCGCGCCTTGCGCGCCTTGTAGCCGATATCGAGCCCTGCCAGATCGCTCACCGCGCAGGGCCCCATGGCCATGCCAAACGACTCCATCGCGGAATCGACCTGCGCCGGCGTGGCGCCTTCGAGCAGCAGCATCTGCACCTCGCGCCCGTAGGGGGTCAGCATGCGGTTGCCGACAAAGCCGTAGCACACCCCCACCAGTGCCGGCACCTTGCCAAGGCCTCTGGCCAGCTCCATCACGGTCGCGACCACATCGGGGGCGGTTTCCCTGCCACGCACGACCTCGAGCAGCTTCATCACGTTGGCCGGACTGAAATAATGCATGCCAATCACATCGCCCGGGCGGCTGGTCACGGCGGCGATCGCATCGAGGTCCTGGTACGAGGTGTTGCTCGCCAGAATCGCGCCGGCACGACACACCGCATCGAGCTTGCGAAACACGTCCTGCTTGACGCCGAGATCCTCGAATACCGCCTCGACAACCAGGTCCGCAGCGGCGATATCGGCAAAATCCGTGGTGACGCGTACCCGTGCCAGGCGCTCGTTCAGCTGCGCCTCGGTGAGGCGTCCGCGCGCGCGGCTCGCTTCCCAGGAATCACGCATGCGCGCGAGTCCGCGCCCGGCCGCAGCCGCGTCCATTTCGAGCATCGTCACCGGCAAGCCGTAGTCGGCAAAATTGATCGCGATGCCCGCACCCATGGTGCCGCCACCGATCACTGCCACCGCAATGACCGGGCGCCGCGCCACCGCCCTGCAATCCGCCGGCAGCCTGGCCGCCGCACGCTCGGCAAAAAACAGGTGCCGCAGCGCGCGCGACTCGGTGGAGTTCATCAGTTGCACAAAGATTTCGCGGGTGCGCGTTGCGGCTTCCGCGGCCGCGCAGCTGACACCCAGTTCAATCGCGTCGACGATACGCTGCGGCGCCGTGGCACCGCGCGAGCTCTTCGCCGCCACCTCCCGCTGCGCCGCGAACCACGCGGCGTCGATGCCCGCGAGATCCGGCACGATCGCCCTGGTCGGGCGCGGCTTCGCAGCTGCCGCTACCAGTTCGCGCGCATAGTCCAGCGCGGCGGCACGCAGATCACCATCGACGATGCGATCGAGCAGACCCATCTCCAGCGCCACGGAGGCCGCTACCGGCTGGCCCTTGATCATGAAGTCCAGCGCGGCCTTCACTCCCATCAGCCGCGGTGCGCGCTGGGTGCCGCCGGCACCGGGCAGCAGCCCCAGTTTCACCTCCGGCAGGCCGACGCGCGCCTCGCGCAATGCAATCCGATAGTGCGCCGCCATCGCGGTTTCGAGCCCGCCGCCGAGCGCATTGCCGTGTATCGCCACGACGACCGGCTTGCCGAGCGCCTCGAGCTGATCGAGCACCTCGGGTAGCGACGGCGGCTGCGCCGGCTTGCCGAACTCGGTGATATCCGCACCGGCAATGAAGGTGCGTCCCGCGCACATCAGCACCAGCGCCCGCGAATCATCTCCCGCCGCGCGCTCGATCGCCCGCGCCAGGGCAGCGCGCACCGCGTGCGACAGCGCATTCACCGGTGGATTGTCGATCGTGATCAGGGCGATGTTGCCCTCGCGGGTATATCCGAGCACCTCGGTCATGCGTGCAACTCCGTGTGTATGCGTGGGTCAGTTGCCGAATCGCAATCCGAACGCATCGCCGGACGCGGGCATGGGTCGCTCTACCGCCTGCAGGGTCTCGATGATATAGCGCTCCGAGCCGGGCGCAAGCCGGCGATAGAGTTCAACGGCCAGTTGCCGTGCCTCGCTACCGGGCCACTTTTTTGGCAACAACTCGGCCGGCAGATCGGTATCGTGCAGCAGGATCCGGCGATACTCGTGGATCAGCAGCAGGCGCACCTTGAAACACTGCTCCGGTGCCAGCGTGCGGGCGCGCGCAATGGCGCGCGCCACCCCCCTGAAGCGGTGCAGAAACTGCTGGTAATTCGCCGCCAGATCCTCGAGATCCCAGTTTTCCCACAGCAGTTCGCGGATCAGCCGATCGGACTGCAAGGCATCGCTGCCTGCCTGCATCACCACGACCTTGTCAATCAGACCCAGCTCGGACAGCATGCCGGTGAGCGCGCTGTTGTCCGAACCCGGATGGGCGAACACGTTGGGAGCGAAGCTGCCAAAGCCCGCCCAGCGCACGCTGCGCCGGAAACGCTCGCGCGCCTCCTCCGGAACCGCGACCGGCAGCAGCAGCGTCCAGCTCCCGTCCCAGCGAGGATGCTCGAGCGCATAGATGCGACGCGCCGCACGCTCGTATTCGTGACGCCCGTAGTCGGTGAAACGATAAAAACTGCGGCGTCCACTGCGTGCCGACTGCAGCCAGCCCTCCTGCACCAGGCGAAAGGTCGAGGTACGCACCAGCCGCTCATCGACGCCGAGCAATGACAGCGCCTCGACCATGCTGCCGAGCCAGATCACGCCACCGTGTTGCGAAACCACGTCACCGAACAGGGTGACGATCAGCGAAGTGCAGCGAATGAGCCGTTGGGCGATGAATTGCGCAACGAGATTCTCGATGGCCGCGATGCGTGGCATGGACATGGTGCTGGCTGGCCTGGACTAGCTCTGGTCAAAATCCACCACGACCTGCGGCGAAATCGGATGCGCCTGACAGGTGAGAATGTAGCCGCCCGCAACCTCCTCCGCGCTCAACGCATGGTTGAGGTCCATGTCGACTTCACCGGAGAGCAATTTCGCCTTGCAGGTGGCGCACACACCGCCCTTGCACGAGAACGGCACATCGAGACCCGCCTGCATCGCCGCATCGAGTATGTTCTCGCCATCCGCGCTGAGCTCGAAGCTGCTCGAGCGCCCGTCGATGCTGACCGATACCGCGCTCACCTTGCCGCCGAACCGGGTCGCGCGCTGCTGATGCTTTTCGATGACCTGCGCGGCGTCCTCGGCATTGGCAAAAAAAAGTTCGTAGTGGATATGGCTCTCGAGTATGCCCTCGGAGCGCAATCCGCGTGATACCTCGGAGATCATCGATTCCGGCCCGCACAGGAAAAATTCGTCGAACTCGCGGATCGTGATCAGCCGCTTGCGGTTCAGCTCGCCGCCCTTGCGGTTATTGATGCGCCCGTGCAGCACGCTCGCGTCCTGCTCTTCGCGGCTCAGGATATTGATCCAGTTGAAGCGCCCGAGATAGCGGTTCTTGATGAAGCCGAGTTCCTCGCGGAACATGATGGTGCTGGCACGCTGGTTGCCGTAGAGCAGCGTTACCGTGCTCCGCGGCTCGCGTGCCAGCACGCTCTTGACGATCGACAGCACAGGGGTAATGCCACTCCCCGCGGCGATGCACAGGTAGCGTCTTGCGGCCGTTTCATCCAGCTCGGTGAAAAACCTGCCCTGTGGCGGCATCACCGCCACGGTATCGCCCTTCTTCAGGGTGGCATGCGCATGATTCGAAAACGCCCCGCCCCCGATCTTCTTGATCGCCACGCGCAGATTGCCGTCATCGACGCCCGAGCAGATCGAATAGCAGCGACGCAGCTCCTTGCCGTCAATCTCCGCCTTGAGCGTGAGGTACTGACCCTGGCGAAAGCTGAATGCCGGGCGCAGCTTTTCGGGCACCTCGAACTCGACACAGATCGCGTTCTCGGTTTCGGGGTTTATCGCGCGGATGCGCAAATCATGGAATTCACTCATCGTCCGGTTCCTCGACAGGGCGATCCGATGACTGCGGACAACGCGGAATCATCAGATACATTTGAAGTAATCAAACGGCTCCTGGCAGTCGCGGCACTGGTACAAGGCCTTGCAGGCGGTCGAGCCAAACTCGCTGATGCGCCGGGTGTGCTCCGCCCCGCAATGCGGGCAGGCCGGCGCCGGCGCATCATCCGCCGCCAGTGCCGGACAATGGCGCACCGGTGGTGCGATGCCGTAGGCACGCAAGGCTTCCCGCCCCGCTTGCGTCATCCAGTCCGTGGTCCAGGCGGGTGCCAGTTGCGTCTGCACCACCACATCGCCATGACCCGCCGCCAGCAGCACCGCCCGCACATCCTGTTCGATCACGCGCATTGCAGGGCAGCCGGAATAGGTCGGGGTGATCACCACCCGCACGCGTTCGCCGTCGCGCTCGACCGCGCGCAGGATTCCCAGGTCGCGGATCGAAAGCACCGGGATTTCGGGATCCTTGACGCTTTCCAGCAACTCGAGAATGGGGTCAGAAAAATTGGGGTCAGAGTCAATTTTCCTGAAGAAAATTGACTCTGACCCCAATTTTTCTGACCCCAATTCTCCCCTGCTCACCACTCGAGCCCCGGATACGCGCGCTGCAGGAATTGCAGCTCCGAGAGCATATGGCCGAGATGCTCGGTGTGCACGCCTTCGCGCCCGCCCACCACCGACCATTCCTGTGCCGGACGCCCGAGCGTCGCCTCCTCGAGCGTGGCATCGATCAGCGCGTTCCAGGGCGCCTGCAATGCCGCGCGATCGACCGCCACTGCGTTGGCCGCGAGGCGGGTTTCCAGCTCGCTCATCGTGAACAGCTCAGGGGTGTAGCCCCACAAATCCTTCAGCGCCCGCTGCACGCGCCGGTGACTTTCGGCAGTGCCGTCACCGAGTCGCAGCATCCAGTCACGGCTGCGGCGCCAGTGATAGCGGGTCTCCTTGAGGGATTTTGCCGCGATCGCGGCGAGGCGCTCGTCAGCGGACTTGGCCAGCGCATCGAGAAACACCAGGTTGAACGCATCGACCAGGAACTGGCGCGCAAGGCTGAATGCGAAATCTCCACGCGGCAATTCGAGGATCAGCAGGTTGCGATAGTCGCGGCAATCGCGCAGAAACGCGATCGCGTCCTCGTCGCGATCGCTTGCCTCGAGCTCGGCGGCATAACCGTAGAACATGCGCGCGCGCCCGATGAAATCCAGCGCCACGTTGGCGAGCGCGAGGTCCTCTTCCAGGAACGGTGCATTGCTGCACCACTCGGAAAGGCGCTGCCCGAGCATCAGCGCGTCATCGCCCAGGGCAATCGAATAGTCGATCAGGTCCCGATCAGCGTTCATGGTCCGTTTCTCCGCGGCGCATGGCGCCGCTCACATATTGTTGACTTCATCGGGAAGCTGGTAGTGGGTCGCGTGCCGATAGGGCTTGTCGTCCATCGGGTCATGGAAGGACGCCGCGTCCTCTTCCTGCGAAGCCACGATATCGCTTGATTTCACCACCCAGATACTCACGCCTTCGCTGCGCCGGGTATAACAGTCGCGCGCATACTCCAGCGCCTGGGTGTGATCCTCGGCATGCAGGCTGCCGACGTGCTTGTGATCCAGACCCCGCCTGGAGCGGATGAACACTTCGAACAGGGGCATGTGTGCTGCAGAACTCATTGCGGATACCTCGTTTGCTCAGGCTGCATCGCGTGCCTGGCGCGCGCGTTTCTTTTGTTCGTGGGCGTGCATCGCCTCGCGCACCCACTCTCCCTCCTCGTGCGCCTCGAGGTGATGGGCCAAACGCTGACGGTTGCACATGCCGTTGCCGGCGACCACGCGGTCGAACTCGTCCCAGTCGATCTCGCCAAAATCGTAATGTCCGCGTGCCTCGTTCCAGGCCAGCGCCGGATCGGGGATCCTCAGGCCCGCGAATTCGGCCTGCGGTACGGTCTGGTCGACGAATTTCTGCCGCAGATCATCGTTCGACTGGCGCTTGATCTTCCATTTCATCGACTGCGCGGTATGCGCGGAATCGGCATCGTGGGGCCCGAACATCATCAGCGAGGGCCACCAGAAGCGGTTCAGCGCATCCTGCGCCATCGCTTTCTGCTCGGCGCTGCCATTGGCCAGCGCAAGCATGATCTCGTAGCCCTGGCGCTGGTGAAAACTCTCTTCCTTGCAGATGCGCACCATGCCCCGGGCGTAGGGTCCGTAGGAGGTGCGCTGCAGGGAAATCTGGTTGACGATCGCGGCACCATCGACCAGCCAGCCGATCGCGCCGATATCGGCCCAGGTCAGCGTCGGGTAGTTGAATATCGAGGCGTACTTCGCGCGCCCCTCGTGCAGCGCCTCGTTGAGTTCCTCGCGGGTGATGCCGAGGGTCTCGGTCGCGCTGTAGAGATACAGTCCGTGGCCACCCTCGTCCTGCACTTTCGCGAGCAGTATCGCCTTGCGGCGCAGCGTCGGTGCGCGGGTGATCCAGTTCCCCTCCGGCTGCATGCCGATCACCTCGGAATGCGCGTGCTGGGAGATCTGCCGGATCAGGTTCTGGCGATACTTCTCGGGCATCCAGTCCTTTGGCTCGATGCGCTGCTCGGCATCGATGCGCTCCTCGAAACGGCGCAACAGTTCCTCCTCACCAATGGCTCCAAAGCTGCTCATATCCGGCTCATCTTCCTGCTATTCCTCACAAACCTTGCCGCGGTCCGCTCGCGCAAGCACTCTCAAACCCGTTCGATGATCATCGCTATGCCCTGCCCGACGCCGATACACATCGTGCAAAGTGCATAGCGCCCGCCACGATGCTCGAGTTCGTGCAGCGCCGTGGTCAGCAGTCGCGCGCCACTCATGCCGAGCGGATGACCGAGCGCAATCGCCCCGCCGTTCGGATTGACATGTGCCGCGTCATCGGGCAATCCCAGTTCGCGCAGTACCGCAAGACCCTGCGCGGCAAATGCCTCGTTCAGTTCGATCACATCCATCTGCGCCAGGCTCAGACCCGTCAGTGCCAGCACCTTGCGGCTCGCCGGCGCGGGGCCGATACCCATGATCCGCGGCTCCACACCGGCCACGCTCATGCCGACGATGCGCGCGCGCAGGCGCAGCCCAAAGCGGCTCGCCGCGTCCGCGGAGGCCAGCAGCAGCGCACAGGCGCCGTCATTGACGCCCGAGGCATTGCCTGCGGTGATGGTTCCGCCCTCGCGAAACGGCGTGCCTAGCTTGGCCAGCATCTCCATCGTGGTATCGGGACGCGGATGCTCATCGGTATCGATCAGCAACGGCTCGAGCTTGCGGCGCGTGATCGCAACCGGCACGATCTCCGCGCGCAACCTCCCGGAGGAAATTGCCGCGCCCGCGCGCTGCTGGCTGCGCAGCGCGAATGCATCCTGGTCGGCACGGCTGATGCCGTAGTCCGCCGCCACGTTTTCACCGGTCTCGGGCATCGAGTCGACACCGTATTGCGCTTTCATCAGGCGATTCACGAAGCGCCAGCCGATCGTGGTATCGAAAATCCGTGCCTCGCGGCTGAACGCGCTGTCCGCCTTCGGCATCACGAACGGGGCGCGCGACATCGACTCCACGCCGCCCGCGATCAGCAACTCGGCTTCCGCGCAGCGAATCGCGCGCGCAGCCGAGCCGACCGCATCCATGCCCGAACCGCACAGGCGGTTCACGGTCACGCCACCCACGGTGACCGGCAAACCTGCCAGCAGCGCGCTCATGCGCGCCACGTTGCGGTTGTCCTCGCCGGCCTGGTTGGCGCAGCCGTAGTACACATCATCGAGCGCGCCCCAATCGACACCCGCATTGCGCTCGATCAGCGCGCGCATCGGCAGCGCGCCGAGATCGTCGGTCCTGATGCCCGCCAATACACCGCCATAACGGCCGATCGGGGTCCGTACCGCATCGCAAATAAAGGCGTCTCGGCTCATGAATCCCGGTCTCCCGTCATGCTCTCGTCGGTAGTGAACGAATTGCCGCGAAAACACGCGATCAGTTTGCCGTCGCCGCGATGCACCTCGACGTCATACACGCCGGTTCTCCCGCCGCGACTCAGTTCGCGCGCTTCGGCGCGCAACACATCGCCGAGCCTGGCCGGGCGCACGAAATCGATGCCCGCGCCCTGCGCCACGGTCACCCGTCCGTAGGTATTGCAGGCAAACGCAAAAGCCGAATCGGCCAGGGTGAAAATATAACCGCCGTGGCACCTATCGTGACCGTTCAACATATCCTCGCGAACCGTCATCGTGATCACCGAGTGTCCGCTGCCAACGCTCTCGATACGCATCCCCAGCGCCTGCGAGGCTCGATCGCCGGCCCACCTGCGCTCGGCACAGAACTCGGCAAGACGCTGTGGATCGACTCCGTCCATGGTCTCATTCACCCTTGAATACCGGCTTGCGCTTGTCCCTGAACGCCGCGACCCCTTCCTGGTAATCGTGGCTGTAGCCCAGCTCGCGCATGAAGCCCTTCTCGAGTTCGAGTTGCTCGTGCAGGCTGTTCGAGGTCGACTGGTTGAGGGCCTGCTTGATGCGCGCAAGCCCCCGGGTCGGCTGGGTAGCCAGATGCCTCGCCATCGCCAGCGCCTCATCCCCCAGCATGTCGTCATCGACGCATTTCCAGATCAATCCCCACTGTTCGGCTTTTTCCGCCGAAAGCTTTTCACCGAGCAGCGCGAGCCCCTTGGCGCGCGGCAGCCCGATTGCGCGCGGCAGGTTCCAGGTGCCACCCGAATCCGGCACCACGCCAATCTTCGCGAATGCCTGCACGAAGTTTGCCGAACGCGCCGCGAGCACGATGTCGCAGGCCAGCGCTATGCTCGAACCCGCACCCGCCGCAACACCGTTCACGGCACAGATCACCGGCATTTCGAGCGCCACAATGGCGCGAATCAACGGATTGTAGTTCTGCTCCACCGAGTCACCGAGGTCGACCGCACCCGCGCCCGGCGCCACCGCGCGATCATTGAGATCCTGCCCGGCACAAAAGCCCCGCCCGTTACCGGTGATCAGCAGACAGCGCACCGCAGGATCCCGCCGCGCGCTTGCCAGCGCCTCACGGACCTCCCGGTGCATCTGCGCATTGAAACTGTTCAACGTCTCGGGGCGGTTGAAACGCAACACCCCGACACCCTCTTCCACGCAGTACTCGATAGCCTCAAAAGTCATCGATTGGCTTCCGCTGCAATGACAACGAACCCGACCACGCGGCGCGCAGCCGGCTCATGCATCTCTCCGTTCCACCAGCGTCAGGATGTCATACACCGCCACCGCCTTGCCGTCCTGGTTGCTGACTTCCACCTCCCACACCACCACTCCGGTCGCTTTCTCGTCCTCGCTGCGCTTGTCCTTGGCGATTTTCTGCTTCGCGGTCAGACGCGCCTGGATCGTGTCACCGATACCCACCGGCTCGACGAAGCGCAGGTTCTCCATCCCGTAGTTCGCCAGCACCGGTCCGGGCGCCGGCGACACGAACATTCCGGCAGCTGCCGAGATCACGAAATAGCCGTGCGCGACGCGTTTGCCGAACAGCGAATCCTTCGCCGCCAGCTCGTCGAAATGCGCATAGAAATGATCACCCGACAGACACCCGAAATTCACGATATCAGCCTCGGTGACGGTGCGCCGGTGAGTGATCAGGGTCTCGCCGATCTGCAGGTCCTCGAAATAGCGCCGGAAAGGATGCACATCGCCGGTGATCCGGCTGGAACCGGGATTGAACTCGCGGGTGATCGCGGTCAGCGTATCCGGCGAACCCTGGATAGCGGTGCGCTGCATATAGTGCTTGATCGCGCGCGAGCCACCGAGTTCCTCGCCGCCGCCCGCACGGCCCGGACCACCGTGTACCAGTGCCGCCAGCGGCGAGCCATGCCCGGTCGATTCCTTCGCGCAGTCGCGGTTGATCACCAGCATGCGCCCATGCCATGCCGCGCAGCCGAGAACAACCCGTGCGGCTTCCCGGTTGTCGGCGGTAAACAGCGAGCCGACCAGGCTGCCCTTGCCAAGCCGCGCGATCGCTATCGCCTGCTCCGTGTCGCGGTAAGGCATCAGCGTTGCAACCGGACCAAAAGCCTCGATTTCGTGTGCTTCGCTGCGCGTCAGCGGAGCGGCGCACAACAGCAGGGTGGCCGGAAAAAACGCGCCTTTTTCCGGGTCTGCGCCGAGCACCTCGAAATCGCGGCTGCCGCCATAAACCACTTCCGCGCCCGCCCGCAGGCGCTCCACTGTCTCCCACACATCGCTGCGCTGCGCAGTCCCGACCAGGGGCCCCATCCGCACCCCTTCCACGCCCGGATCGCCCACACGCACACTTTCGAGTCGCTTTACGAGTGCCGCCTGCACCGCTCCAAGCAGATTCTCGGGCACGATCACGCGGCGGATCGCGGTGCATTTCTGTCCCGCCTTGGTCGTCATCTCCTTGACGACTTCTTTCACGAACAGCTCGAACTCGGGCTGATCGGGCGTTACATCGGCCCCGAGGATGCTGCAGTTCAGCGAATCGGCTTCCATGTTGAACGGGATGCTGTTGGCAACGATATTGGGATGGGTCTTCAACTTGCGTCCGGTCGATGCCGAACCGGTAAAGGTCACGCAATCCTGCTCGTCCAGGTGCTCGAGCAAATCGCCCACGCCTCCGCAGATCAGTTGCAGGGCGCCCGGCGGAAGAATTTCCGCCGCAACGATCTCGCGCACCATCGCCTCGGCGAGGTAACAGGAAACGGTTGCCGGCTTCACGATCACCGGCACGCCGGCCAGCAGGCTCGGAGCGATCTTCTCCAGCATGCCCCAGCAGGGAAAATTGAACGCGTTGATATGTACCGACACACCCTCGCGCGGAACCAGTATGTGGCGGCCGATGAAACTGCCCTTCGCCGACAGCCGCTCGGCGGCGCCTTCCACCAGGAATGTCTCGTTGGCGAATTCGCGGCGCGCGATGCTCGCGTAACTGAAGACGGTACCGATGCCGCCTTCTATGTCCACCCAGCCGTCGGCGCGGGTCGCACCGGTCCAGGCCGACACGGCATAGAACTTCTCCTTCATCGCCATCAGGTGCTGGGCGAGACGCTTCAGCAGCGCCGCGCGCTCGTGAAACCTGAGCTTGCGCAACGCCGGAGCGCCATGCTCGCGCCCGAACTTCAAAACACGGGTGAAATCGATTCCACTGCTGCCGGCATGGCCGATCGGTTCGCCGGTCACAGCATTGTGCAACGCCACGCCGCGATCACTGCCCGTGACCCATTGGCCGCACACATAGCTCTGAATAGTTGCCGTTCCCAACTTTTTCTCCCCGATGGTGAATTATTATCTGTGGCAAGGCGCGCAGAGCATGATACATCGACGTTACTTCAAGTCAATTTCCTGTATTACATTTCTCAAGCCCTGGATATTCACGCGGACACAGCGAGTTCTTCGTGCGCGCGACAACGGGAAAAATAGTTCATGCGAAGCTGCGCTACCCGAGTCATTTCGCCGATGCTGGCGGACATGGAGCAGGACGCGGATGGCTCACTGACGCACTACATTCAGAAGGATTTACCGGGCAAGAACAAGGAAGCCAACCGGCGACCCGCGGTGTTGGTGGTCGCACACGTCTTGCATGACTCCGCTGGCCGCGGAGGTCGAATCACACCGATCACGCATCCGAATACCGTCTTGCGGCCTCGCGCCATTGCGTGGGGGTGATCCCGGACCAGCGGCGGAATGCGTGTGTGAACGCACTGGGATCGGCGTAGTGGAGGCTTTGTGCGATCGCAATGACCGGCATCCCGGTATCGAGCAGAAGTTGGCGCGACACTTCAAAGCGGATTTCATCGCCCAGGACCTTGAACGCGACGCCGTAGGGGCGCAGGCGGCGGTCCAGGGTGCGGCGGTGCATGCCCAGCTCGGCGGCAACGGATTGCATCGAACAGCTGCCCGCCAATAGCTGCCGGCGCACGACACGGCGCACCTGTGCGACCAGATCGCCGGTTTCGCTGGCCTCCATTGCGCGGGCTTTCGCTTCAAGGACGCGCAATCGGGCGGGGTCGGCGGTGGCCATAGGGGCTTCGAGCCACACGCGTTCGAACACCACCGCGGATTGTTCGACATCGAAGCGCAAGGGCGCCTTGAGGATCTTGATGTACGGCTGGATGTCGGTCGGACGGCTGCGCGAAAGCCAGATTTCATGCGGCCGCCACTTGCGGCCACAAAGTGCCCGAAGGACATTGCACGATGCAGCCAGGATATTGTCGCCGAGAATCTCGGCACGCTCGACGCCTGGCTCGTAGACGCTATAGCTGAAACTCGCGAATTGCGCAGTTTCCGACAACGTCAGCAGGCCGCCACCATCGGTCAGGGTCATGAAACGGCTCATCAGTTGAAGCGCGGCACGCACGTCCGCGGCGGCTTTGGCCAGTTCGGCCACGATGCCCAGCGCCTCAAACGGCGTTGCTTCGCCGATCAGCAGGCCAATGTGCGCGCATCTGGTGCGATCGGCGCAGAAGCCAAGCAGCCGGGTGCCTTCCCTGAACGGAATCAGGTTGTCCGGATGATCGAACAGGCTGATCGGCAATCCGGATTCAGCCAGCAAGCTGTCCAGGTCCACTTCAAATTGCTCCAGCAACGGGCGCAACGCCATCGTCGAGGCGACTCGGTCATAGCCACCCGGCACCACACCGGTCGCGCGAACGGTAGTGGGCCCTGGTTCGCTCCGAACCCTTACTGACATCTCAAGTACCTGTTGCTGCACGGAGAGGAGTCCCATCAGGCAAGCCCGCCTACCTCAATGTGTCACAAAAAAACAAGTGAACGCAATTGTCTTGCGTGTATACATGAACGAAGGGGATGGCTGCGCGGCTGCTTTGTCAAATCGCGCAATGCCGGTTATCGGTCGCAGTGGATGGAACCGACCGGCTTGGACTGCCCGTGCGCAATGACACTTTCAATCCCCTATGTGGACCACCGAGCCAAGGAGCAAGTCATGAAACAGATATCCAGCCTACTGACTGCTGCCGTCGCCATCGCTGTATCGACATTGGCCGCCATGCAGCCGGCGCAGGCACAGGTGTCACCCGCAACCCTGAAGGCGATCTCGATGCCGGACAAGGTCGAGACATCGATCGGCAGGCTGGAATTCTTCGATGGTGTGCCCACTGACGCCACCATAGACAAGATTTACGACAATCTCGACCGCATGCGCGGTGTCCAGGCGTATCTCGACAACCAGGGCGCGGCATCGCTGTATGCCATGCGCATGGGTAATGCAGGCATCGGTGGGACTTCGAACACCGTCACTATCACCGAGCAACTGCTCAAGCCGGAATCGCTCTATCTGACCGGCAATACCTCGACCCTGTATGCGCTGACCTATCTCGACCTGAAGGTCGACGGTCCGCTGGTGGTCGAACTGCCGCCGGGCATGCTCGGTTTCCTTGATGACGCCTGGTTCCGCTACATCGAAAACATGGGCCTGCCCGGCCCGGACCAAGGCAAGGGTGGCAAGTACCTGCTGCTGCCTCCGGGTTACGCCGGTGCCGTCCCCGATGGTTATTTCGTCGTCAAGATGCCGACGTATCACAACCTGATGTTTCTGCGCGGATCGATCGCCAAGGGTCTGGAACCAGCCGTCAAGAACATCAAGAACGGGCTCAAGATCTATTCATTGTCCACGGCTGCCAATCCTCCGGCGACCGAGTTTGTCAATATGTCCGGCAAAAGCTACAACACGATTGTGACCAGGGACTTGAGCTTCTACGAGGGCCTTGATCAGATAGTTCAGGAAGAGCCGATCGATGCGATCGGGCCGGAGTTGCGTGGCAACCTGGCCGCCATCGGCATCGTCAAGGGCAAACCGTTCAAGCCTGATACACGCATGCAGAAACTGCTTATTGAGGCCGCAACCATCGGCGCCGCTACCGCGCGAGCCATTACCTACCAACCGCGCATCGATGGCGTGGAAATCTATCCCGACACCCACAGCGCCTGGACCATGGGTTATGCCAACAAGAACCCTTCGTTCACTGACGATGGCGCGATGAATCTGGACGCGAGGGTGCTGTTCTACTACAACGCGACCGGCGTCACTCCGGCCATGGCGATGACGCGAGCGGGCGCCGGATCCGATTACGGCATTGCCTATCTGGACTCCGACAAGAAGGCGTTCGACGGCTCGAAAACCTACAAGCTGCACCTGCCACCGAATGTGCCGGTGAACAATTTCTGGGCAGTCACGATCTACGACACCCAGACGCGTTCATTGTTGCAGACGGGACAACCGTTTCCGACCCTGGGCAGCCAAAGCAAGGGCTTTGAAAAGAACGCCGACGGTTCCCACGACATCTATTTCGCGCCGAAACCACCGGCCGGCAAAGAGGGCAACTGGCTACAGACCAATCCCGGCAAGAGCTGGTTCGCCATCTTGCGCATGTACGGCCCGTTGCAACCGTGGATTGACAAGACCTGGCGGCCGAGCGAGATCGAACTGGTCAAGTAGTCGCCATTTGCATCAACACCAGTCTTTGGGGGTGAATTCGAAATGAAGAATCTGTTCTTGCGTACCGCACTGGCATCAATGTGCATGCTTCCGCTTGCTGCTCTGGCCGAGGACGCCATCGTCGTCAATGTCGACAATTTCAACAAGGCACAAACCGATCATGAGTTCGCGGGTACTCTGAAAATGACCGGCGGCATCAACAAGTTTGTTCACAACCGCGCACCGACACCGGTCGACAAGCAGAACGTCATCCGCATGAATCGCGACACGCTTTACAGCATGGCTGTCGTCGACATTTCCAACGGCGCGACGATCACCCTTCCGGATGCCGGCAAGCGCTATATGTCATTGATGCTCGTCAACAATGACGGCTACGTCAACAAGGTTTTCTACGGCGCTGGCGCGCACAAGCTGACAATGGAACAGTTCGATACGCCGTTCGTCTTCGCGGCCGTTCGCACACTCGCCAACCCCGAAGACAAGGCGGATCTGGCAGAAGCGCACAAGCTCCAGGACCAGATCAAGATCGAAGCCGGTTCCGCGCAAGCTTATGTCCTGCCCGATTACGACGAGGCCAGCTACAAGGCGACGCTCGGGGCGGTTCTCGAACTGGCGAAGGGCCTGAAACGATATACCCGCACGTTCGGCTCCAGGGACGAGGTCGACCCAGTCCATTTCATGATTGGTAGTGCTTCTGCCTGGGGCGGCCTGCCAGACAAGGACGCTCAGTACGACAACATTGAACCCAAGCTGCCAGTCGGCAATTACGAGCTGACGGTCAAGGATGTTCCGGTCAAGGGATTCTGGTCGATCAGCCTCTACAACGAGCAAGGCTATTTCCAGAAGAACGACCTGCATGCTTACAGTCTGAACAATCTGATCGCAAAGCCGAACAGCGATGGCTCCTACACGGTGCGCTTTGGCGGCTGCACGGCCAGCACCGAGAACTGCCTGCCGATCATGGCGGGCTGGAACTACAGTGTGCGCATGTATGAGCCGAGCCAGCAGATCATCGATGGCAAGTGGACGTTTCCCGGGCCGCCGACAAAACGAGACCCCTAAGCTTGCAAGCGAGCTAATCCAACTCTTGAGCACCTGAGGAGAAAATCGTGAAGCAGAATTCCAGTCCACTCAAGGCACTTGCCGTGGCAATCGTGCTGGCCCTGCCCGGCATCCAGGTCGCGCAGGCCCAGGTTTCGCCCGACACCCTGAAGTCGATTTCCATCCCCGACAAGGTCGCGACATCGATCGGCAAGCTCGAGTTCTTCGACGGCGTGCCGGCCAACGCGGCGACCGTCGAGAAGGTCTACGACAATCTCGACCGGATGCGCGGGACCGAGGTATTTCTGGACAATGTCGGCGCCGTGTCCATGTACAGCGTGCGCAAGGGCCTGGACGGTGCCGGCGCCCAGGGGGCCAACAAGATCGCTGTATTCGAAGGGCTGATGGATTCGCAGACCCTGGTGGTCACCGCCAACACCTCGACGCTCTACGCCTATACCTACACGGACCTGGCCAAAGACGGCCCGACGGTGATCGAAATTCCTCCCGGCATGCTCGGCTTCCTCAACGACGCCTGGCAGCGCTTCGCCGGCAACATGGGCGTGACCGGCCCTGACAAGGGCCAGGGCGGCAAGTACCTGGTGCTGCCGCCGGGCTATTCCGGCGCCGTGCCCGACGGATACTTCCCGCTCACGCCGGCAACGAACCGGAACTTCCTGTTCCTGCGTGGTTCGATCAAGAATGGGCTGGCACCGGCGGTCAAGAACATCACCACCGGCCTCAAGGTCTACCCGCTGAAGGACGCCGCACATCCGGCGCCGACAGAGTACGTCAACGTCTCGGGCAAGGCGTTCAACACCATCTTCCCCAGCGACTTCAGCTATTTCGAAGACCTCAACGAGGTCGTCCAGCAGGAACCGATCGACGCCATCAGCCCCGAGGTACGCGGTGAAATGGCCGCCATCGGCATCGTCAAGGGCCAGCCGTTCACGCCCGACGCGCGGCTGAAGAAACTGCTGACCGAGGCCGCCACGCTCGGCGCCGCCACCGCGCGGGTCATCACCTACCATCCGCGCATCGCCGGCGTGAATATCTATCCGGACGACTCGAACAGCATCTGGTCCACGGCGTTTGCCAACAAGAACACCAGCTTCGAGGCCGACGGCACCATGGACCTGGATGCCCGCGTGCTGTACTACTTCAATGCCGGCGGCGTAACCCCGGCCATGGCCACCACCCATGCGGGCGCGGGTTCCGACTACGCTCTGGCGGTCGTGGATGCCGGCAAGCAGCCATTCGACGGCGCCAAGACCTACAAGTTGCACTTGCCACCGAATGTGCCGGTCAATGACTTCTGGGCCGTCACCATCTACGACACCCAGACCCGCTCGCAACTGCAGACCAGTCAGAAGTTCCCGACAGTCGGCAGCCAGTCCGATGGCATCAAGAAAAATGCCGACGGCTCCTACGACCTCTATTTCGGGCCGAAGGCACCAGCAGGTGAGGAGGGCAACTGGCTGGCGACGGTGCCGGGCAAGAGCTGGTTCGTGATCCTGCGCATGTACGGACCGCTGGAGCCATGGATCAACAAGACCTGGCGGCCAGGCGAGATCGCGCTGGTCAAATGATCCTTACGTCGTGCCCCGCTCGAATGTGCGCCTCGCGTACCTTTGGGTGGGGGGCCAAGCCACTATTCAGTGGCTGTCCCGGATTAGGATCTATTCGGGCCAGCGTCAACCAAAACATGAATCAAGAGGAATCATCATGAGCAAGCTTCCCCACATCCCCCTCAGGTTGGCCGCAGCCAGTCTTCTGGCAGTCGCCCTCTTGTCCGCCGGCAACAAGCCGGCCGACGCGGCTCCCACGACGACGGTGCCGGCCGACACGACAGCGACAAAAGCCACGGCGCCAGCATCCATACTGAGCATCGACGAGTTGAAGGCCATCGCCGAGGAAGGCTTCATCTACGGCCTGCCGCTGGTCATGAACTACGCGATCATGAACGAATACGCAGTCGACCCGAGCTCAAGCCAGTTCAAGGCGCCGTTCAACCAGATCAAAAACCTAGCGCGGGTGTTCACCTACAAGGACACCGCAGTTGTTACCGCCAACAGTGATACACCCTATTCCTTCCTGTGGCTGGATCTGCGTGCCGAGCCCATGGTGATCTCGGTGCCGGCAGTGCCCAAGGATCGTTACTACTCGGTGATGCTGGCCGACGGCCACACCTACAACTACGGCTACATTGGCAGTCGTGCCACCGGTAACAAAGCCGGCAGTTACATGATCGTCGGGCCCGGCTGGACGGGTGAAAGGCCAGCGGGTATCGACAAGGTCTTCCACTCACTCACCCCGTTCAGCCTCGCGGCATTCCGTACCCAGTTGATCGATCCCGCGGACATGCCCAACGTGGAGAAGATCCAGGCCCAGTACAAGGCTGAACCACTGTCGGCATTTTTGGGCCAAGCGGCACCTGCTGCTGCGGCGGATCCCGATTTCCTGCCGGCCACCACGGCTGGAATCAAGGCGAATTTCTGGACCTATCTCGGCGCTGCGCTTGAATACATTCCCGAAGCGGATGAGGACAAGGGCATCCGCACAAAGTTGGCCACGATCGGTATCGCTCCCGGCAAGAAATTCGACTTCAAGAGCCTGTCTCCCGAGCTCCAGCAAGCGATGGTCGAGGCGATGAAAGCCGGTGACGAGAAGGTCGACACCTATCTGGCCTCCGGCATGACCGACGCCAATGGCTGGCAGCTCGGCTCGTTGCCGGGTGATCGAGACCACTACCACGGCGACTGGGTCATGCGTGCCGCCACCGCCAAGGCGGGTATCTACGGCAACGATGCCGCCGAGGCCGTTTATCCACTGGGCCGTCTGGATGTCAACGGTAAAACCATCGATACCAGCAAGCACAATTACACGCTCACCTTCGCCGCTGGCCAGATGCCACCGGTGAACGCGTTCTGGTCGGTGACGATGTACTACGGCAAGTCCCAATTGATGGTCGAGAACCCGATCAACCGCTACCTGGTCAATACGGCGATGGTGTCCGACATGAAGAAGAATGCGGACGGATCGGTGACCATCTACGTCCAGAAGGATTCGCCGGGCAAGGACAAGGAACCGAACTGGCTGCCGGCGCCGAACGAAACGGCCTACATGGTCATGCGCCTGTACTGGCCGAAGCCGGCCACCGAGGCGGTGTCGATCCTTCCGGTTGGCAAGGGCACCTGGAAGCCACCGGCTGTTGTCGTGGCGAAGTAAGCCACCGGATCAACTCAAGACACGCGGGCCGCCTGGTTACCGGAGCGGCCCGCGCATCCTTCCCACACGACCCGCGCGACGATCCAGCAAGCGACGGGAGCCAAACGTGCCGATATCACGCGCACTTTGGCCCGCGGGAGTTGTGGATGCAGATCCGGTCCACCGCCTGGGTGCTCGCGCAATTGCTCACTCTGGTCGTCGACAAAGCGTTTCCGATGCAAGCAGTTGCGCCATGGTGCAGCGCTCATGCGCTTGGCGCCGGATTGGTCGCGCTGTGGAAGCGTATCGAATCTGCCGGAATTCCGTTGTGCGACCGATTCATCGCCATGCGCTCGGTTCCGCGCCACTCAACAGATTGGCGCGGAACCGGCGCGGGTAGCCAAACTTGAGTTACATTTAACAGTTGTCGTGATCATCCATACACCGGGGAGCAACAAGGTGAAAAACAAGGCCCGGCCTGGCGCCCTTCATTCCATCGAAACCGCCAGCGTCGACGAATTGCGGGCACTCCAGTTGCAGCGCATGCGCGCGTCACTGGCGCACGCGTACCGGAACTCCCCGGTCTACCGTGCAAAATTCGAGGCCCATGGCGTGCATCCGGAGGATCTGAAGTGTCTTGCCGACCTGGCGCGCTTCCCGTTCACCACCAAATCCGATCTTCGCGACAACTATCCGTTCGGGATATTCGCGGTGCCCATGGAGCAGGTGGTGCGCATTCACGCCTCCAGTGGCACCACCGGCAAACCGACCGTGGTCGGATACAGTGCACGCGATATCGATACCTGGGCGGAAGTGGCGGCGCGCTCGATCAAGGCTGCCGGAGGGCACGCCGGCGACAAAGTCCATATCTCCTATGGTTACGGCCTGTTTACCGGCGGGCTCGGCGCGCATTACGGTGCCGAGCGGCTGGGCTGCACGGTCATACCGATGTCCGGCGGCCAGACCGAGAAGCAGGTGCAGCTGATCTGCGATTTCAACCCCGACATCATCATGGCGACGCCTTCGTACATGCTCAATATCGCCGACGAGATGGATCGCCAGAAGGTGGACACCCGCCGGCTCGCATTGCGGGTCGGGATGTTCGGCGCCGAGCCCTGGACCGAGGCAATGCGCCAGGAACTGCAATCACGCCTGGGAATCGACGCGGTCGACATCTACGGCCTGTCGGAAGTGATGGGACCGGGCGTGGCGCAGGAGTGCATCGAAACCAAGGACGGGCCGACCGTGTGGGAGGACCATTTCTACCCCGAGATAATCGATCCCGAGACTGGCGCGGTGCTGCCCGACGGAGTCGAGGGCGAACTGGTGTTCACCACGCTGAGCAAGGAGGCGATGCCGATGGTCCGCTACCGCACGCGTGACCTCTCCCGTCTGCTGCCGGGCACCGCACGCACCATGCGGCGCATGGGCAAGATCACCGGACGCTGTGACGACATGCTGATCATCCGGGGCGTGAACGTGTTCCCCTCGCAGATCGAGGAACAGTTGCTGTCGATCGATGCCCTGGCACCGCACTACTACATCGAGGTACGCAAGGAGGGGCACCTCGACGAGATCGCGATCAACGCCGAGCTCAAGCCCGAGGTGGATCCCAGCCAGCGCGAGGCAGCCGCCGCGCTGCTGCGCCACAAGATCAAATCCTACATCGGCATCTCGGCGCAGATCGCGGTGCACAAGACCGGCACCATTCCCCGCTCGGAGGGCAAGGCAAAACGCGTCATCGACCATCGCAAGTCTTGAGTCGCAACCCTGCACCCTTCACAAAACGTGCGGGCCACCGCACGACGGTCTACTATGCAATTCCGAATGAAGGCAGGGATGACAGGAGGCGCATTGCTGCAGCACGGCAAGCTGTCGGGCACAAACGATCTGACCGAGGGCTGGATCCGCAGGACTCCGCCACTGGTCGGCGGAGTGTCGCTCGGCTTGCTGTTCCTTTCCCTGATGTGGCTGCTGCTCGGGATGATCTATCACTTCGGCATTCTGCAGCATACCGAGATCGCCGAAGACCGCCTGAAACGACTCACGGTTGCCGCCGCGGCCATCGTTGATGGCGATGCTCACGAGCGCCTGGTTGCCGCGGAACAAACCGGATCGAAAGAATATCTCCGCCTGATCGACCCGCTGGTGAATTTCCACAACCAGGTCGATGACATCTACTGGCTGTACACCATGCGCGTGGTCGACGGCAAACTGCGCTACGTGCTGGACACCGCCCAGTCGCCGCGTTCGCGCTATACCCGCGATCCCGCGCTGATTTCCTCGATCATGGACCCGGTGACCGACTACTCCCTGGAAGCGGAACCCGGGATGCTGCCGCACATCATGAGCGGCGCGGCGCATCTGAACGCACGCGCCTACGGCTATGGAACGCTGATGCTGCGTACCGCCGAAGCACCGATACACGACAGCCAGGGCCGGGTGGTGGCGATGCTCGGCGCCGATCTCGAGGTTGGCACCTTTCTGGCCGAGCAGCGCCGGTTCAAGATCCTGATCCTGGTTGCCGCCTTTGCCAGCCTGCTCATCGCCATCGCGATCGCCCTGCTCACGATGCTGTTGCACGCGCGCCTGCGCGCCGCCATGGTGCGCCTCGAACAGGAAAGCATCACCGACACGCTCACCGGCTTGTACAACCGCGCCTATTTCAACCGCAGCCTCGCAACCCAGGTCGCACTCGCGCGACGCAACCGCCAGCAGCTGACGCTGCTGACCTTCGATATCGACAATTTCAAGCGAATCAACGACACCTTCGGTCACGGGGGCGGCGACGAGGTTCTGCGCAGTATCGGCAAGCGCCTGACGGCGGTCCTGCGCAGCAGCGATACCTGTTGCCGTATCGGCGGGGAGGAATTCGCGTTGCTGATGCCGGGAGTCGACAGCGAGGTCGGCACCCGGGTGTTCGGGCGTCTGAACAACGCGATCCGTGAACCGCTGCCGCTCGATGGCGTCGCCCACGTCACCACCATCAGCGGCGGAATCGCCGAACTCGACGACGATCCCGATGCGGAAAACAGCCTGCTGTTGCGCGCCGACAAGGCGCTCTACGAAGCCAAGCGCACCGGACGCGACCGGGTGATCGTTGACCACAACGAGGCGGGCTAGATCGCGATCCTTCAGCGCGACATCGCGGCAATGAACTCATCGCGCAACTGGCGCTTGAACAGCTTGCCGCTGGCATTCTGCGGCAGCGGCTCCGCTACCAGCTCGATATGGCGCGGAACCTTGTAATGCGCCAGGCGGTCCTCGAGATAGCCCCGCAGCCGTTCAGGTGTCAGCGCGGTCCCGGCCGGCACGTATGCCACCATTGCCAGTTCCTCGCCCATGTGGGTGTCGGGAACGCCGAACACCACGACCTCCCGCACCTCCTCGAGTTCGTAGGCAGCCTGCTCGATCTCGCCCGGATAGATGTTCTCCCCGCCGCGAATCACGATCTCCTTGATGCGACCGACGATGTGCAGGAAGCCCGCTTCATCGATGCGCGCGAGGTCACCGGTGCGCATCCATTCGCCGTCGCGAATCGCGGCGCTGGCTTGCGGATGGTTCCAGTAGCCGGCACAGACCGTGATTCCACGCACCTGCAATTCACCGGTCTCGCCTTCGGGCAACACCTGCCCTGCGGAATCCACGAAGCGCATCTCGACCAGCGGCGAGCACAACCCCGCCGAACCGGGATCGAGATCGTAGATGCCGCCGCTCATGGTCGCGCCAACCGAGAGCGTTTCCGTCATGCCCCAGCCGGTGGAGCGACTGGGGCCCTGGATCCGCGTTTCGATGAGTTCGGGCAGCCCGGTGGGTGTCGCAGCGCCGGCCAGCGATACCCGAAACAGCGAACGGGTATCGAATTCCCCGAACCGCGGATGCGCCAGCAGGGATTGCACGATGGTCGGCACGCTGGTCAGCCCGGTGACTTTCTCGTCCTGGATCAGGCGCAGGGCCTCGACGGCATCCCAGCGCGGCATCATCACCACCTTGTGCCCGAGTTGCAGCGGCATCAGCAGGCCCGCCACCAGGCCGGTGGCATGGAACAGCGGCACCGTGAGCAGCGCGGCCTCGCGCTCGGCCCCGGCGCGCAATTCGCGTGGCCCCTCGACCGACACCGTGAGGAAACCGAGATAGAACATGTTCATCAGCGCCTGGGCTGCACCGACGTGGCGATGCGCCGTGCCCTTGGGAAAGCCGGTGCTGCCGGAGGTATAGAGGATCATCGCGATATCCTGGGGGTCCACGGCGGCCGCCTCGAAGACGCTTGCTGCGCCTTGCTCCACCAGTGAGGAGAGAGTCGTGACACCCGCCAGCGCAACCTCGGCGGGGCCGCTGGCCAGGATCAGATCGCAGGGCGCGGCGCCATCGAGCAGCGCATGGCGCGCACTGTCGCAGACCAGCACGCGCGCGCCGCTGTCGTGCAGCCCGTGCAGGAGTTCCTGGCTCTTTCCCCAGCTGTTGAGCGGCACCAGGATCGCGCCGCACAATGCGCCGGCAACAAAGGCGATCATCCACTCGGGCGAATTGCGCATGGCGATCGCAATGCGATCGCCACGCCCGATCCCGTAACGGCTGCCTAGCTCGCAGGCGAGCGCGTCGGCCTGCGCGAAGAACTCGCGGTAGCTCAGGCGTCGTCCGGCGTAAACCAGGAACGTCGCCTCACCGTGCGCCCGCCCCGCCTGCAGCAACTGCACAAGGTTCGCGGGTGCATTGGCGAATCCCCTGAAGCGATCCCCATCGACGCTGAATTCGCGCAGCGCGAACGGCGCGCCCTCCGCGGTCAGCTCGGCAGCCTTGCGGTGCACATCCTGCGTCGTGATAGTCATTGCTCAAACCTCCATTCTCATTCGAGCGCGCGGGCAAGGCCCGACCGTTTGCAGCCATCGCGGCGCTTCCTCCAGATAACCGGGCATGCTCCGGCACGGGAGCGGGCGGCGCTGGTGTCCGCGCCGAACAAAGCCGTCTGCCACGGCTTCACGCGGCACGCCGCCGCCATCACGCCTCACAGGTATTCGACCAGGAAATCGCGCATCGCGGTCGAAGACCGGACAAAACCCAACCCATCGTAGGGGACGAAATGATCGCCCTCGATCAGTTCCAGGCGCTTGGGTTCGCCGGCGCGTTCGAAGCTCAGCAGCGCGCCATCGGTCGGTGCCAACTGGTCCTCGCTCGCCACCACCATCAGCAACGGCACCGGCGCGATATGACTCGCACAAACACCCGGGTCGAACGGTGGCGGGCCGCTCGGGAGATTGCGCAGCGTCACGCGATTCTGCCAGGTCCTGCTGGCGCGTGCACCGTGCTCGAGAAACCATTGCGTCGCTTCCGGGAACGACAGGAACACCGGCAGATCGAGCCCTTCCTGCGCCACCACGGCCAGCGGCCCGATCGGATCGCCGCCGGCATCGGCCGGACCACCGCCGCTTTCATCGAGCAACGCCGCGCGAATCGTTTCGAATACACCCGGAGTGGCAAGACGGTCTTCCGTGTCCGGCAGGCTCGCGAACGGAACATTCGCGATGACCGCGGCGACGCGCCTGTCACACGCCGCGACCACCATCACCTCGCCACCGCTGAAGCTCGATCCCCAGATTCCTACCCGCTGCGCATCGACCTCGGGGCGCGCCGACAGCCAGTCGATCGCACGAAAGTAATCACGCGCCTGCGCCCAGATATTGATTTCCTGGCGTGGTTCACCGTCGCTCACGCCGAAATTGCGCTGATCGTAGGCCAGCACCGTGATTCCGGCGTCACAGAAGACCCGCGCGAAGGCATCGAGCCCCATGTCGATCGTCGCCGAGAATCCGTGCGCCATGATCAGCGCGGGGCCGTTGCTCGACCCTGCCGGCGTGTAGAGCCAGCCGCGCAGCGTGACACCACCATGACCGGGAAAGGAAATATCGCTTCGCATGTTCACCCCTCATCTCTGGTACCGATGCCGATCATCGGACCGCAGGCAATTATCACCGCCGTTGACGCCTCGCGTCACGTCGATGCTTGCGGATGGACTCAGGCGGGTAGCGTCCGCAGCCTCATGCGTGCTTGCGCCCGGGGCCGTTACGGCATACCTCGAGCCGATGCGCGAGCGCCCTTGCGTTCGCGCCGCTCGCGGTTTCGCTGTTGATCACCATCAGTCGTTCCAAACGGCCCGCGTGTCAAGCTGAGCGGATCCACCGGCACTGCTGTTCCCGGTACTGCCATCGGCGCGGCTTCAGCCGGTGGTTTGGTCCGGTCCGGTACCCTCCGACAGGAATACTGGCCAGCGCCAGTCGCGAATCTCGGGTTTGTCCACACCGTACTCGTGCGCGTAGTTGACACATTCGCTCTGCAAATTACGCAGCCGCTGTTTGACGTGGGCGCCGGCAACCAGCAACCCCGGAACCCGGTTGATGACATCGATCGCCAAGCTGAAACGATCGGCCTCGTTCTGGATCGCCAGATCCAGCGGCGTGTTTATACTGCCCTTCTCCTTGTAACCACGTACATGCAGGTTCTCGTGATTCGCACGCCGGTAGGCAAGCCGGTGAATCAGCCATGGATAGCCGTGAAAGTTGAAGATGATGGGCCGGTCCCGGGTAAACAGACTGTCGAAGTCACGGTAGGAAAGACCGTGAGGATGCTCCGAGTCCGAAGTCATGGTGTACAGATCAACCACGTTGATGAATCGAATTTTCAACGCCGGAAAATATTCTCGCAGCAATGCCACTGCAGCCAGTGCCTCCTGCGTTGCGATATCGCCGCAACCGACCATGACCACATCGGGTTCGCCGCCCTGATCGTTGCTCGCCCAGCTCCAGATCCCCACGCCGCTGGTGCAGTGCTGGATGGCGGAGTCCATATCCAGATACTGCAGGTGCATCTGTTTGTCGCAGACGATGACGTTCACATCGTTGGTGCTGCGCAGACAGTGGTTGGCAACCGACAACAGCGTGTTGACGTCCGGCGGCAAGTAGATGCGCGTCACGGACGGGCTCTTGTTGACGACCAGATCGAGGAAGCCCGGATCCTGGTGTGTGAACCCGTTGTGATCCTGCCGCCAGACCGTCGACGTGATCAACAGATTGAGGGACGCGACCGGAGCACGCCACGGGATATCGTCGGCGATATCGAGCCATTTGGCATGCTGGTTGAACATTGAATCGATAATGTGGACAAATGCTTCGTAGGTCGAGAAGAAACCATGCCGCCCGGTGAGCAGATAGCCCTCCAGCCAGCCTTCCAGGGTATGCTCCGACAGCAGTTCCATCACCCGGCCGTCCACCGCCAGTTCCCCACCGTCGGCATCCTCCGGCAGGTAGTCGGCCAACCACATCTTCCGGCTGACCTCATACACTGCATTCAGTTTGTTCGACGTCGTCTCGTCCGGACCGAAAACGCGGAAGTTGTGCATATTCCGCTGCATGATATCGCGCAGAAATTCCCCCAGCGGCCGCGTGTTCTCGACCTCCAGCTGTCCGGGCTCATCCAGCTTGACACGGTAATTGCGGAAATCCGGCAGTCGCAGCGCCTTGCGCAGCAGCCCGCCATTGGCGTGCGGGTTTGCGCCCATCCTGCGATTACCCTGCGGCGCAAGTGCGCGTAAGGCCTCGATCAATCTGCCGTCGTCGTCAAACAATTCTTCGGGTTTATAACTGCGCAGCCAGGCTTCGAGCTGCTTGAGGTGCTCCGGGTTGCCGCGTACACCGCTCAGTGGCACCTGGTGTGCCCGCCAGAAGCCCTCCACCTTGCGACCGTCGACTTCCCTGGGGCCGGTCCAGCCTTTCGGGCTGCGCAGCACGATCATGGGCCAGCGCGGCCGGGTCGCCGTGCCACTGCGGCGTGCCTCTTCCTGGACACGCCGGATCTCCAGCACGCAGCGTTCAAGGGTGCTCGCCATCAACTGGTGCATGACGAGCGGATCATCGCCCTCGACAAAGTACGGCGTCCAGCCATAGCCTTCGAACAGCTTGTGCAACTCGTCATGGGAAATTCGCGCCAGCACGGCAGGATTGTTGATTTTGTAGCCGTTCAGATGCAGGACCGGCAACACGGCGCCATCACGCTTGGGATTGAGAAACTTGTTTGAGTGCCAGGCTGCGGCCAGCGGCCCTGTCTCGGCCTCGCCGTCACCGACCACGACACTCACCAGCAGGTCGGGGTTATCGAATGCAGCGCCAAAGGCGTGCGACAGACTGTAACCCAGCTCTCCGCCCTCATTGATCGAACCCGGTGTTTCCGGCGTGCAATGGCTGCCGATGCCGCCGGGAAATGAAAACTCCTTGAAGAACGACTGCATCCCCTCCTCGTTCTCGCCCTTGCCCGGATAAATTTCGGAATAGGAGCCCTCGAGATAAACCGGCGCCAGCACCCCCGGTGCGCCATGCCCCGGACCGGCAAGAAAGATTGCATTCAGCTCATACTTGTTGATAAGCCGGTTCATGTGTACGTAGGTGAAGCTCAGACCCGGGCTGGCGCCCCAGTGGCCGAGCAGTCGCTGTTTTATGTGATCGACCTCGAGTGGCCGGCGCAGCAGAGGATTGTCCTGCAGGTAGATCATGCCGGCCGCCAGATAGTTGCACGCCCGCCAGTAGGCATGAATACGCCCCAGATCGTCTTCACTCAAAACGAAGCCGGTGTTCTGTATACGGGGGGTACTGCTCATGATGCTCTCCTTGATAGTCCTATCCAATCCAGAGATGAGCCTGAAGGAGCCGGATTGAGCGCGCGATCAGGCGGCGGGTTCCCGGGCGCTGTTGATTACGCGAAACAACTCGGCGCGCGCCTTGTTCAGGAGGCGCGCGGCGTCATTGTCGCTGTGTTGCATGGCGATGTCATGCAGATGCTGGAAGTTGAAGCTGATGCCGGGCTCGAGGTATTGCAGGGCATCGGGCAGCGATTCTTCCCTTGGAATCACGTCCGTGCTTCAGGCCCATGTTCCATTGGAAAATGGCTGGGTTAGCACCGATCACGCAGACACTGATATGATCGGTTCAACAGTGCTGGCACATGACTCGGAAGGCAAGACACATGTCGGATCAGGTCGTTGCCGGTCTGCAAGCAAGCAACCCGACCACAAACAATGCGGGTCTTGCGCCAGGCAGCGATGCAGCGTGCGTCGGACGAATCATCGGCATTCGCGGCGGTGTGGTGGACGTTCTGTTCCCGAGACCATCTCCGCGTATCCAGGATCTGGTCCATGCCGGCGACCTGGCCCTGGAAGTCGCATCTCTGCTCGACAACGGCGCCGTTCGCTGCATGGCCCTGGCCCCGGTGCGTGGGCTCGGACTCGGCATGCCGGTACAGACAACCGGCGCGCCCATTCAGGTTCCGGTGGGTAATGCGGTACTGGGGCGCATGCTGAATGTGTTTGGTCACCCGATTGACGGCAAGCCCGCCCCTGCCACTACTATCCGGCGCTCCATTCACCAGGCGCCACCGAGGCTTGAAGATCGCGTGGTTCACAGCGACATCCTGGAAACCGGTATCAAAGCCATCGACCTGTTGTCGCCCATAGAGCGTGGCGGCAAAACTGGTCTGTTTGGCGGAGCCGGAGTGGGCAAAACGGTGCTGATCACCGAATTGATCAACAACACGGTGCAGCATTATCAGGGGGTTAGCCTGTTCTGTGGTATCGGCGAGCGCTCCCGCGAAGCGGAAGAGCTCTATCGCGAGATGGGCGACGCCGGCGTGCGGGACAAGACCGTGATGCTGTTCGGTCAGATGAACGAAGCGCCCGGTGTGCGTTTTCTGGTGGGCAGGACAGCGCTTACCATGGCGGAGTATTTCCGTGATGACCTGCAGCAGGACGTGCTGCTGCTGATCGACAATATTTTCCGCTTCGTGCAGGCCGGCTCGGAGGTCTCCGGCCTGATGGGACGCATGCCGTCGCGGGTGGGCTATCAGCCCACGCTGGCGACGGAACTGGCCTCGCTTCAGGAGCGCATTACCTCTACCCGCAAAGGCGCGATTACCTCGATTCAGGCCGTTTACGTGCCCGCCGATGATTTTACCGACCCGGCCGCGGCCCATATTTTCTCCCACCTTTCGGCGTCTGTGGTGCTGTCGCGCAAGCGGGCCAGTGAGGGGCTCTACCCGGCCGTCGATCCACTGGCTTCAAGCTCGGTCATGCTCACACCCGCCGTGGTCGGCCAGCGCCATTACGATATTGCCCGGGCGGTGCGGCGCACCCTGGCTGAATACGAAGATCTGCGGGATATTATCGCGATGCTGGGCATGGAAGAGCTCTCCGCGGCCGACCGTGCCACGGTAGCGCGGGCGCGCCGGCTCGAGCGTTTTCTTACCCAACCGTTTTTTACCACCGGCTCCTTTACCGGCAGCGACGGCAAGCGGGTGGCGATTGCCGACACCCTGGATGGCTGCGAAACGATTCTGAGCCAGACCCAGTTTGAAGATAACGAAACCGACTATTACATGATCGGCTCTCTGAAAGATCTGGAGCCAAGCTCATGAGTCTCGCGGACAGCATGCAGATAACGCTGCGTCTGCCTACGCGCACCCTGTTCGAAGGCACCGCACAACGGTTGTTCGCCGTCGCTGCGAATGGCGCTTTTGGCATGCTGCCCAACCATATCGATTTTGTCACGGCACTGGTACCGTCGGTGCTGGTCCTGAGCAGTACAGACGGTAGGGAGCAGTTTTTCGGCATCGATGAGGGTGTGCTCGTCAAGCAAGGCCATCAGGTGGATATTGCAATCCGTCGCGGTGTTCAGGGCGAGAATCTGGATTCCCTGCATGACACAATACGGGCCATCTTTATTGAAATTGACGAGGAAGAACGGGTAGCCCGATCTGCGCTGTCACGCCTTGAGGCGGGCATCGTGCGCCGTTTCGGTGACTTGCGGAAGCCACTGGCATGAACCCGAAAAACGATCACTCGGCTGACGCCATCCGCCGCCGTGCCGAGCGCATGCAGCGTGCCCGGAATGAGCCGGGCTTCAGTCCCTTGCGGGGATTGGGTGCTTTCGGGATGATCGGCTGGGCCATCGCGGTGCCAACAGTGGGCGGCGCGTTTCTGGGATTGTGGCTGAACCGGGTGGCGCCGCAGAACTTTTCCTGGCCCATTGTCTTGATTCTGGGTGGCGCAGCGATCGGTGGCATGATCGCCTGGAACTGGGTCGACAAGGAAAGCTCGAATAAGCCGCGGAGTAAATAAGTGCAAAACAAGGGCTCAAAGCGCAAGGGAGACGAGCGGTGATGGTTATAGACTGGGGGGCCGTGTTGCTGGGGTTTTCCATCGGAGTCCCCGTCAGCCTGGTGTTTTTTGCCGGCCTGGCCTGGGGTATGCGGCGGACCCTGCGCTCCACCCGCCCCGGAGTCTTGCTGATATTCAGCTCGGCATGCCGGATTGCGATGCTGCTGGCCGTCAGCTTCTGGGTAACGACATCTGGAGCCAACGCTTGGCCGCTGGCCGGCTACGCACTGGCGTTTTTTCTTGTGCGCCTGGCTGCCGTGCTCTGGGCCAACGCAAGCCGGGCACCCGGCTTGCCCGAACAAGTGGGCGCATAATGCAGTTTTCACCGGATGCGATCATTGTGTTTACGCTGGGGAGCTGGAAGGTAAACGCCACCATCGTCAATACCTGGATTGTGATGGCGTTGCTGGTGGGAATCTCCAGGGTGATTACCCGCAATCTGCGCGCCGATGTGCCACCTGATCGCTGGCGCACAACACTGGAGGTGATCGTACAGACGATTCAGGGCCAGATTGAAGAAATCACCCGGAATTCGGCGCGGCATGTAATGTATTTTGCCGGCACCCTGTTTTTGTTCATTGCGTTATCCAACCTGTTACTGGTAATTCCCGGATTCTCGCCACCCACCGCCTCGTTGTCCACGACAGCGGCGCTGGCGCTGTCGGTGCTGGTGGCGGTACCTTTGTTCAGCATTGCCAGCAGCGGTGTGAAGCGCTACCTTCGAACTTTTATTGAACCCTCGATGGTGATGCTGCCTTTCAACATTATCGGTGAGTTCTCGCGGGGTATCTCGCTGGCAATCCGGCTTTACGGCAACGTCATGAGTGGTGCAGTCATCGCAGCCATCCTGCTGACGGTCGCGCCGTTCTTTTTCCCGGTGGTGATGGATATGCTGGGATTGTTGACCGGCCTGATCCAGGCCTACATTTTTGCCATTCTGGCGACCGTCTATATTTCATCCGCGACGGCAGAGCCGGAGTCTTCAGCGCAGCAACCAGAGCCATCAGTACCTAAAGGGGATAAATCATGACGGATCTCTCGATTATCGCGGCCATTTCCATTTTCACCGCCGGCCTTACGATAGCGATCGGTTCAATCGGCCCCGCCTTGGGCGAAGGACGGGCAGCAGCCGCCGCGATTGCGGCGATTGCCCAGCAACCGGATGCCGCACCGACTTTGTCCCGAACCCTGTTCGTCAGCCTGGCGATGATCGAATCGACTGCTATTTACTGTTTTGTGGTGGCCATGATTCTCATCTTCGCCAATCCCTTCTGGGACGCAATGCAGGTTGCGGCAGGCGGCTAGCATCGTGCATCAGAAACAGGAGAACAAAATACTGCGGATGGACTTTTTCGCACTTTCTGATTCATGACACCAGTACCCACATCCACACCTGGCACGATGCCAGGGCGGATTAGCCAAACGGGGCGCAGGCCATGTCCATCGACTGGATTACCGTTGTCGCGCAGATCGCCAATTTCCTGGTGCTGGTCTGGCTGCTGAAGCGCTTTCTCTACCGCCCGATCCTCGACGGCATCGACGCCCGCGAGGCCGAAATTACCCGACGCATGGCGGAGGCCGGAGAGGCACAGAAAAAGGCGCAGGCGGCAGAAGCGGAATACCGGAAACAGCAAATGCAGTTGCTATCGGACCAGGATGCGAGGGTCGAACAGGCGCTCAGGGCCTCGGAAAGCCAGCGCGATACGCTGCTGGCAGACGCCCGCGCCACGCTCGAGCAGGAGCAGAAGGACTGGCACAGGTATCTGGACCGGGAACGCCACAAGTTCACCGCCCAACTGCACCGGGCCGGGGAAGAAGCCCTGCTGGAGCTGACCCGCAAAGCGCTGCGCGACCTGGCTGACGAAACGCTGGAAGCTGCCATCGTCCGTCATGTGAGCGCGCGGCTGCAGCCGATTGCCCATGAACTGTCACAGGCCGCCGGCGACAGCACCGAGGCGGTGGCCACCACTCGTGACACGCTGCCCGAGGCAGCCCATGCGCAGATGCAGGCGGATATGGAGAATCTGCTGCCCGGCATGGCGCTGCGGTTTGAAACCGATCCGCAGCAGGCACCCGGACTGGTCCTGCGCGTCGGTGGGGCCCAGGTCGCCTGGACCATCGACAGCTACACCGATGAGTTTGGCGCCCTGTTGAATGAGCGTCTGGCCGCCGGCGCTTCCGGCCGGATGCAACCCGATGGTGGATGAGAACACCATAACCAGTGCCGATGGCAGCCTGGCAGAAGGCCGATCTGACGGTCGGTCTGACAAGCACTTTCACGCGTGGCGGACAGCACTGCTGGCGACCCCCTCACCCGCACCGGTGCTTACCGAAGTCGGCACCGTGACCGAAGTAGGCGACGGCGTTGCCGTCGTCTCCGGCCTGGCCCGTGCCCTGGCGGACGAGTTGCTGGTATTTGCATCCGGCGTGCGCGGCATCGTGCTGGACCTTGAGCCAGGCCGGTTGGGCGTTATCCTGCTGGGGCCTTCCGAACTCATCACTCTGGGCGAGGATGTGCGCCGCACCCGCAAAGTAGTGAGTGTGCCGGTTGGCCCCGCATTGCTGGGCCGGGTGATGGACGCCATGGGTCGCCCCCGGGATGGCCTGGGCCCGATCACGGCGGTGGCCGAGCACCCCATTGAAGCCGAGGCCCCGGGCATCCTCAGCCGATCTGCCATTTCCCGGCCACTGGCCACCGGCATCAAGGCGATCGACGCTGCGGTACCGGTGGGTCTGGGTCAGCGTGAACTGATCATCGGTGATCGCCAGACCGGCAAAACCTCGATTGCGGTGGATACCATACTGAACCAGACCCGTTCACAGCTCACGTGCATCTATTGCGCCATTGGTCAGCGTGGCGACGCGGTATCCCGGGTGATCAGAGCCCTGAAAAAAGGCAACATGATGGCCCGCAGCCTGGTTATCTCCGCCGGTGACGAGGAGACTCCGGGCCTGGCCTACGTGGCACCCTATGCAGCCATGGCCATGGCCGAATATTTTTCCGACCAGGGGCAGGATGTACTGGTGGTGTTTGACGACCTGACTCACCATGCCCGCTCTTACCGGGAGCTGTCATTACTGTTACGCCGACCACCGGGGCGGGAGGCTTTTCCCGGTGATATTTTCTATGTTCATGCCCGCCTGCTGGAACGTGCCGGCCAGTTCACCCAGGAGGCCGGCGGTGGCTCGATCACCGCGTTGCCGGTGGTGGAAACCCAGGCCGAGAACCTGTCGGCCTACATCCCGACCAACCTGATATCGATTACCGATGGCCAGATCTACCTGTCGCCGCGACTGGTCCGCAAAAATCAGTTTCCCGCCGTCGATCTGGGGCTGTCGGTTTCCCGCGTGGGCGGCAAGGCACAGAGCCGCGCACTGCGCGAAGTAGCCGGTAACCTGCGGGTTACGCTGTCGCAGTTTGAGGAACTGGAAGACTTTGCCCGCTTTGGCACGCGGCTGGATGATGTCACCCGGGCACGCCTGACCCGGGGTGCGGCGGTTCGAGCAGCCCTGCGCCAGGCCGAGCGCGACCCGATGCCGGCCGTTGAGCAACTGACGGTGCTGGTGGCGGCGATGGAAGGCCTGTTTGACGGGCTGTCTGAGCAAAAGGTGACGGATGCCATGGCCCGTGTCCGAGCCGCCGCACAAAGGCAATTGCAGGCGATTGACGAGCGCATCACCGAAAACCGGGCCCTGCATCCGGAAGATCGCGCGCTGATTATCGAGACGGCTCGCAGCGCCCTGTCGGCCAGCGGCCAGTCAATCGCAGACGAGGTCGGCGATGGCGCAGACGCTTGAAATCCTTTCCCGCCACAGCGATACGCTGACCAGCATTCGCGGCATCGTCCATACGATGAAAACGCTGTCGGCCATTAACGCCGCCCCCTATGAGCATGCCGCTCGCTCGATCGAAGCCTACCACCAGACCATCCTCCAGGGATTTTCAGCCTTCGCACACCGGACCGGCGCGATTGCGCTGCAGTCGAAGGATGCTGCCGAACATTTGCTGGTGGTTTTTGGTTCCGACCACGGGCTTTGTGGTAACTACAACGAAATTCTCGCGGAGCTGGTGAAACACCACTGCCAGGCGCAAACGATCGGGAAACCGCGTTTACTCTGTATCGGTGCACAGATGAACGACGCACTGGCCGATCAGGATTTGTCACCTGAGGCCGTTCTGCTGCCGCCGGCTTCCTCCGAAGGCATTGGCCGCCTGGCGGGAGATATTGTCAGCCGGATCGATGTCATCAGCCGGGGCCAGCCGTTGTACCGTATCGCCGTTAGCCTGGCGTTTACCCGGCGTGGCGAGCATGGCCTGCGGGAGCCGGTCACACAACGTCTGCTGCCACTGGAGCCGAACCTGCTGCGGCGCGGCAGTCGCTGGCATTCGCGTTCCCTGCCCGACTACAGCATGGCCCCGGACACCCTGCTGGCCTCACTGATCCGCAGTCATATCTTCGCCAGCGTATTCCACGCCTCGGCAGAAGCCATGGTCACCGAAAATTCGGCACGGCTGGCGCTGATGCAACAGGCTGAACAGTCGGTCGATGATCGCCTGGAGCAGGTACGGGGGGAGCTGAGATCCGTCCGCCAAACCGAAATCACCAACGAACTGATGGATGTCATCATTGGTTTTGAAGCGCTGAAAAAAAAGCCCGGACGTGGTGAGCGTGGATGATTGCAACCTTGTTATTGATGACACGCTCCTTGAGCGTGTGTCCAGCGTGACTATACGCTCCAGCCAATGGTGTAACGCAGCCGCGGCGCAACGCTGCGCTTCGCCGTGCTGCGCTCCCTGTTCCTCATTTGTTCCATTCCGGGCATGGATCGTGAGTGCCAACAAAGGGCAGCCTGGGGGCCCCACTTCTTTCACGGCACAGAACGATCAGGCCTTTTTATAGGTGTCCAGATCGATGCCCGAGCGAACGACACCGGTCGCAAACCTATCCCGACAGACCCGGCGCACCCTGCCACCGCACCAGCTAACAGTAGGGGCTATGATGGACCTGACGCAATCAAGGGAGTGGGTGCAATGAATCAGACAGGAAATGTCCTCGCTGCCGTGGGACAGTTTCCGCAGAATGATGCGGTGCTGGCGCGTGCTGCGGAAATTGCCCGTGCGCATCGGGCGAAACTCACCATTGTTCATGTCATCGACAGCTTGACCGGGTTTGGTCCTGCGCCCGCGGACCTGGCCCTGATCCAGCATCAAATACGGCTCATCGCCCGCGAAAACATCGAGGCCGCCATTGCAAGACAGGAAATCGACGTTCCCGGGATCGACATTCGTATTGAGACCGGGTCGCCGTCCCTGCGCCTGATCGAGCAGACCCATGAGACCGGCGCCGATCTGGTCGTGATGATGGCGCACGAGGGCGAATCGATACTTGCGAAAGTGATAGGCTCGACGACCGACCGCGTGATCCGTGCAGCCTGCTCGCCAGTGTTGGTAGTCAAACGGCCGGTTACACAAGCCTATGAACGCGTGGTGGTGGCCACGGATGCATCCGATGAATCCGGTGCGCTCGTGGCGTTCGTGGCCGCGCTGTTTCCGTTGGCAGGGCTGCGTCTGGTCCATGTCGTGCGGATTCCGCCACCGTTCGAAGAAGCGATGCGGCGCGCGGGCCACGGACAGGCAAGTGTGGCGGCTCATCGCGATGCCCTTGTCCGCAAGGCGAAGGCCTGCATGCACGCCATCTCGGAGCAGCTGGCCCATCGCCCGACACAAAGCACGACGCGGGTGATCGCCAGCGATCCGGCGAAATCCCTTGTCCGGGCGACGCGGGATCCGCACGTGGGCCTGATCGCGCTGGGTCCCGGCAGCACTAGTCTGATCCGGCGGGCGCTGCTGGGCAGCGTCACACGCCGGGTACTGGAAGCTGCGAGTTGCGACGTCCTGATCTGCAACCCGCACGGTGTCAGGGAATAGCCCTGCACACCCGTGATTGCCCCACAGGTATCGAGCAGAATGGACGGTCTCTCCCAAGGTCCGGCCCCGGAAAAAAACATGCTCGGCGATCCATCGGGCTTGACCGACACGATTTGGGATATGGTCGTCAATGCGCTGGGTGCCCTGGCAATCAGCACCCTTGGCAGTGGCAAGTCGTGTTCTTGTCATATATTGCGTGGTGCACGCAAGCACGCACCGGGTCAACTGTCCGGTTGCTTTCGGCAATGCATCCATACCCGGGACAAGGCGCCCGCCCAGGAAATTTCTTCATGACAGCAGCACCTGCTCCGCTCCCGGTATTTGACCTGCGTCAGCTCGACGACGACTACTATGCCAATCCCTTTCCGGTATATGCCGCACTGCGCGAACATGCGCCGGTGTACCGTTGTCCCGACGGCAGCTTTTTCCTCAGCCGTCACGACGACATCAACAGCGTGTACCGCAACGCGAAGTTGTTCAGTTCCGACAAGCGAACCCAGTTCGAGCCTGTATTCGGCGCGGATGCGCCACTGTACCGGCATCATACCGCCAGCCTGGTGTTCAATGATCCGCCGTTGCATACCCATGTGCGCAAGGCCTTCGGCAACGCGCTGTCGCCAAAGATGATAGTGGCGATGGAACCTGGACTCATGCGCCTGGTGGACGATCTGCTGGATGGCATCGCGCAACGGCGCGAGTTCGATCTGATCGCCGATTATGCCGCCGCAATACCGGTGGAAATCATCGGCAACCTGCTGCGCATTCCGCCCGATGAGCGCGCCCCGCTGCGGCGCTGGTCATTGGCGATTCTCGGTGCGCTCGAAGTCGGGCTGTCGGCGCAGCAGATTGCGCTCGGCAACCGCTGCGTCGAGGAGATGCTGGAATTTCTCGCCGAATTCGTCGAGCGCCGCCGCCATCACCTCAGCAACGATGAAGACGATATTCTGGCCCGCCTCATCCGCTGGGAATCGGATGGCTACCGTCTCTCGGAAACCGAGCTGTATCACCAGTGCATCTTCCTGCTGAACGCCGGCCACGAGACCACCAGCAACCTGATCGGCAACGGCATCCACCTGTTGCTCACCCACCCGCGGGAACTCGCCCGCCTGCGGGCTGAACCCGCGCTGATCGAATCCGCGGTGGAGGAAATCCTGCGCTACGAAAGTTCCAACCAGCTCGGCAACCGGACCGCACGCGAGGATACCGCGATCCGCGGCGTGGCAATTCCCAAGGGCTCGATTCTGACCCTGTGCATCGGCGCGGCAAACCGCGACCCGCAGGTATTCAGCGACCCCGATCGCTTCGACATCGCGCGCGACCCGAACCCGCATCTTGCCTTCGGCGCCGGTATACACACCTGCGCCGGACTCAACGTGGCGCGCCTCGAGGGTCGCGTGGCGATCGCACGGATCTTCGAACGCTTTCCTGAATTAAGGCTAAGCGGCGAGCCGGTGCGTTCGCGCCGCGCGCGCTTTCGCGGTTTCGACTCCCTGCCTCTCGCCATTTCCTGATGCGCCCCGCCACCCTGACCCGAATCCTGAGCTCCCTGCGGCTGCTCGCGCTGCTCGCGAGTGCTGCTGTCGGATGTGCCGACATCCAGCACGCCCGGCGCCATCGGCAGCCAACCCGCGCAACCCCCAACCAGCCGACGCGCAGACCACGCAGCTCGCTGTCGAGCGGCACGGCAAAGCCCGCATTGGTGCATCGGCACACGCAGCGGGCGATAACCGACCGGTACCCCGCAGATGCAGATCTGGTGACGCGTTCGGCCGCGCCGATACCATGGACCGGCAATTGACTAGCCATGACGCATGCCCGTACTGTTCCCGGCGCAACAATGGAGAAAACGGATGAAATTCGACAACCGCATCGCCCGGATGCGGGGAATGGAGATACCGTTGATCCCGGCCCCGATGGGCTGGATCGCGTGCTCGCAACTGGCCAGCGCGGTATCCAATGCCGGCGGCGGGGGGACCATCAAGACATCCTCCGGGAAACTGGAGGTGATTCGCGAGGAGAGCCGGCGGAGGTTGACGCTGGCTGATCGCCCGTTCGGAGCGAATTTCACCCGGGCCTTCGTGAAGGATTCCGGCATCGAGCCGGTCGTTCGGATACTCGCAGGGTTCCGCCGCGAGTTTTTCGCCACGCTGCATGGATTCGCCGCGTGCTGCGCCCGCGAGCCCTGAGCGGGACCGCTCCATGAGCTACCTGGTGCTGATCGCCGACGACCATCCGCTGTATCGCGATGCGCTGAAGATCGTCGTGGCGGGTGCTTTTGCCGATGTCGAGTGCCGCGAGAGCCGCGATATTGCCTCCACTCTGGAAATGCTGGCGTGCTGTCCCGTCGACCTCGTCCTGCTCGACCTGTCGATGCCCGATGCCACCGGGCTCGATGGCCTGCGTCGCCTGCGCGAATACCACCCCACGGTGCCGGTCGTGATCTGCTCGGCACACGACGATCCGCACACCGTGCGCGAGGCGTTTCGCGAGGGGGCGGCAGGCTATCTGCCGAAGTCCTCTGGTTCCTCGCTGACCCAGCACGCATTGCAGATCGTGCGCGCCGGCGGCAGCTATGTGCCGTCGGAAGCGCTGCGTGAATTGGCTGCGGACTCACCCGCAAAGTCTCCCGCGGATCCTTCCGTGCAGGGCGCCGGGCAACTCACGCCGCGTCAGTTGCGCGTGCTCGAACTGATGGAAAAAGGGCATTCCAACAAGGCGATCGGACGCGAACTCGGGATCGGCGAGATCACCGTGAAGGCGCATGTATCGGCGGTGCTGCGCAAGCTCGGGGTCGAGAACCGGGTCCAGGCGGTACTCGCTGCCCGCACCCGTCATAAGCCAACAGATTGATACTGTTAATTTTGTTATATAACAATGCGTTATAAATATCAGTTAAGGTGATTTATTGTTTTTAATGCAAACTTGGATGGTACCTGCAGCCAGGATGCACCGCAGTGGCGAGGAAAGCTCGAGGCGGCGCAGCCGCTCGGGGCTGAGTTCATTCTTGCGAGCCCATATCCACAATTCGGCCAGCGCGGGCTAGTTGCGGCGATTCACCCAGTCGCGTCGCGCCGCGCGCGCATCCTGAAAAAGGCGCAGCAGCTGCTCATCATCTTGCACGATATGCTGCCGGTACTGTTGCAATGTGCCAACAAAGCGATCGATCGATGCGACGATTGCCGCTTTGTTGGTGCGGCAAATCGAGTGTCGTACTTCCGAGCTGCCCGCGGCACTGCGGGTCATTTCCCGAAAGCCGAGGGCAGCCAGTCGGGACATGACGTCCCAGTCCTCGTGCGTGGACACGGACGTGACCAGCGCGGACGCCAGCAACATGGGCAAGTGACTGACATGCGCCACATAATCGTCATGTTGCTGCGCAGTCATCAGCAGTGGTGTGGCGCCGATCCACTGCACCAGCTGCAGCAGCGCTTCACTGGCCGCCTTTGGTGTATCAGCTTCGCCCACAACGCAAAACACGGTGTTCCTGAACACCTCCCCGTTGGCACCCGCAAGTCCGCTGCCGGCACTACCAGCCATGGGATGACCACCGATAAAGACGGCAGGGTGTCCGATCAATTGTCGGCCCCAGGCATTGACTTCGACCTTGGTGCTACCGACATCGGTGACCACTGCGCCCTTGGCCAAATAGGGATTGATATGCCGCATGACAGACTCCATTGCCGAAACCGGGGTCGCCAGCACTACCAGATCCGCATCGTGCACCGCATCCGCCAGATCAAAACTTAGCCGATCGACCACATCCAGGCGCAAAGCCTCGCGTCCAGCTTCCTCATTGCGCACATAGCCCACAACCTCGACGTCCGCGGCAGGATTCCTGTGCACGGCCAGGGCCACTGAGCCCCCCATATTTCCCAAACCAATCACCGTCATGCGTTCTATTGCCATGGTTTCACCTCAATCGCCCTGCCGCCAACTGCTGCTGCTGCTTAAACAAACCACGAACCGCCGTTGACCAGCAGCGTTTGCCCGGTCACATAGGCCGATTCATCACTGGCAAGAAACAAGGCCGCGCCCGCGATATCCCCGGGCTCCGCCATGCGCTTCAAGGGAATGCGGCGGGTGAGGGACTGTAGCTGTTCCGGAGTCAGGCCACTCAGCAATTCGGTATTGGTCGGCCCCGGACAAATGGCATTGACGCGAATGCCGCGTGCGCCCAACTCGCGTGCCAGAGAGCGCGTCATCGACAACAGAGCACCCTTGGCCGTGTCGTAGTGGACCGCGCTCTCTCCACTCAGAGCACCGGTACTGGAAATGCTGATGATGGATCCCGACAACTTCTGTTCAATCATCGCCAGGGCAGCGGCGCGAGTACAGTAGAAGCTGCCACTCAAATTGATATCCAGCATCCGTTGCCACAGCGCGTCATCGATCTGTGACAGCGACTTGCCCTGTCCCGCTATACCGGCAACGTTGACCAGTACATCCACCCGCCCATAACGCTGCTGAACATCGACGAACAACTGCCGTACTTTGGCGCTGTCAGAGATATCGCAGACCGCCGCCATGCAATCGCCGCGACCGTTGATCAGCGCCAGGGTCTGGGCGGCGAGCTGTTCCACCACGTCGACGATCACCACCGCCGCACCCTGGGCGGCAAACAGCTCGGCCATGGCACGACCGATACCCCGCCCCGCTCCGGTGATGACGGTGACCTTGTCGGCCAATCTGGAACCCTGTGTTACCACCGATTGACTCACATCCACTCTCCAGATCAATCAAATTCAATACCCGCAAACCATTCGATTCCTGATATCCGTGCGGCTACCAGCCGCGCAGCAGGTGCTGCATCAATGCCCGCAGGCGCGCAACCTCCACCGGCTTGGTCAGGAACGGAATGCCGCGCTGCTGAAGCTCCGCAGTGAGTTGCGGCGAGGTATCGCTGCTCACCACGATCGCGGGCAGCGGCCCGGAAAACTCGACGGAAATCTCCGCGAGCGCATCGAGGCCGGTGCGCGCATTGCCGAGATGATAGTCCGCCAGCAACAGGTCCGGAACCAGATCGGCATCGATCAGCCGCGTGAGCACCTCCTCGATCGACGAGCCGGCGACCGTGCGGCACTGCCATCCCTCGAGCAGCCGCTCCATGCTGCGCAGCACCTGCTCGTTGTCGTCGACCAGCGCCACGCAACGCCCGGCAAACGTGGCCGGCGCATGGCTCAGTGCCGCGACCACGGGAGCCGCGAGCTGGCGCGCATCTCCGGCCGGCAAATCGAGACTGAAGGTGCTGCCACGCCCGAGGCTCGAGCGAACCTCGACCCGGGTTTCCAGCAGGCGCGATATCCGCTCGACGATCGACAGCCCGAGGCCGATGCTGCCGGCACCCTCCGCGGCGCCCGGCGCGCGCCAGAACTCCTCGAAAATACGACTCACGTGCTGCGCATCGATACCCGGCCCGGTATCGCTCACCTGCACCCGCAGCTGCGTGCCGCGGCGCCGCGCCGCGAGCAGGATCCTGCCGCCACCGGCGTATTTGAGTGCGTTGCTGAGCAGGTTGCGCAACACCGTCTCGAGCAGCGCGGCATCGGTATGCACAACCGCGTCACGCGGCACCATGCGCAGGCGCAGCACTCCGCTGCCGGCCATCGAGCCGTACTCGCGCGCGAGGCGCTCGAGCATCGGCGCCAGTCGATGATGCGCCGGATCCGGGTGGATCGCGCCACTGTCGAGACGCGAGATGTCCAGCAGCGTGCCGAGCAGGCTGTTCAGCGTACCAAGCGCGAGTTGTACCCCGCGCAGGGATTCGGCGTTGCGGGTATCGAGTTCGGCCGGCGACATCGATTCGAGATAGAGAATCGCGGCATTCAAAGGCTGGCGCAGGTCATGGCTGGCGGAGGCGACGAAACGGGTCTTGCTGCGCGTTGCATCCTCCGCCTGCTGCTTGGCACGAATCAGGGCTGCCTCGTACTTGCGGCGCAGTTCCAGCTCGCGCTCGAGACGCAGGTTCAGCTCGCGCAGTTCCGCGGTGCGTTCGGCAACGGTCTTCTCGAGGTTGATCGCGGTCTGGAATGCGGCAAAGGCATTGCCCTCCTGGCTGATCCGGTGCTCTACCCGATCCATCAGCGTCTCGTTGGTGCGCTGCAACCGCAGCATCGCCCGCTCGAGGGCGACAATCCGCGCCGCCGCCGCGACGGTCCCGGCATCAGCTGCCGCCTTCTCGCTCATGGCCCGACCGAGAACGCGATGCAATTGAAGGAATTGTTCATGTTGATCGCATTGGCCTGCTCTCCCATGCACGAGAAACCCCAGACATTGTTGCGTGCAAACAGCCTGCCGACCGCGGCTTGCATGCCATTGCGCTCGACTTCCACCTTGCGCGCCGCGCACTCGAATGCGAGCACCAGTTGCGGTGCGCCGATCTCGCGGCGCAGCGCCGCGAAGCGCTCCTCGAGCTGGCCCACGAAATCGCCGGGCTGCGCGACGCGAAACACCATGCCCTCGTCGATCGCGCAGGCAAAGCGCATGGAACTGTCCTCGAGCACCTGGGAAAAACCGCGTGCATAACCCTTGTCACCGATCATCAGGATAATCGGGTGCGAAGAAAGATGCTCGACGTCGATATCGGCCTCGTCGAGGCCGCACAGCCGCGCATACTCGACGATGGCCGGCGCGCCGTTGATCTCGTGGACCAGCCGCTTCGCCGGCGTGGCCGCGGTGATGACCCCGCGCGTGGACGATGGGCGGTAGTGATGGAAATTGTAGTGCCGGAATTCGAGCGCGGTATGCACCAGCAGCATCACCGCGGCATCGTCGTGCAATTGTCCGCAATCCAGCACCGGCGTGCGATTGAGCTTCCAGTTGTCTCCGGCCGAGCCACCGATCAGCGTGGTATTGCCGAGTTCGCTGCCGAGTGCCGCCGCCACGAATTCCTCTGCCTGGCTGGTGCTGTCGATCAGCAGCAACGCAAAGGTATTGCGCGCATCGGCGTCCGGAGCGCGCTCGCGAAGCTCCCATTGTGCCGACAGCACCAGGTTGCGCGCGTCCTGGAAACCAAAGCCGCGCAACCCGTCGATGCGCCGCGATACGGCGGTGAAATCGCCCTTGCGAAAACCGATGCACACCATCGAATTCTCGTGATAACCGCGCCCGGTGATCTCGCCGGAGGTGGTGCAGCCGAATATCCGCTGCGCGGGAAATCTGGCCGCCACCGGCATCAATACCTGATCCAGCAGATCGGGAGCGGACAGCAACAATGAAAACTCGAGGTCCGCGCGCGCCAGCACGCCATCGAGCTCGGCGATGACTCCGGCAGTGGAGAGGCCCTCGGCGTGGGCCGTGAAAAATGAAGCCGTCATGCGTGCGGATCACATCGCGGGTGGCGCCGGAGCCGAGGCGGCCAGCTCGATCGACCCGAATGCCGCTGCCAGCCAGCCGCCTGCACCCTGCTGATCGAAATTGTTGTCGATGTCCATCTGTTCTCCTGGGGTGTGGCGCGTTGGCGTCTGGTCCGCGCTAGAGCATACAGGCGCCGCCACTGCCGCCGGTGATGATGGCGGTCTTTCCGTTCAGCCCGAGATCCATGCAGCACTCCCTGTTGTTTTTTCGCTCGAGCGATTATCGCTGTTTCAGGAATCCAGCGTATGCCGGAAGCGGCTCAGTGCAATCGCCGACACCACTACCAGAAACAGCAACAGTGGCCAGATATTGGGGGCAACATCGGCAAAGCCGCCACCCTTCAACATGATGCCACGTACGATGCGCAGAAAATGCGTCAGCGGCAACACTTCGCCTATGCCCTGCGCCCACGCCGGCATGCCGCGAAACGGAAACATGAAGCCCGACAGCAGCATCGAGGGCAGAAAGAAGAAGAACGTCATCTGCATCGCCTGCATCTGGTTGCGCGCCACGGTCGAGATCAGGTAACCCATGGTCGACACCGTGGCGATGAACAGCGCCAGCATCACGCACAGCAGCGGATAGGAGCCCTGCATCGGCACCTCGAAAACCCCGTGCGCAACCGTGAGGATGATCACTACCTGAACCGCCCCCATGGCGATGTAGGGCAGCAACTTTCCGATCATCATTTCCATCGGCCGCACCGGCAGCGCCAGCAGGTTTTCCATCGTGCCGCGCTCGACTTCACGGGTCAGCGCCAGCGCCGGCATCATCACCATGGTCATGGTCAGGATCACGCCGAGCAGACCGGGCACGGTGTTGTACTGGGAGATACCGTCGGGGTTGTAGCGCCGGTGCATCACCAGATCGAATGGCGGCTGCCCGGAATCGGCGCCGGCGGCACCGAGACGCTGGTGCGCCAGCGCGGTGCGTGTCAGCTGCGTCGCCGCCGCGAGCGCGTTGGACGATGCGGCGGGATCGGTGGAGTCGGCCTCGAGCAGCAGCTGCGGCTGCTCCCGGCGCAGCAATTGCCGGGTGAAACCCTCCGGGATCGTGACCACGAAGGCGACCTCGCCGCGCGCAAGCTGGCGATCGCCCTGTACCTCGGCATCATTGACCGACACGATGCGGAAATAGCCCGAGTTTTCGAATGCATTGACCACCGCGCGCGAATACGCGCTGTGATCCTGGACAAAGATCGCGGTGGGGAGCTGCTTGGGGTCATTGTTGATCGCAAATCCGAACAACACCAGTTCCAGCAACGGAACCCCCAGGATCATGCCGAAGGTCACGCGGTCGCGTCGCAGCTGGATGAATTCCTTGATCAGCACGGCATTTATCCGCCGCGCCGACAGGCCACGCAAGTGGTCCAGCAGGCGCGCCAACAGCGGCGGACGCTCAATCATGCATGGCCTGCCGCACGGCTTCGCCTGCTCATCAGGTGGATGAAGACATCTTCCAGCGTGGTCTCGCCCTCGGCCCAGCGATGCGCCGCGTGATCGCGAAACGGTGCGATCGCGGCCTGCAGTGCAGCCCTGTCCGTGCCGGTCACATGCAGCGTGTCACCGAATGGCGCCACTTGTTCGATACCGGCCCGGCTTTCGAGCGCCACGCGCAGCTGTGCGATGTCGCCGCCCTGGACCGTGAAGGTGTGCAGTCCGGCGTTTTCAAGCAGTTCGCCGATGGTGCCGTCGGCCAGGATCTCGCCATCCATGATGTAGACGATGCGATGACAACGCTCGGCCTCGTCCATGTAATGGGTGGATACCAGCACCGTGACACCCTGGTCGGACAGGTCGTGAATGGCATCCCAGAACTCGCGGCGCGCCTTGGGATCAACGCCGGCGGTCGGTTCGTCGAGCAACAGCAGGCGCGGGTTGTGCATTACGCAGGCTGCCAGTGCGAGCCGCTGTTTCCAGCCCCCCGAGAGCGAGCCGGCCAGTTGCCGGCGACGATGCTGCAATCCGATGCTGTGCAACGCCTCGTCCACTTTCTGCAGCCGCGGGCGCAGATCATACAGGCGCGCGACGAAATCCAGGTTCTCCTCGATCGTGAGGTCCTCGTAGAACGAGAAGCGCTGCGTCATGTAACCGGTCTGGAGCTTGATGCTCCCCGCCTGGGTGCGCAGATCGAAGCCGAGACAGGTGCCGCTCGCCGTATCGGGACGCAGCAGGCCGCACAGCATGCGGATCGTGGTGGTCTTGCCACTGCCGTTTGGCCCGAGAAACCCGACGATCTCGCGCTCGCGCACGCGCAGCGCGATGTTGTCGACGACCGTCTTGCCGCCAAAGCTCTTGCTCAGGCCGCTGACATCGATCACGTTCATGGCTGCTGCCCGGCGCCGATCGTGATATCGACGATCTGGCCCGGCGCCAGTTGCCGCGCAGCGCCGAGCAGTTCCCCCTCGACCAGCACCACCAGCTTCTGGCGACTCTCCACCGAGTAGATCACCGGCGGGGTGAATTCGGGACCACTGGCGATGAAATTCACTCTTGCCTGCAGCGCCGGCGCACATCCGTCACAGCCCAGACCGAGCAAATCGCCGATCCGGACCCGGCTCAGCATCGATTGCGGAACGAACAGCTTGAGCTTGCGATTCAGCGGTGTCAGCAGGCTCAGCACCGGGGCGCTCGGGCCTGCCATTTCGCCCGCATAGCGGATGATGTCCTCGACCCGTCCGGCGGCCGGCGCCCGCAGGGTGCGTTGCTCCAGCCGCCACTCGGCATCGGCCATCGCCGCTGCCGCGGCCTCCACGACCCGCCGCGCGGCCTCGATTTCCTGGACCCGCGCGGCGATGCCGGCCACCTGCAGGCTGGCATCGATCTCGCGCAGGCGTGCGCGCGCCACGTCGTGCGCGGTGCGCGCCTGATCGAGCGCCGACTGGCTCTGCACCTTGCGTCGCACCAGGTCGGTTGCGCGCTCGAGATCGAGCTCGCTTTGGGCGAGATCCGCCCTGGCGGCAGCGCGGTTGGCCTCGATGACGGCGATCTCCTCGGAGCGCTTGCCGGTGGTGAGGTTGTCGAAGCGCGCCCGCGACTCGGCATGGCGCGCGCTCGCGGCCTCCAGCGCAAAACGCGCGTCGGCGGCATCCATGATCGCCAGCACATCGCCGGCCTTGACCTGATCGCCACGACGCGCCTCGAGACTTTCGATACGCACGACCTCAAGCGGCGCCAGATAAACGGCCTCACCCTCGACATAAGCGCTGAGCGTGGCATCGGAAGGCGCACAAAACAGTCCCGCGAGCAGCGCGAAACCGCATAACCAATCCACCATGCATGACTCCTCGATCCGCAAGGACGCCGCCGCAGCGGCGCTCGTAGCGCTCATCGCTGCGCAAAAAAATGGGGCTCCAGAGCCCCATCATAAGTCGATTTGTGCGCACCCCGAAATAGCGGGGTGCGATTCACCAGTAATTCACAGTGCGATGCAGATGGTCTGGGTCTCGGTGTAGGCCCTGACCGCATCGACGCCGTTCTCGCGTCCCCAGCCGGATTCCTTGAAACCGCCAAACGGCAGCGCCGCGTCGATCACGTTGTGGCAATTGACCCACACCGTTCCGGCCTTGATGCGCGGGGCAATACGATGAACGGTGCTGACGTCACGCGACCATATGCTGGCACCGAGCCCGTAGGGCGTATCGTTGGCCGCGGCAATCACGTCCTCGATGTCATCATAGGGCATCGCCACCAGCACCGGTCCGAAGATCTCCTCGCGCACGATCTTCATGTCGTTGCGGGTGTTCACGAACACCGTGGGATTGACGAAGTAACCGTTGCTGTCGGGACGATCGCCGCCGGCCACCAGTTCCGCGCCCTGCTCCACACCCGAGGCGATGTATTTGCACACCCGCTCCTGCTGGATCTTCGAGACCATCGGCCCGATCTCGGTGCCCGGATCGAGACCGGGACCGACCTTCATGCTCTTCGCGATATTGGCCACACCGTCGATGATCTCGTCAAAGCGCGACTTGTGGACGTAGAGGCGGGAACCGGCGCAGCAGGTCTGGCCGTGGTTGAAAAAGATCCCGCTCGCGGCACCCGGAATCGCCACCGCGGGATCCGCATCGGGGAACACGATCGCCGGTGATTTGCCGCCCAGTTCGAGGGTCACTTTCTTGAGGTTGCCGGTTGCCGCCTGGATGATCAGCTTGCCGACTTCGGTGGAACCGGTGAACGCAACCTTGTCGACACCGCGGTGCGAGGACAGGGCCGCGCCCGCGGTATGTCCGTAACCGGTCACGATATTGAGCACCCCGGCGGGGAAGCCGGCTTCCAGCGCCAGGCGACCGATGAAGAGCGCCGTCAGCGGCGTTTCCTCGGCAGGTTTCAATACCACGGTGCAGCCGGCCGCGAATGCCGGCGCCAGCTTCCAGGCAATCATCAGGATCGGGAAATTCCACGGAATGATCGCGCCGACCACGCCGACCGGCACCGGGTTGGCAAAAGCAAAGAACTTGCCGTCCGGGTTGAACGGCACCGAAGGCCGCAGCGTACTGCCCTGCAGCTTCGAGGGCATGCCGGCCATGAACCGGAAGCAGTCGATCGCACAGGTGATATCGACGGCCTTGGCGATGGCCACGTTCTTGCCGTTGTCGATCGACTCGAGTTCGGCCAGGGTATCGATATGCTGCTCCATCAGGTCAGCCAGGCGGTGGATCAGGCGCTCGCGCACCGCTGGTTTCATGTCGCGCCAGGCCGGGTCCTCGAAGGCACGGCGGGCCGCGGCGACCGCGCGATCGATATCGGGGGCATCGCTTTCGGCCACCCGCGCGACCTCGAGACCGGTCGCGGGATCGAACACCGCCAGGGTTTTTTCCGCTGCGGCCGCCACCCACTCACCGCCGATCAGATTGCGGTGACTGGCACCAAGGAACTCGCGGGTGGCCGGACGGATGGTATTGAGATCGTTCATTGCTACGGTCATTGTCGGTACCTCCAGAGTGTTATCGGGGAACACGGGGCGCTCCCCGCACCATAAACAGATTCATCTGCCGGATCCATGGTAACGCTTCCCCGATAGCACCGCATCGTACCGTGGCAGGGTAGCGCCTGCTACTTTCGTAGCATTCAACCTGCTGCTTTCGGGCAGTTGGCAAGCGTACCGGTTTCGCTTACCCTTCCGATCGATTGACTCATATTGGCCGCGGGGCGTCCTCAGGCGCGTGTGGTCCGAACAACAAGCAATACCAGAGCAACGACAACCGCGGAGGCCCAGCCACATGTCATCTTTCAAACCAAAGCTCCTTGCCAGCACCATTGCCATGGCTCTGCTGCCCGGCCTGTTGCAGGCACAGATACTCGATGAAATCACCGTGACCGCGCAAAAGCGCGAGCAGAGCGTGCAGGATGTCGGTATCGCGATGAGCGCCTTCAGCGGCGAGCAGATGGAGCAACTCGGTTTCGCCAATGCCCAGCAGGTTACCGCGATGGCGCCCGGTGTATCCACCATCCAGCCCAACGGCGAGGCCAACTACGCGATTGCGATCCGCGGTGTGGCGAGCAGCGACTTCACCACCAACGTCGAGAGCCCTGTCGCGCTGTACCTCGACGAGGTCTATATCAGCCAGATGTCCGGCGCCGGCTTCCAGCTCTATGACATGGAGCGGGTGGAGATCCTGCGCGGCCCGCAGGGCACCCTGTTCGGGCGCAATGCAACCGGTGGCCTTGCCCACTTCATCTCGAACAAGCCCAGCCAGGATTTCAGCGGCTACGTGAAAGGCACCATCGGCGATTACGACCAGTACAAGGCGGAGGGCGCGATCGGCGGCGGTATCACCGACACCCTTGCGGCGCGTTTCTCCGGCGCCTACGTCAAGAGCGACGGCTATGTCAGGAACCGTTACACCGGCACCGATCTGAACAATGCCGACGACCAGAGCTACCGTCTCCAATTCTTGTGGGACCCGACCGAGGACCTGCAGATCCTGCTGAGCGGGCGCAAGTCGGAACAGGAAATCGATTCCGGATTTTTCGAAAACGTGACTTCGCTGATTCCCGGAAAACTGACGCCACCGCGCTTCAATCCGATCCTGAACGGCTATCGGGATCATGATGGCAACCCCTACGGCGGCGATTACGACCGCGACGGCTTCAATGATCTGGACACCGACGGTCTCACGCTGACCCTGAAGTGGCAGATCGGCGACCTTAACCTGACCTCGATCAGCGACCGTTCGAACGTGCATCGCCACTATATCGAGGATTCCGATGCCTCGCCGGTGTCGTTCTTCAACTTCTTCCTGAATACGGGCGCAGAGCAGACTTCCCAGGAGTTGCGACTCGATGGCGATACCGACAGGCTGAAATGGGTCGCGGGGCTTTATTACCTCAAGCTCGACATCAACGACAACAACGGCGCGATCTCCGACCCGTTTGTCGGGCCGGCCACAACCCCGGGTGCCGAAGCCGGCCTGCTGAACCCCTATACGCGCGAACTGGAATCGTACTCCGGCTTCGGCCATCTCGAGTACCAGCTCAGCGATCAATGGACACTGATCGGGGGGCTGCGCCTGATCAAGGACGAAAACGACTTCAAGTACAAGACGAGCATCTACGATTTTCTGGATCCGATTGCGCACGATTTCGACGCCGCCTCGAACCTCGCCAACCGCTTCACGCTGGCAAGCTACGAGGGCGACCGCAACGACGACGAGTGGTCGGGGCGGGTGCAGCTCAACTGGACACCGAACGACGACCTGCTGGTTTATACCAGCCTCAACCGCGGCGTGCGCGGCGGCGGCTTCAATGCGCCGATCTTCCCGCTGACACCGCCACTCGACTACAACGACGCCACGTTCTCCTACGAACCGGAGAAGCTCGACGCGGTCGAGGTCGGCTTCAAGGGCACGTACTTCGACGGTCGCGCGCGCGTCAATGGCGCCACCTACTATTACGATTACAAGGACTACCAGGCGTTCTACATCGTCGGCATCGACACCATCACTTTCAACACCGATGCCACCAGCAAGGGCGCGGAACTGGAACTTATCGCGAGTCCGATCGACGGGATGGATCTGTTGCTCGGTGGCGCCTACAACGATATCGATGTCGAGTTGCCGAGCGGTGACGTGCCGTCCGTACAGTCGCCGAAGTGGATGTGGAACGCGATGGCGCGCTATGAATGGTCCGCGCTGAACGGCACGCTCGCGGTACAGAGCGACTGGCAGTACCGCAGCGAGCACTTCTTCGCGCTGACCGGCGCCGAAACCGTGCGCGAGAACGGCTACTCGATTGTCAATACATCGATCAGCTATACCGACTGCAACAAGCAGTGGACCGCATCGGCCTTCGTCGACAACCTGCTCGACGAGGAATACCTGGTGCAGACTTTCGATCTCTCCGGCCCGGGCGTATTCGACATGACGGAACAGTACTACGGCCGCCCGCGCTGGTGGGGCGTATCACTGCGTTACAAGTGGGGCGCGTAAACCAGGACTGTCGTCACTCGGGTTTCGGCCCGGGAAGAGCGAGTATCCCCGACCTGCGGTCCGTGCTGCGGGTCGGGATCGGGCCTGACAGTATCTCGAATGTCGGCCGCAACAGCGCATAACAGTACCGGCAGCATGCAAACGACAACCGCGTCAAACGACTACGAAACCGCGCGCCGGGAGTTCCGCTGGAACTGTCCGCCGCGCTTCAATTTTGCACGTGACGTGATCGACCGTCACGCCAGCGCCGGACCGGACAAGCTTGCGCTGCTGTGGGTCGATGACCAGGGCAACGAAGAACACCGCAGCTTTGGTCAAATGGCCGAGGCTTCGTGCCGCGTCGCCAACCTGCTGCGCGATGCCGGCGTGCAGGCCGGCGACCGCGTGGTGATGGTGCTCGGACGTGAGATCGCCTGGTGGGAAGTGCTGAGCGCGTGCCTGCGCATGGGTGCGGTGATCAGCCCCGGCACCACCCAGCTTGCGGCGCGCGATATCGCTTATCGCATCGGCGCCTCCGCAGCCACCTGTATCGTCACCGACAGTGCCAACGCCGCGAAGGTCGATCAGCTTGCCGCGCAGTGCCCGAGCCTCGTGGCGCGGGTGCTGATCGACGGGGCGCGCGAGGGCTGGGTGGACTATCGCGCGGCGGCCAGCGCGGCTTCGACACAGTTCGCGACCATCGATAGTGCCGCCGACGACGAGGCACTCTGTTACTTCACCTCGGGCACTACCGGTTACCCGAAGATGTGCATCCACAGCCACGGCTACGGACTCGCGCACCAGACCACGGGGCGCTACTGGCTCGATCTCGGAGCGACGGATCTGCACTGGAACTGCAGCGACACCGGCTGGGCAAAAGCCGCATGGAGCAGTTACTTCGGGCCGTGGAATTGCGGCGCGGCGGTGTTCGTGCACCAGACCACGGGCTTCAGTGCCAAACGTACACTCGAGCTGCTGGCGAAATATCCGGTCACCACATTTTGCGGCGCCCCGACCATCTACCGCATGTTCGTGCTCGAGGATCTCGCGAGCTACCGCTTCCCGGCCCTGCGCCACTGTGTCGGTGCGGGCGAGCCGCTCAACCCGGAAGTCATCGTGTCCTGGCGCCGCGCCACCGGGCTGACCATACGCGACGGCTACGGGCAAACCGAGACCGTGATCCTGTGTGGCAACTTCCCCGGCTTCGAGCCGCGCTTCGGTTCGATGGGCAAACCGGCGCCCGGCATCGATCTCGCGGTGATCGATGCCGATGGCTCGATTCTTCCTCCCGATCGCGAAGGCGACGTCGCGGTGCGGGTCAAACCGCAACGCCCGCTGGGCTTGTTCCTGGAATACAAGGGCAACCCGGAAAAAACCGCGGCCAGCTTCCGCGGCGACTGGTACCTGACCGGTGATCGCGCCACGGTCGATGCCGACGGCTATTTCTGGTTCGTGGGGCGCTCCGATGACGTGATTCTCTCGGCGGGTTATCGCATCGGTCCGTTCGAGGTCGAGAGCGCGCTGATCGAGCACGCGGCGGTGGCCGAGTCGGCGGTGGTATCGAGCCCGGACGAGAAACGGGGCGAAGTGGTCAAGGCCTTCGTGGTGCTCGCACCCGGTTACCGCGCCAGCGAGGCACTCGCGGTGGAACTGCAGGAGCATGTGAAATCGGTCACCGCACCCTACAAGTACCCGCGCAAGATCGAGTTTGTCGACGAGTTGCCAAAGACCGTGAGCGGCAAGATCCGGCGCATCGAACTGCGCGATCGCGAGTGGGGCAAGAGCTGAGGGGAGCGGGCAATGGCGGGCTTCGCGAAGCGGGAAAAAGCATGAAGTTGAGCACCAGTCAGGCCAGCGGAGCGCACGATCAGCCGCTGCTCGAGTTGACCATCGGCGAGGCACTGGGCAACACCGCACAACGCCACCCGGAGCATGTCGCGCTGATCGTGCGCCACCAGGGCATCCGCTGGACCTACGCCGAGTATCTGGAGCAGGTCGACAGCCTCGCCGCGGGCCTGGTGCACCTCGGCATCGAGGCCGGTGACCGGGTCGGGATATGGGCACCCAACTGCGTCGAGTGGTGCCTGACGCAGTTCGCCACCGCGCGTATCGGCGCAATCATGGTCTGCCTCAATCCCGCCTACCGCCTCTACGAACTCGAATACGCGCTGAACAAGGTGCAATGCAAGGCGCTGATCACGGCCGCGCGGTTCAAGAGCAGCGATTACCTCGACATGCTGCAGACCCTGGCGCCGGAACTTGCGCGCGCGGCGCCCGGCCAGCTCGACTCGCACAAGCTGCCGCACCTGAAAACCGTGATCCGCCTCGGCGATGACGAGAGCGCAGGCATGTTCAATTTCGGCGCGCTGCGCCGCGCACCGAATGCCGCGGATCGCACCCGTCTCGCCGCCATTGCCGCAACACTCGAACCCACGGATGCGATCAATATCCAGTTCACCAGCGGCACCACGGGCAACCCCAAGGGCGCGACGCTGAGCCATCGCAACATCCTCAACAACGGCAAGATCGTCGGCGACGGCATGCGCCTCGGCGCGCACGATCGCCTGTGCATTCCGGTGCCGCTCTACCATTGTTTCGGCATGGTGATGGGCAACCTGGCCTGTATCACGCACGGCTCGACCGCGGTATTTCCGGGCGAGGCCTTCGAACCGCTGGCCACGCTGCAGGCGGTGGCCGAGGAGCGCTGTACCGCGCTGCATGGCGTGCCGACGATGTTCATCGCGGAGCTCGAACACCCGCGTTTCGGCGAGTTCGATCTGGGCAGCCTGCGCACCGGCATCATGGCCGGCGCACCCTGCCCGGTCGAGGTCATGAACAAGGTGCTCGAGCGCATGCACATGCGCGACGTGCTGATCGCCTACGGGCAGACCGAGACCAGCCCGGTGAATCACATGACCGGAGCGGACGACCCGATCGCCAAGCGCGTGGCAACCGTTGGGCGCCCGGCGGCGCATTGCGAGATCAGGATCATCGACGGCGAAGGCGCGGTGGTGCCGACGGGCGAGAAGGGCGAGATCTGCTGCCGTGGCTACGGCGTGATGCACGGTTACTGGGACGACGAGGAGCGCACCCGCGAGACCATCGACCGCGACGGCTGGCTGCACTCGGGCGATATCGGCGTGATGGACGACGAGGGCTACACCGCGATCACCGGACGCATCAAGGATATGATCATCCGCGGCGGCGAGAACATCTACCCGCGCGAGGTCGAGGAGTTCCTCTACACGCACCCCGATATCCAGGATGTGCAGGTGTTCGGCATACCGGATGAAAAATACGGCGAGCAGGTCTGCGCGTGGATCAAGCCACGGCCCGGTGCGATGCTCGATGCCGAACAGCTCAAGGCCTTCTGCCGCAAGCAGATCACGCATTTCAAGGTGCCGCAGTACATCCGCTTCGTGGATGAATTCCCGATGACAGTTACCGGGAAGATCCAGAAATTCCGCATGCGCGAGGCCATGATCGCGCAACTCGAGGCCGCTGGCTGAGGATCGCATGAACCTGAATGTTGCCGGCGAAACCATGGTGCGCACCAACGCGGCGTCGACGCCGGTACAGGTCAGTCGACTCGCATTGTTTGTTGCCGCCTCGGTCGAGGGGCACACCGTATTCGTCGGTTACCGCAAGCCCTGGAAGGCAGAAACCGGACCGATGCTCGATCTCGCGTTGCAGCCATTCCCGCGGCTGATCGAGCACGGACGGGTTCCGGGTGCGGCGCGGTGACAAACCTGTATTTTTCTATAGTATGCGTCAATCGAACCATTTTACTGGCGCCCCCTGGCGACCGATCAACGGAGGCAGACCGTGCAAAAAATGAATTGCGCCCTCGCGGCACTGGCACTGGGCTGTGCCCTTGCCTGCCCGGCACCGCAGGCATCCACCCCTGAAGAGCTGATCCATTTGAACTGCGCCGGCTGTCACTTGCCGGTGGAGAAGCCGGACGCGGGCCTCACGCGCATGCAGCAGCAGCGCAAGACGCCGGAAGGCTGGCAGATGACGCTGACGCGCATGCATGTGCTGCACAAGTCCCCGTTCACCGACCCCGATGGCGCAAGTCCCGAGGACGTGATGCGTACGCTGGTCAAATACTTCGCCGACACCAAGGGCCTCGCACCGGCGGAATCCGCCCGCTACCGCTACAGCCTCGAGCAGCGGCACAACACCATCGACGTGCCCGAGGATCCGGAGTACGCGGTCATGTGCGCGCGTTGCCACGCGGAGTCACGCGTGGGCCTGCAGCGGCGCTCCGAGGCCGAGTGGCGTGACCTGGTGCATTTTCACCTGGCGCAGTTCCCGACCTCCGAATACTCGGCCGGCGGGCGCGATCGGGACTGGCTCGGTACCGGACTCGATACGATCGTGCCCCTGCTGAGCAAAACCTATCCTTACGAGACCGCCGAGTGGTCGGACTGGCAGAAGGCCACCAAACCCGCGCTCGAGGGCCGCTGGCGGCTTGCCGGTCATATGCCCGGCAAGGGAGATTTCGACGCACTGATGACCGCCACCGCGGACGGCGCGGACAATTTCCGCATCGATCTGCAAGGACAGTTCGCCGACGGCGAGGATCTGAGCGGAACCGGCAGCGCCATCGTCTACACCGGTTACGAATGGCGCGCCAGCATCGACGCCAACGGCGTCGCCTACAAACAGGTACTGGCCGCAACCGAAGATGGCGCGCAACTCGAGGGCCGGATGTTCCAGCGCGAGCGCGAGGAATTCGGTGTCGACATCGAGGCATGGAAAATCAGCGGCAAGCCGCAGCTGCTGGCGCTCGCTCCGGCGCACCTGCGCCAGGGTGGCACCCAGACGCTGGTCCTGGCTGGCGCGGGACTGGCCGGGAAACCCGATTTCGGCAAGGGCATCCGTGTCGACGAGGTCGTCAGCAGCGACGCGGAGCGGATGGTCGTGACGGTCAGCGCCGAGGCCGGCGCAGCGACCGGTCCCCGTGCCGTGCGCGTCGGCAACGCCACGCTCGGGAATGCGCTCACCGTGTACACGCAGATCGACCGGATCGAGGTAACGCCGGCTTACGCGGTTGGACGCGTTGGCGGATCGGAGGGCTCGCAGGACAAGGTGCGCGCCACCTTCGAGGCCATCGCGCTGGCCAATGGAGCGGATGGCGAACCGGGTACGGCGGACGATATGCGCATCGGCGTGGTCGCGGCCGAGTGGGCAGTGGCGCCCTGGGATGAAAAGGCCGCTTCGGACAACGATGTGAAATTCGCCGGCGTCATGGACAAGGACAGCGGCGTGTTCACGCCGGCGGCCGCCGGCCCCAACCCGGCGCGCAAGTACCAGACCAACAACGCCGGCAACCTGAAGGTCGTTGCCAGTGTCCAGGATGGGGAACGCACGCTGCAGGGCGAGGGGCGTTTGCTGGTCACGGTGCAGCGCTGGAACAATCCCCCGATCCGCTGAACAGGTATACAGCCATGGGTAGCGTGTTCAAACTGCAGGCGCACAATGTGCACGAGATCGAACTCCAGGCACGGCGCCTGCTGTTCCATGTCCCGAGCAGCGCGCTGTTCGAGGCCGATCCGCTGTCCGCGGCGGTGATCGCGGCACTGCGTGGCCGCGCACCGGCCTCGCTGGCCGAGTTGCAACAGGAACTCGGCGCACGCTTCGGCAGCAGTGAAGTGGCTTCGGCGCTGGAGGAATTGCAGGATCTCGATATCGTCAGCGACGGCGCCGCATGCCGCAGCACGACGCAGCATGCCAGGGTGAGTCGCATCCCGCTCACCACCGTGGTACTCAACGTCAATACCGGCTGCAACCTGAGTTGCACCTACTGCTACAAGGAGGATCTGAGCACGCCCGACAAGGGCGAGAAGATGAGCCTCGCCACCGCGGTGCAGTCGATCGAGATGCTGCTGCGCGAGTCACCCGCGCAGGAGCGCTACAACATCGTGTTCTTTGGCGGCGAGCCACTGACCAACCTGGCGCTGATTCGCGAGGTGGTCGAGTTCGCGGAAAAGCGATTTGCGGAAATCGGCAAACGGGTCGATTTCTCGCTCACCACCAATGCCACCCTGCTCGACGAAAAAACCATCGCGTGGCTCGGTGCGCACCGATTCGGCATCGCGGTGAGCATCGACGGACCCAAGGCGGTGCACGATCGCAACCGCATCACGGTCGGCGGCAAGGGCAGCTATGAAACCGTGGCACGCAAGGTGCGCCTGTTGCTTGGCAGTTATCGCGCCCGCCCGGTCGGCGCTCGGGTAACCCTGACCCACGGCACTACCGACGTGATCGGCATCTGGGATCACCTGTTCAACGAACTCGGTTTCGCCGAGGTCGGTTTCGCGCCGGTCACCGCCGGCGACATCGCCGATTTCAACCTCGACGAACACGAACTCGCCGCGGTATTCGCCGACATGAAAAGGCTCGGCGAGCGCTACCTCGAGGCAGCGCTCGAGAACCGCAGCATCGGCTTTTCCAACCTGCACCAGTTGCTGACCGATATCCACGAAGGCACCAAGAAGGCGCTGCCCTGCGGTGCCGGCTACTCGATGGTCGCGGTGGACAAGAACGGCGGCGTGAACCTGTGTCATCGCTTCACCGGCTCGGAGCTGCCGACCTTCGGCAACGTGGACAGCGGACTCGATCGCGAGGGACTGGCGGATTTTCTGGGTCAGCGGCTCGATCGCGGCAATACCGGCTGCAACACCTGCCGCATCCGCAACCTGTGCTCGGGCGGCTGCTATCACGAGAGCTACCAGCGCTACAACGACCCCGCGCAACCGGTCTACCACTACTGCGACCTGCTGCGCGACTGGGTGGATTTCGGCCTCACGGTCTACACACGGATTCTCGCGGGCAACCCGGGATTCTTCGACACATTCCTTTCCCCGCGGAGGGCACGTCAATGAAACACCTCAAGGCGCTCAACGCCAAGGCAAAGCTTTTGGACGCGGCAACCGGCACGGATGACGTGCAGGAAGTCGTTGCAATGCAGACCGTGGTCGGCTGCACCTCGACCACCGATCCGGGCTGGGAGGTCGATGCTTTCGGCAGCGTGGCTGGCCTGTGCCAGCCGATGGAGGCCGACCTCTACGGTTGCGCCGACCCCTGCTGGTGGCCGGCGCAGGTGCCCGACCTGATGAACACCTACCCCGACTGGGATGCAAATGCGCCCTCGGCGGGCAAGGACTGGCGCAATCTCGATGCGGTTTTCCCCAAGGCCAAGGATTGAAAGGAGCCAGCCATGTCCAGTTCTCCCAAGCTGCTTTCGAAATACGCGCGCCTGGTCCCGGTGCTGGCACTGTCGATCGCCGCGGGCGCCTGCTCCGGCAAGGGCTCCGCGCAATCGTCCGTGCACGATCTGATGGTGGTCGCGAACAAGCCGAACAACCTGCACCTGGTCGATCTCACCGACCGCAAGGTCCTGCGCAGCTGCGAGCTGCCGGGAAAATACGGCAGCGGAACCGTCGCCATGGCGCCCGACAAGCACACTGCCTACGTGATCAGCAACCAGTTCGAGAATGTGTATGGCGTGAATCTCGATACCTGCGAACTCACTTTCTCCGCGATCCAGTCCGCGGGCAACGTGCGCGTGAAATCGATAGGCTCGCTGGCGGTCAGTACCGATGGCACCGAGGTCTACACGCACCAGAACCCGGTGCGCCTGCTGCCCGATCGCTACGAAGTCATGGATGCGCGGATCGCGGTATACAAGGTCGCCGACGGACTCGATGCCAAGCCGGTGCGCACCTTCCCGGCGCCGCGCCAGGTCATCCTGCTGATTCCCGCAGCCGACGGCAAGACGCTGTATCTCGGCGGGCAGGACGTGTTCGCGATGAACATGCAGACCGGCGAGACCACGGTGAAGATCGCAAGCCTCCACGCCGAGGATCCGCTCCAGGGCCAGCGCGACGTGCTGTCGATCTGGCCCATAGGTTCGCAATCGAACGAGTTCATCCGCTTGTACACCGCGGCACGCTTCACCGATGACACGCGCAACATGGATACCGCGCGCATCATGTGGGGTTTCGAGCGGATCGATCTCGCGACGGGCGAGGCCGAGTCGCGCGATTTCGGCCCTCTCGAGGTGGTGCTGTTCTCCGGAATGACGCGCCCCGGCGACAGGAACCAGTTCTACGCCGTACTCACGCAGCTCAAGAAATACGATGTGAGCCAGCAGAAGGAACTGATGTCGGTCGACCTCGATCACAGCTACTACTGCCTCAATTTCTCCACCGATGGCAGCAAGGTCTACCTCGCGGGCACGTTCAACGATATCGCGATCCATGATGCCGACACGCTGCAGAAACTCGGCAATATCGAGTTGCCCGGCGGTGATATGAGTCTCTCCACGGCGCAGGTGTTCGCACGCCTTCCCTGATGCGCCCGCTGGCGGGTATCGAGTGGACATGGCTCGGCAGCTTCCTGCGTCCGCAGCGCGCGGCGATTGCCGCGCTGCTGGGCCTGTCGCTCGGCGTCTCCGCGCTGGCGCTGGTGCAGCCCTTCATCACCAAGCTGCTGATCGATGACGGACTGATAGCGCGCGACTTCCCGAAACTGCTCCAGTTCGCGATCCTGATTTTCGTGATCGGTCTCGCGGCCTCGCTGCTCGGCGGCATCAACCGCTATTTTTACACCCGCGTTTCGGCACGCATCCTGTTCGCCATACGCGAAAGCGTGTTCGCGCACCTGCAGCGCCTGTCACCGGCCTTCTACGCCCGCAACCGCGGCGGCGATATCCTGTCACGCCTCGATGGCGACGTGGCCGAGATCCAGCGCTTCTCGATCGACAGCCTGTTCGCCGGCATCAGCGGCGTGTTCGGCCTGCTTGGCACGGTCGCGTTCATGCTGTACCTGAGCCCGCAACTGAGCCTGCTGGTGCTGACACTGGTGCCGATACAATGGCTTTACCTGCGTTTCATGCGCGAACGCGTGCGCGACGGGGTGCGCCGGGTGCGCGAGCGCTCGGCCGACCTGTCGGCGTTCCTGATGGAAACGCTGCCCGCGATCAAATATATCCAGGGGGTGGCGGCGACGGAGCGCGAACAGCAACGCCTGGGACAATTCAACCGCGCCTACCTGAAGGATCTGCTCGCCCTGCAACTGACCGAGTTCGCCACCTCGGCGGTGCCCTCCAATCTCACCTCGGCCCTGCGGGCAACGGTATTCATCGCCGGTGGTTACCAGGTGATCCAGGGGAGCATGGCGCTCGGCTCGCTGATCGCCTTCAGCACCTACCTGGGAATGGCGATGGGACCGGTGCAGAGCCTGCTCGGCGTGTACATGGCCCTGAACCGGGTCCGCGTCAGCGCCGAACGGGTGCGCTTCCTGACCACCGCCAGGCCCGATGTCGATGCCACCGGCACCATCGCGCCGCACGACGGGGCGGCCGTCGAGATCCGGCTCGAGGATCTCGGGTTCCGTTATCCCGGGAGCGGGGAATTCGTGTTGCGTCATGCCAGTGTGTGCCTGCCGCCAGGCAAGAAAATCGGCCTGTGCGGTCCCTCCGGCAGCGGCAAGACCACGCTGCTCGATCTGCTGCTGCGGCATTACGATCCGGTGGAAGGCTGCATCCGCATCGGTGGCGTGGATCTGCGCGAACTGGAGCTCGCCGGCTGGCGCCGCCGGGTGGCTTTCGTGGCCCAGGATATCGTGCTGTTTCGCGGCAGCATGCGCGAGAACATCCGCTACGCCAATCCCGCGGCAGACGCTGCCAGCGTGCGGCGCGCGGTGCAGCTCGCCAATCTCGATGAGCTCGTTGCCCGGCTGCCGCAGGGACTGGACACCGCGATCGGCGAGCGCGGCGCGCGCCTCTCCGGTGGCGAAAGGCAGCGCATCGCGATTGCCCGCGCGCTGCTGCAGCATCCGCTGCTGATCGTGTTCGATGAAGCCACCTCGGCGGTGGACAACGATGCCGAAGCACTGCTCATGGGCGAGCTCGATCGCCTGTTCCCGTCCACCACCCGACTGATCATCAGCCATCGCGAGCGCCCGCTCGAGAACACCGACCTGCTGCTCGAAATGCGTGATGGCGTGCTGCGGCAAATTGCGCCGTGATCCGTGTCGGCGTGCTCGACAGCGGCATAAATGACGCCACGCGCCGGCGCGTGCTGCACGCCGCCGACTTCCCGCCCTTTGGCCAGGACGTCGGACAGACACGAGGCGGCGCCCGCGACCGGCTCGGTCATGGCAGCGGGATCGCGGCAGTGATCATCCGCAGCGCCGCTGCACAATTGCTCGATGCGCGGATATTCTTCGACGATCTGCGCACCAGCGCGGCCCAAGCCGCGAGCGGCATCGACTGGCTGCTGGAGCAGCAGGTGCGGGTGATCAACCTGAGCTTTGGCTTGCGCGAGGATCGCACCGCGCTGCGCAATGCCTGTGCCCGCGCCCGTGCCCGCGGCGTGGTGCTGGTGGCAGCCTCGCCGGCGCGTGGCGAGCCGGTGTTTCCCGCCGCCTACGAGGACGTGATCCGTGCCACCGGCGATGCGCGCTGCGCGCAGGATCAGCATTCATGGCTGGGCACCGCGCAAGCCGACTTCGGCGCTCATGTAAAGGCGCCCGAGGCGCGCATCGCCGGCGCCAGCATCGGTTGCGCCCATGTGTGCGCGGCGATCGCCGCATGGCTGGCGCTGAACCCGCGGGCTTCCCGTGAAGAGCTGGTCGCGGCCCTGATCGACAGCGCCGCCTTTCGCGGCCCCGAGCGTCGCCGCTAACAGCCGGCGCGCACACGGCAGCACCCGGGCGCTGCGTATCGCACCAGCGTCCGCGGCTGAACATTCCACGCCACGTCGTCATCGGTTCGGGTTCAAGCACGTCGCCTGTTTTCCCCCGAGCTCGATGCGGCCGAAGGGGATAGCCACCTAATCGGTGTTAGCTACAAACCCTGATGCAGATCATGACGTCGCAAGCGAATCATTCCGAAAATTTGCAAGCTCTTCCTGTACCGGCATTCACACCCCGGGAAGAGGATCACAAGCCAGCGCCCAAACGGAGGCAACAATGGTTGGGGAAGTGCTTCATGAGGGACGCACACGCGCCCTCAGCCTGTCCACCGTGGCCTTCACGGTCTGTTTTGCGGTCTGGACCATCTTTTCGATCATCGGTATCCAGATCAAACAGAATCTCGGTCTCTCGGAAACCCAGTTCGGCCTGCTGGTGGGAACGCCCATCCTGACCGGATCGCTGGTGCGCATCGTGCTCGGCGTGTGGGCCGACCGTTACGGCGGTCACAAGATACTGCCGCTCGTCATGATCGCGGCCGGCATCGCGACCTGGGCGCTGGTCTGGGCCGAGACCTACACGCAATTCCTTCTTGTCGCGCTCGGCGTCGGGCTCGCGGGCGGCTCCTTTGCCGTCGGCATTGCGTATGTCTCGCGCTGGTACCCGGCCTCCAAACAAGGTACCGCGCTTGGCATCTTCGGGGCCGGCAACGTCGGGGCCGCGGTAACCAAATTCTGCGCCCCCTTCTTGATGGTCGCCGCCGGGTGGGAAATGGTTGCCCAGGTATGGGCCGTGGTGATCGTCGTAACGGGTGTCCTGTTTTTCTTCCTGGCCACGGACGACCCGGTCGTCGTCGAGCAGCGGCGCAAGGGCATCACGCCACGCAGCGCCTGGCTCGAACTCGAGCCGCTCAAGAACGTGCAGGTGTGGCGCTTCTCGCTCTACTACTTCTTCGTGTTCGGCGCCTTCGTCGCGCTGGCGCTGACGCTGCCGCACTACCTGATCGGCGTGTACGGGCTGGATATCCGCAGCGCCGGCATGATCGGCGCGCTTTACTCGATTCCAGCCAGTATTTTCCGTGCCTACGGCGGTCATCTGTCCGACCAGTACGGCGCGCGACGCATCATGTACTGGACTTTCGGGGTGTCGTTGCTGTGCTGCTTCCTGTTGTCGTACCCGCCCACCCAGTATGTCGTGCGCGGCATCGACGGGCCGATCAGCTTCACGCTCGAAATGGGCTTGCCAGCCTTTATCGTGCTGATTTTCGTGCTCGGCTTTTTCATGAGCCTGGGCAAGGCCGCGGTGTACAAGCACATCCCGGTCTATTTCCCGAAAAACGTCGGCGCCGTGGGCGGTCTGGTGGGGATGATCGGCGGTCTGGGCGGATTCCTGCTGCCGATCGCCTTTGGCGCATTGAATGATCTGACCGGTGTCTGGAGCAGCAGTTTCATGCTGCTGTTCCTGATTGTTGCCGTCTCGACTGTCTGGATGCATGTTTCGGTACGCAGCATGGAGCGCGCGGCAACCGGCACGGCGCTGGAAGACCTTCCGGCCTTCCCCGAGTTGCAGGATATCCACGTACAGGCGCAACCAGAGCATCGGGCGCCATCCCATGTGCTGTCCGACTGGCGACCGGAGGACCCTGCGTTCTGGCAAGCGAGCGGTCGTTCGATCGCGCGGCGCAATCTGCTGATCTCGATTCCCGCGCTGCTGCTCTCGTTCGCGGTCTGGATGGTGTGGTCGGCGATCGTTGCCAAGCTGCCGCTGATCGGCTTCGCCTACACGACCGACCAATTGTTCTGGCTGGCGGCATTGCCCGGGGTCTCCGGCGCCACATTGCGTATCTTCTACAGTTTCACGATCCCGATTTTTGGTGGTCGCATGTGGACCACGCTGGCGACTTGGTCGCTGCTGATACCAGCGCTCGGCATCGGGTACGCGGTGCGCGATCCGGGCACGCCCTACGCGGTCTTTCTGGGACTTGCGCTTGCCTGCGGACTGGGTGGCGGCAACTTTGCCTCGTCGATGTCGAACATTTCGTTCTTCTATCCCAAAGCCGAGAAGGGACACGTGCTGGCGCTCAACGCGGGGCTTGGCAACCTCGGTGTCAGCGTCGTGCAGTTCGTGGTGCCGATGATCATCACGGCAGGCGTGTTTGGAGCGCTCGGTGGCGCGCCGCAGACCGTGACCCAGAACGGCGAAACCAGCCAGATCTGGCTGCAGAACGCGGGCTTCATATGGGTTCCGTTCATCATCGCCTCGGCGTTCGCAGCCTGGTTCGGCATGAACGATGTGGCCTCTGCCAAGGCATCCTTCGCCGACCAGGCGGTGATCTTCCGTCGCATGCACAACTGGATCATGTGCTGGCTCTACACCGGAACCTTCGGCTCGTTCATCGGCTTTTCCGCGGGCTTTCCATTGCTGGCCAAGGTCGAGTTCCCCGAGGTGATCGTGCTGAAGTACGCGTTCCTCGGTCCGCTGGTCGGGGCGCTGTCACGCTCGCTGACCGGCGGGATTGCCGACAGGTACGGCGGCGGTCGCGTGACCTTATGGGTATTCGTCGGCATGATGGCCGGTGTTTGCGGAGTGCTCTATTTTCTCGGCATCAAGGAGCAGGATGGTGCCTTCTGGGGCTTCTTCGCCAGCTTCCTGTTCCTGTTCTTCGTGACCGGCGTGGGCAATGCATCGACCTTCCAGATGATCCCCGCGATCATGCGCAAGGAAGTCGCGAAGCTCTGTCCCGGGCTGTCGCCGGCCGAACAGCAGAAGCAGTCCGACAAGGAATCGGCCGCGATCATCGGCTTTACCTCGGCCATCGCGGCCTACGGTGCCTTCTTCATACCGAAGAGCTATGGCACCGCGATTGCGCTGACCGGAAAAGTCGATGCCGCGTTGCACGGCTTTCTGCTCTTCTACGCGTCTTGCCTGTTTATCACCTGGTACTGTTACACCCGTCGTGGCGCCCTGCTGTGGGATGTCGAGCGTCGCGTGCCAGCTGAATCTGGAGACTTGTCATGAGCTACTTTCTCGATCGCCTCAATTTCCTCAAACCGCGCGACCCGGAGTTCTCGGACGGACACGGGGTGACGAAGAGCGATGACCGCAGCTGGGAAAACGCCTACCGTGCGCGTTGGCAGCACGACAAGATCGTGCGCTCCACGCACGGCGTGAACTGCACCGGTTCGTGCAGCTGGAAGATCTACGTCAAGAACGGGCTGGTCACCTGGGAAACCCAGCAGACCGATTACCCGCGCACCCGCCCGGATCTGCCCAACCACGAACCGCGCGGCTGCCCGCGCGGCGCCAGCTATTCCTGGTATCTTTACAGCGCCAACCGCCTGAAGTACCCGATGCTGCGTGGTGCGCTGCTGAGGCTGTGGCGTGAGGCGCGTCGTACACTCGCCCCGGTGGATGCCTGGGCCAGCATCGTCGGCGATCCGGAAAAGACACGTGCCTACAAGACCAAGCGCGGCATGGGAGGCTTCGTGCGGGTCAGGTGGGAGGAAGCAAACGAACTGATAGCGGCCTCCAACCTGTATACCGCGAAGAAATGGGGGCCGGACCGGGTGATTGGCTTCTCGCCGATCCCGGCCATGTCGATGGTGAGCTATGCGGCGGGTTCGCGTTACCTCTCGCTGTTCGGCGGCACCTGCCTTTCGTTCTACGACTGGTACTGCGATCTGCCGCCGGCCTCGCCGCAGGTCTGGGGCGAGCAGACCGACGTGCCCGAGTCGGCCGACTGGTACAACAGCCGCTACCTGATCGCCTGGGGGTCCAACGTGCCGCAAACGCGGACCCCGGACGCGCATTTCTTCACCGAGGCGCGTTACAACGGCACCAAGACCGTGGCAATCACGCCCGACTATGCCGAGGTCGCCAAGCTCTGCGACGTATGGATGCACCCCAAGCAGGGTACCGATGCTGCGCTGGCAATGGCCTTCGGGCACGTGATCCTGCGCGAGTTTCATCTCGATGAGCCTTCCGAGTATTTCCGCGCCTACTGCCGGCAATACTCCGACATGCCGCTGCTGGTGCGGCTCGAACCGCGCGCCGACGGCGGCTTCGTCAGCGGCCGCTACCTGCGCGCCAGCGACCTGGCCAACTGTACCGAGAGCAACAATCCCGAATGGAAAACACTTGCCTGGGACGAGTTGAGCGATGCGATCGTGGTGCCCACCGGTTCGGTCGGATTCCGCTGGGGCGAGGACGGCAAATGGAACATCGAGGAGAAGTCCAGCGCCGGAGATGCAACACGGCTGCGCCTGAGCCTCGAGGGCTGCAGCGATGAAATCGTGGCGGTCGCCTTTCCCTATTTCGGCGGCGTGATGCACGAAAAGTGGAATGCCAACGTGCAGCAGGACGTGCTGCGCCGCAATATTCCGGCCCGCACCTTGCGCATGGCCAACGGCGAGACATGGCATGTGGCGACGGTCTATGACCTGCAGCTCGCGCAGTACGGGCTGGATCGCGGCTTCGGCGGCGATTATGTGGCACGCGGCTACGATGACGACGTACCCGGCACGCCAGCCTGGGCCGAGAGCATTACCGGGGTTCCGCGCGCACAGATCATCGAAATCGGGCGCGAGTTCGGACGCACCGCGCATAAAACGCGTGGACGTTCCATGATCATCGTCGGCGCGGGAATGAATCACTGGTATCACAACGACATGAACTACCGCGGGTTGATCAACCTGGTGGTCATGTGCGGTTGCGTCGGCCAGACCGGCGGCGGCTGGGCCCACTATGTGGGACAGGAAAAACTGCGGCCCCAGTCGGGCTGGCTGCCGCTCGCGTTCGGACTGGACTGGAGCCGTCCACCACGGCAGATGAACGGCACCTCGTTCTGGTATTTCAACTCCGACCAGTGGCGCTACGAGAAGCTCGATGTCAGCGAAATCCTCAGCCCGCTTGCCGACCCCGAGAAGTACCGCGGCAGCCTCGCGGACTACAACCTGCGGGCGATCCGCATGGGCTGGCTGCCCTCGGCGCCGCAGCTCAACTGCAATCCTCTTGCGCTGACCCGCGAGGCGGTCAGCGCCGGAGCCGACATCACCAGCTACGCGCTCGAGAAATTCAAGAGCGGCGAACTGGACTTCGCCTATGCCGATCCGGACGCACCGCAGAATTTTCCGCGCAACCTGTTCATCTGGCGCAGCAACCTGCTCGGCTCTTCCGGCAAGGGGCACGAGTACATGCTCAAGCACCTGCTCGGCACGCGACACGGGCTGCAGGGCAAGGATCTGGGCGAGCGTGGTGCGCGCAAGCCCGACGAGATCACCTGGCGCGATCCGGCGCCGGAGGGAAAGCTCGACCTGCTGGTCACGCTCGATTTCCGCATGTGCACCACCGCGCTGTATTCCGATGTGGTGCTGCCAACCGCCACCTGGTACGAGAAGAACGATCTCAACACCTCGGACATGCACCCCTTTATCCATCCGCTATCCAAGGCGGTCGATCCGGCCTGGGAGGCACGCAGCGACTGGGATATCTTCAAGGGTATTGCGCACGCCGTCAGCGAGCTCGCACCCGGCGTGCTCGATGCCGAACGTGACCTGGTGCTGGTGCCGACGCTGCACGACAGCCCCGGCGAACTGGCGATGCCCGAGGTGCTCGACTGGAAGCGCGGCGAATGCGAGGCAATTCCCGGGAAGACCATGCCGTCGATGGTGGTCGTGGAGCGCAACTACCCGGATCTGTACAAGAAGTTCACCTCGCTCGGACCGCTGCTCGACAAGCTTGGCAACTGGGGCAAGGGATTGGTGTGGGATACCAACGAGGAAATCAACTTCCTCGGCGACCTGAACCAGCGTGTCACCGAGGAAGGCGTGAGCAAGGGCCGCCCGCGTATCGAGAGCGCCATCGACGCCGCCGAGGTCATCCTGAGTCTGGCACCGGAAACCAACGGACACGTGGCGGTCAAGGCATGGAGCGCGCTCGGCAAGTTCACCGGGCGTGCACACACGCACCTGGCCGAGGGCAAGGAGCACGAGGCCATCCGTTTCCGCGATGTGCAGGCGCAACCGCGCAAGATCATCTCCAGCCCGGTGTGGTCCGGACTGGAGGACGAGCACGTCAGTTACAACGCCGGTTACACCAATGTGCATGAGCTGATTCCATGGCGCACACTGACCGGCCGCCAGCAGTTCTACCAGGATCACGAATGGATGCGGGCCTTCGGCGAGGGACTGATGGGATACCGCCCGCCGGTGCAGACCAAGACCATCGGACCGATGCTCGGCAAGAAGCCCAACGGCAATACCGAGATCGTGCTGAACTGGATTACTCCGCACCAGAAATGGGGAATTCACAGTACCTACAGCGACAACCTGCTGATGCAGACTCTCTCGCGCGGAGGACCGATCGTGTGGCTGAGCGAGGACGACGCGCGCAGCGCCGGCATCGTCGACAACGACTGGATCGAACTGTTCAACGTGAACGGCGCGATCGCCGCCCGCGCGGTTGTCAGTCAACGCGTGATGCCGGGCATGGCGATGATGTATCACGCCCAGGAGCGCATCATCAACGTGCCCGGATCGGAGATCACCGGCACCCGCGGTGGTATCCACAACTCGGTCACCCGGGTGGTCGTCAAGCCGACCCACATGATCGGCAGCTATGCCCAGCTCAGCTACGGCTTCAACTATTACGGCACCACCGGCACGAACCGGGACGAGTTCGTGATCGTGCGCAAGATGAACCAGGTCGACTGGCTCGATGGCGAGCCGGTTCCCCCGCCTGCACAGGAGGCCAAGCGATGAAAGTCCGCGCCCAGATTGCGATGGTGCTGAATCTCGACAAATGTATCGGCTGCCATGTGCTCGATCACCTGCAAGAACGTGTGGACCTCGCGTGAAGGGGTCGAATATGCGTGGTTCAACAACGTCGAGTCCAAACCCGGTATCGGTTACCCCAAGCAATGGGAAAACCAGGGCAAATGGAACGGCGGCTGGGTACGCACCGCGGCCGGCAAGCTCGAGTTGAAGGCCGGCGGGCGCTGGCGCTTGCTCGCCAAGATCTTCGCGAACCCGGACCTGCCCGAGATCGATGATTACTATGAGCCATTCGATTTCGATTACCACCACCTGCACGAGGCGCCGGAGGGCCAGCATCAGCCCACCGCGCGACCGCGTTCGCTGATCACCGGTCAGCGCATGCAGAAGATCGAGTGGGGCCCGAACTGGGAGGAAATCCTCGGTACCGAGTTTGCGAAACGCTCGCAGGACACGAATTTCGAGGCGGTGCAGAAGGAAATCTACGGCGCCTTCGAGCGCACCTTCATGATGTACCTGCCGCGTCTGTGCGAACACTGCCTCAATCCCGCCTGCGTCGCCGCCTGCCCCTCGGGCGCGATCTACAAGCGCGAGGAAGACGGCATCGTGCTGATCGACCAGGACAAGTGCCGCGGCTGGCGCATGTGCGTCTCGGCTTGCCCGTACAAGAAGATCTATTACAACTGGAAGAGTGGCAAGAGCGAGAAGTGCATCTTCTGCTATCCACGCATCGAGGCTGGCGAACCAACCGTGTGTTCGGAAACCTGCGTGGGACGCATCCGCTATCTGGGCGTGATGCTCTACGACGCCGACCGCATCAGCGAAGCGGCCTCGGCGGCGCATGACCAGGAACTCTACCAGGCGCACCTCGACCTGTTCCTCGACCCGGAAGATCCGGCGGTGCAGCAGGCGGCACGCGCCGAAGGCATCCCCGAGAACTGGCTCGAGGCGGCGCGCAATTCTCCGGTCTACAAGCTGGCGATCGACTGGAAGCTGGCGCTGCCCCTGCACCCGGAATACCGCACGCTGCCGATGGTCTGGTATGTGCCGCCGCTCAGTCCGATCCAGGATGCGGCCACCCGCGGACAGATAGGCAGCAATGGCGAAATTCCCGACGTGCAGTCGCTGCGCATTCCAGTGCGCTATCTGGCCAACCTGCTGACCGCAGGCGACGAGCAACCGGTGGTGCGAGCGCTGGAACGCCTGCTCGCGATGCGCAAGTGGCGCCGCGCCCTGAACGTCGAGGGTGTTGCCGATACAGCAGTGCTGGAGCAGGTTGGGCTCACGGTGGCGCAAGCCGAGTCAATGTACCGCTACCTGGCCATCGCCAACTACGAGGATCGCTTCGTGATACCGTCCGGGCACCGCGAATACGCCGATGATGCCTTCGGCGAGCGTGGCGGCTGCGGCTTCAGTTTCGGCAACGGTTGCAGTGGCAACACACCGGCCGATCTGTTCGGTGCGCAGAAGATCACCGTATACCAGGTGCCGCCGGCGCGCCAGGAAAAGACCCGGGAGCCGTCATGAAATCGCTCAAATTGATCAGCGTTCTGCTTGATTATCCGCAGGACTCGCTGTGGGAACATGGCAGCGAAGTGCGCGCGGCGTGTCAGGAACTGCCGCAGGCGGCGCAGCGCTCGGCGTTGGCGGATTTCGTCGACGCCCTGTTCGCGCAGGACCCGCTCGCGGCGCAGTCACGCTGGATCGAAACCTTCGATCGGGGCCGCTCCATGAGCCTGCTGATGTTCGAGCATATTCATGGCGAATCACGTGACCGCGGCCAGGCGATGGTGGATCTGCTCGAAAACTACCAGCGCGAGGGCTACGAACTCGACAGCCGGGAGTTGCCGGATTATCTGCCTCTGCTCCTGGAATTCCTGTCCCTGCGGCCCGCAAGCGAGGCCTGCGACTGGTTGCATCATCTGGCGCATATCATCGCGCTGCTGGCCGCGCGGGCCGCGCAACGCGACAGCCCTTATGCGCTGCTGTTCCGCCTGCTGTGCGAGATCGGCGGTTGCGAAGCGCAGTTGCATGGGCTGAACGCAGCGCTCGACGAGCCGCGTGACGACACCGCCGAGGCCATGGACGCGGTCTGGGAGGAGGAACAGGTGCGTTTCGGAACACAGGGCATGGACGAGCCCTGCACGAATACGCGAATTCGCCCGGCGCCAAGAGCCGAGCCGGTGCAGATAATCGGGAGGTAATGAAATGGACCGTTTTATCGATGAACTGCTGTTCCAGTTCTATCCCTATGTCGCAATAGCCGTGCTGCTGATCGGCAGCTGGCTGCGTTTCGATCGCGACCCGTACACCTGGCGCGCCGGTTCGAGTCAGCTGCTCTCGTCGCGCGGCATGCGCTGGGGCAGCAATTTGTTTCATGTCGGTGTGCTGGCAATTCTGGCCGGACATTTCGTGGGGCTGCTGACGCCCCACTTCATCTATGAACCATTCATCAGCTCCCCGCACAAGCAGTTGCTGGCCATGGGGATAGGCGGCGTGTTTGGCTTGATGGCCTTCGTCGGCATGACGATTCTCGTGCTGCGCCGCCTGTTCAACCCGCGTGTCCGCGCCACTGGCCGGCGCAGCGATCTGGCCGTGCTGCTGCTGCTCTACGCGCAACTGCTGCTCGGGCTGGCATCGATTTTTGTGTCGGCCGGTCACCTCGATGGCGCGCAGATGGTGCGCCTCGGCGAATGGGCGCAGCATATCGTCACCTTCCGCGGGGGCGCGGCCAGTTATATCGCCGGTGCGCACTGGATCTACAAGGCGCACGTTTTTCTCGGCATGACGCTGTTGCTGATCTTCCCCTTCACCCGCCTGGTGCATGTCTGGAGCATGCCGGTATCGTATCTGCGCCGCCCGTATCAGGTCGTGCGCAAGCGCCAGCAGGTGCTTCGTTATGGTCGCTGATGCAGGCGGCGTGTACGAACCGCGTACGTCGTCGGGCGTGAGCGTTGGAGGAGTCGCCATTGACGAGACCGCGATTGCCCGCGAGATGCAGCACCACCCGGCACCCGATCAGCAGGGTTCGCGCATGGCGGCTGTGCAGGCGCTGGTAGTACAGGCGTTGCTTCAGCGTGAAATCGAACGGCGCGGCATCGTGGCCATGCCGCGGCCACAGGAAAGCGGGGAAGAGGCCGCCATTCGCGTGTTGCTCGATGACGCCCTGATTGTGCCCGAACTCGAGGAAGCCGATTGCCAACGATTCTTCGAGGCAAACCGTGACCGGTTCCGGGCTCCGGATCGCGCGCTGGTCTACCACATCCTGCTTGCCGCGGCACCCGCCGATACGGCGACGCGCCTGCGTGTGCGGGCGCAGGCCGAGGAGCTCATTGCGGACATCCGCAACCATCCGCAGCGCTTCGCCGACCTCGCCGCGCGACACTCGAGCTGCCCGTCGCGGGAATCCGGCGGTGAACTCGGCTGGCTGGAAAACGGGCAGACAACACCCGAATTCGAGCGCCAGGTGCTGCAACTCGGCGTCGGCTTGTGCGAACTGCCCGTGGAATCGCGCTACGGGCTGCACGTGGTGCGGGTCGACTCGGTTGTGCGCGGCGTCCACCTTCCCTATGAGCAGGTCCGCGAGCGCATTGCCACGCGTCTCGAGGTACAGGTACGTCAGCGCGCGATCCAGCAGTTGCTGAACGAATTGAGCGAGCGCTTCGGGGTCGAGGGCCTCGACGACGACGCCCATTGAGCCACACCGGGTCATGGAGCGAACGCACGTTCGCAAGGCGCGGCCGATTCAGACCTTGGGACCGAGTGCAATAAAAAAGGCCCGCTCGATGCGGGCCTTTTTCGTGGCAGAACGCGGCGATCAGTAGCAACAGAAATCGTAGCGAACCCCGAGCGACCAGGTGTCGATCTCGTTGTTGAAGGCATAGGAGTAGCCTGCGCCCACCGAGAACGTACGCGTCGGATAGAAGCGCGCGTTCAGGCTGGCCGTGAAGTCATCGGTCTCGTAGCCGATGTTCTTGGAGCGGTCGTCGAGATCGCCTTCGAACAGATCCGTGTAATTGCCGTTCGCCTCGACTTCGAATTTCGGGTTCAGCCACGCGCGCAGACCCACCTCGGCACCGAGACCCGAGCCATCGACGTCATAGCGGTTGCCGTTTCTGAGCGTGGAAGGAACGTCGTCGAAGTCCTTGTACGCGGCCAGCACACCGCCGTAAAGATCGATGCAATCGGCAATCCGGGTGCGAGCGCCCACGGTAATCGCGCCGGAGCGGATGTCGACGGAGGAATCATCCACTTCTCCGTAGACCACGTTCAGCTTGGTGTAGATCATCTGGGTGGGTTGCAGACTCAACGTCAGCGCGGCACCGTCGCTCTCCACGTTGAGGTCATCGTATTCCCCTTGGGTATACGCGCCTTCGATGTAGGCATAGCTGAAATCCTGGGCCATCGCGGCAGCGGGCAAGACCAGGCAAATGGCGAGTAGCGATTTTTTCATGAGTGCTTCCTCTGTCTCCGTACAACAGCAGCAGTTGCTCGACCAAAAGGCGAGTCGTTGAATCCAGCTTAGTCGCTCGATCTCGGTTGCAGCCTCCACCAGTGAAAAATTGCCGAAACAGTGATATTTCCGCGGCCCATATGGAGCCGCCGTGCTCGAAATGCGCAACTCGCAACCGGCGCGCCCGTCCCTGCGGACGAAAAACGCCCGCCGGCTTTCACCGACAGCTGATTCGACCGCAAGGCGGGAAATGCAGGATCGCGCGCAAGCGCGCAATAAGCGGAATGACGCAGGGAAGCTCAGGCGACTCCCTGCGCGGGGTTCAGAACGCGAAACCGACGCCGATCACCGGGCCGCTTATCGAGATATCGGCCGAGTCGTTGCCATTTTCGAGATCGTAGTTGAGGTTTCGATAGCCAAAACGGAATTCGGTGCCGCAGCAGTCGTAGACGAATTCGGGCGCCATCTCCCACACCAGGTCGGAGTCCCCCGCGCCCACCGACAGCGTCGGGCTGAACGTCCAGTACTTGCTGAGCGCCAAACGCGGACGCAGCATCACCACGCCGTCGTATTGGGTGCTGCTGCCATCGACCTCGCCCACGTTCTGTATCTTGAAATCGGTATCGAGTTTGATGTAACGCACCCCGACCAGGGCATCGATGGTCGATCGCTGACCGGCGTGAAAGCGAACACCGGTCGCAACCACACCCAGGGTGGAGTCCGATTTCAGCTGGGCCTTGTTTGACGCACGGCGCAACTCGACATCGCCGGAGTCAATCGCCAGGTAATCGAATTGCACCAGGTTGACCCAATTGCCCTTGTTCGCCTCGAGCATCACCGAGCCGCCGATATCCATATTGTCCATGATGTCGGAGAAATCGGCAGAGGAATTGAAGTCGTGCCCGCGGACGTGGAAGTCACCATCGATACCCATTGCCCACAGGTAGGGTGTCAGGCGCACATCCCAGGCATCACCGGCAGCTGCCGGCAGAGCGAATTGCGCCGCCAGCAGCGAGACCGCGGATACCGCAAACAGATTGCATTTCAACATTTGGCTATCTCCATGATGACAAAAACGATTGCCCGCTTTATACCACACGCGCTACCCACCAGCATCCGAAAAATACGCAAGGAGAAAATTGGCGGTGCACAGTGCGTACGCTCAGGCAGCCGTGCCTGCCCGTCCCGGGCCCGCCTGTCCGCACGGCGTTTTGACCAGCGCATACAACGCCGGTATCACGATCAGGGTGAGCACGGTCGAAGACACCATGCCGCCAACCATGGGCGCCGCGATACGGCGCATGACTTCGGAACCGGTGCCGGTGGACCACATGATCGGCAGCAGTCCGACCATGGTCGCCACCACCGTCATCATCTTGGGCCGCACCCGTTCGACCGCTCCCGCCATGATTGCCGCGCTCAAATCCGCATCGCTCGGACTCGTGCCCTGATCCTGCGTGCCGAGCATGGCCGCATAAGCCTGGTCGAGGTAGATCAGCATCACCACGCCGGTCTCGGCGGCCACGCCGGCGAGCGCGATAAACCCGACCGCCACCGCCACGCTCATGTTGTAGTCGAGCCACCACATCAGCCACACCCCGCCGATCAGCGCAAACGGCACCGACAACATCACGATCAGCGTCTCGGTCACGCGGCGGAAATTCAGGTACAGCAGCAGCAGGATCAGCCCCAGGGTTATCGGCACCACCAGTTTCATCCTGGCGATCGCGCGCTCCATGTATTCGAACTGCCCGCTCCAGCTCAGGTAGTAGCCGGGCGGAAGATCGACCTGCGCGGCAACGGCCTGGCGCGCGTCGGCGACATAGGATCCGATATCGCGCCCGCGGACATCGACGTAGACATAAGCCGAGAGCAGCGCATTTTCGGTGCGGATACCGGAGGCGCCTTTCTCGACCCGAATGCGCGCGAGCTCGCCGAGTTGCACCTGCGCGCCGTCCATGGTGGAGACCAGGACTTCGCGCGCGATAGTCTGCGGCTTGTCGCGTAATTCACGCGGATAGCGCACGATCACGCCAAAGCGCTCGCGTCCTTCGACGGTGGTGGTCACGGTCTCGCCACCGAGTGCCGCCGCGATCACTTCCTGCAGCTCGCCCGGCACGACGCCGTAACGCGCCAGTGCGTCGCGATCGGGCTCGATGCCGAGGTAATAGCCGCCCGTCAAACGTTCCGCATAGGCGCTGGTGGTTCCCGGCACGCTGCGCACCACTTCCTCGACACGGGTCGCGATACGCTCGATCTCGGCGAGCTCGCGGCCAAACACCTTGACCCCGATCGGGGTGCGGATCCCGGTGGCAAGCATGTCGAGGCGTGCCTTGATCGGCATGGTCCAGGCGTTCGCAATACCGGGAAACTGCAGCGCCCGGTCCATCTCCGCGACCAGCGCATCGAGCGTCAGGCCAGCGCGCCATTGCCGCTCGGGCTTGAGATTGATGACCGTTTCGAACATCTCGATCGGCGCCGGATCGGTTGCGGTCTGCGCCCGCCCCGCCTTGCCGAACACCGATTCGACTTCCGGGAAGGACTTGATGATGCGGTCCTGTTGCTGCAACAGCTCCGCCGCCTTGGTGACCGACATGCCGGGCAACGATGAGGGCATGTACAGCAAGGTGCCCTCGTTGAGGGTCGGCATGAATTCGCTGCCGAGCCGCAAGGCGGGCCACAGCGAGATCAGCATGACCGCCACTGCGGCCAGCAGGGTAAACGCGCGATGGCGCAGAACCCAGCGGATCACCGGGCGATACAGGCTCACCAGCACGCGGTTTACCGGGTTTGCGTGCTCCGCGATGACCCGGCCCCTGATGAACAGCAGCATCAGAACCGGCACCAGCGTCACCGACAACAGCGCCGCACTCGCCATGGCAAAAGTCTTGGTGTACGCCAGCGGCTGGAACAGCCTGCCCTCCTGGGCTTCCAGCGTGAACACCGGCAGAAACGATACGGTAATGATCAGCAGGCTGAAAAACAGCGCCGGCCCCACCTCCTTGCACGCCGCCACGATCAGCGGCTGGCGCGGCGCGTCCGCACCCGCGCGCTCGATATGCTTGTGCGCGTTCTCGACCATCACGATCGCCGCATCGACCATGGCGCCGATGGCGATCGCTATTCCCGACAGACTCATGATATTGGAGTTCAGTCCGAACCAGCGCATGGCAAGGAACGCCATCAGCACCGCGATCGGCAACATGAGGATGGCGACCAGCGCGCTGCGCACATGGAGCAGGAACAACACGCAGACCAGCGCAACGATCGCGATCTCCTCGACCAGGGTACGCTTCAGGGTATCGATGGCGCGGTAGATCAGCCCCGAGCGATCGTAGACCGGCGTGATGCGCACACCCTCAGGCAGACCGCTCGCCACCTCGGCGATCTTGGCCTTGAGGTTGCCGATCACCGCGAGGGCATTCTCGCCGTAGCGCGCCATCACGATACCCGCCACGACTTCGCCCTCGCCATCGAGTTCCGCGATGCCGCGGCGCTCATCGGGCACCAGTTCCACCCGCGCCACGTCGCGGATCAGCACCGGCACGCCGTTCGCGGACTTCAGCACCAGCTTTTCGATATCTTCTGTGCCGCGCAGATAGCCGTGGGCGCGGATCATGTACTCGGTCTCGCTCATCTCGAGCACGCGTCCGCCGACATCGGTATTGCTGCGGCGGATGACTTCGGAGATTTTCTGCAAGGGTATGCCATGGAGACGCAGCTTCGCGGGATCCACGGTCACCGCGTACTGGCGCACGAAGCCGCCGACACTCGCGACCTCGGCGACACCGTGGGCACTGGTCAGCTGGTAACGCAGGTACCAGTCCTGCAGTGCCCGCAGTTCATCGAGCGATTGCTGCTCGCCCTCGAGCGCGTACTGATAGACCCAGCCCACGCCGGTGGCATCGGGCCCGAGCCCGGGCGTCACCCCATCGGGCAAGCGCCCGGCAGCGGAATTCAGATACTCGAGCACCCGCGAGCGTGCCCAGTAGAGGTCGGTACCGTCCTCGAATATCACGTACACGAACGATGCGCCGAAAAACGAAAAGCCGCGCACGACCTTGGACCGCGGCACCGAGAGCATCGCTGTTGTCAGCGGATACGTCACCTGGTCCTCGACCACCTGCGGGGCCTGCCCCGGATACTCGGTGAACACGATGACCTGCACATCGGAAAGATCGGGCAGCGCATCGAGCGGCGTGTTGATCAGCGCATGGCTACCCGCACAGATGATCAGGGCAGTGCCGAGCAAGACCATGAAAACATTGCGCGTCGACCAGTCGATCAGCCAGTTCAACATCTCAATGCCCCTCGTGTGCGCCAGCGGGTGATGAATCGGCGGGAGCCTGGCCGGCACCGGCTGCGTGGCCCTGATGGGCGCCGAGCCCCTGCAGGGATGCCTTGAGATTGCTCTCGGCATCGATCAGGAAATTGGCCGCAACGACGACCTCCTCACCCTCGCGCACGCCATCCAGCACCTCGACATGATCGTCGCCGCGCTGTCCGAGGCGAACCTCCCGGGGCTCGAACCGTCCTCCCGGGTGTGCGATCAGCACAACGCGTCGCGTACCGCTGTCGATCACCGCTGTTTGTGGCACCACGATGCGCGGCAGCGGCTCGCTGACCTTGATCTCGGCCTCGCCGAGCAGCGCCGGCCGCAGCACGCCGTCCGGGTTCGGCAGCGTGGCGCGAAACCTGAGCGTGCGCGTCGCCTCGGACAGGGTCGGGTAGACAAAGGATACCTGGCCCGCAAACACCCGCCCCGGCAGCGCCGGTGTCTTGAAGCGGAGCTCCTGCCCGGGCGCGATCGCGGAAAAATCCAGCGAGCCGATCTCGGCGATCAGCCATACCTGGCTGAGATCGGCAAGCTCGAACAAGGTGTCGCCCGCCATGAAGCGTCCGCCCTCGGTTGCCCGTTTCTCCAGTACGACCGCAGCGACTGGCGACACCAGCGCCAGGCTGCGTTTTACCTTTCCCTGCTCGAGAGCACGCAACTCCTCTGGCGCAATATCCCAGTTGCGCAGCCGCGCCAGCGCCGCGTCGGCGAGCTCGCGCATGTTTCGCCTGGCACTGTCTTCACCGAGGTGCTCGAGTGCCGCGTGCGCGATAAGGTACTCTTCCTGCGCCGACACCAGTTCCGGACTGTAGAGTTCCGCCAGCGACTCGCCACGACGTACCGCCATCCCGGTCTGGTTGGCCTGCAGGCGCTCGACCCAGCCCGCAAATTTCGGCGCAATGGTGTGCAGACGACTTTCATCGACCTCGATGCGGGCGCTGGCACGGACGGTGCGGCCAAGTACCCGGCGCTCGACAAGGGCGGTGCGCACCCCGAGCTTCTGCACTTTCCGCACATCGAGCACCACCATGCCATCGGGGTGCTCGGCCTGGTCGGCATAGACAGCTACATAGTCCATGCCCATCGAGTCCTTCTTCGGCACTGCGGAGGTGTCCGCAAGCCCCATCGGATTGCGGTAATACAGAACTTCGCGTGGCGCAGGTGTGCGCTCGATCGGGACGCCGACCTCGCCCCGATCGCTGCGCAGATACCAACCGCCAGCAAAACCCGCACCCAGGGCCACGGCAACAAACAGCGTAGCAGTGCGCGTCATGGCGTCAGACTCCCTATCAGGGCGCGCAGGCCGGCAGCGCTCTCGAGCGCCTCGCGACTCGCGTCGTATTGTGATAATTCCGCCGCGCGCCAGGCGCGCAGCGCATCGAGCAGGGTCATGAAATCAACCTCGTCCACCGCGTAGCTGGCGCGCGCCGCGCGGTACGATGCTTCGGTCTGGGTCAGCAGCGTGTGTTGCACCAGCGCCCTGAGGTGCTCGGCGGATTCCCAACTGGCGTAGCGCGCGGCAGCGTCGGCGCGCAGTTCGGTGCGCACCGATTCGAGTTTCAACTCGGCGGCGCGCTCCATCAGGCGTGCTTCGCTCTCCTCGGCACGCCGCCTTCCCTGCTGCAACGGAATCTCGACCCCCAACATGACTTCCCAGTTCTCGACATGCTGCCCGCGCTGGATCGGCGCCAGGCTCAGCGTCACGTCGGGATAACGGTTGCGCAGACTCAGTTCGCGTGTGCGTGCGGCCGCCTCCAGCCTGGCGCGTGCGGCAAGCACCGCCGGATGGACCTCGTCGAGTTGCTCCATCAGGTAATCGAGGCGCCAGGGAATCGTCAGCTCGGGCGTGGTGCGGGGAATTGCAAGCGTCGCGTTGGCCGCGCGTCCCAGCACCGCGTTCAATTCCGCGCCGGCCACGCGGCGCTGGGTATCGAAGGCAATACGGTCGTGCTCCATCAGGGTCAGTTCGACCTGTGCCTTCAGCGAATCCTGCATCGGCACGATTCCGGAGCGATAGCGCGCGGTCGCGAGCTTCTCGATCTCGGCCATGAGCGAAATGATTCGCTCGAGCGCGGTGCTTGCCACGTTGGCATGCCAGTAACGCACATAGGCGCGCTCCGCCAGCGCCATCAATTCGAGCGCGCGCGCGCGTTGTTCGGCATCGGCAACGCCGGTCCGGGCCCGCGCGACATCGCGCGCCAGCCCGCGCTTGCCCCACAACGGAAAGCGTTGCTGGAACTGGTACCTGGTCGCGCCCACATCGCTGGGATCCAGCGTCGGATCGTTGCTGTCGATATCACGCCATTCGATTTCCAGCATCGGGTCCGGAAGCGCAGCTGCCGGCACTTCGCGTGCCCGCATTGCCTGCACCTCGAATGCCATCGCCTGCAGTTCGGGGTTGGCCTCGATCAGGCGCGAGCGCACCCCGTCGAGGGTGGCGCCGGGCACGGACCCGTCATCGGCCGCGACGGCGCCCGCCACCAACAGCCACGCGGCCGCCACAACGCGCACTGCGCGTGCATGAAAAAACATCGGAAACCTCCGTCAAATCCACAGCTGGTGCCCGGCCCGCAGGCCGACATGCCGCATATCGGAGCCGGCCATTTGGCCAGCCCGAACGGAATTCAGACGATGGGAGGTCGGAAGGGATGCGCGGGGGGCGCGGACAGGATGAATTCGGCGGCCATCTGCAATTCGCTTGCCGGCGTTGGAGAAAAGAGCAGTGGCAGGACCACGGGCAGTGCGCTTGCGGCAGTGCCGCAGTTGCAGAAACAGGCGCCGGACTGGCAACAGGGCTGCGCGGTGTTGCGGTCGGCGGTGTCGAACCCGTCACCGCCGGGTTGCGCATCCGTCATTGTGTGCTCATGACAACCGGCGTGCTCGCCCCGCCCCGGCTGCGCGGATTCATTGTTATCGGCCAGCGACATCGAAAGCATCATCTGGCTCGCGCTCGCCGCGGCAATGCCGGCCACCGGCAACCAGGCTGCCAGCAGCCAGACGAGCCATCGGTGACGGAGCCTTGTCATGCCCTGGATCCGGAAAAACGAATAATCATGCTACGCCGCAATATAGGGCCGTGCAACCGCGCGATTTCACCGCGCGAGTTCAATAGTTGAATGCCATGCGGCCAAGGCGCCCGCTCACGGTACCGGCCCCGGCGGTGGGAGGTACTGCGCAAACCACGCCCTCAGCGCCTGCGCAAGTGCGCCATTACTCCCCGCGATGGCGGCAATCCGCCCCGCTAAAATCCGCTCGCGCTGCACCTCGTTTGCCGGCAGTCCGTGCAGCAGCGGCGCCACTTCGACCCCCGCCACCCGCCACACTCCGAGCGGCTGGTCACTGCTCAACACCACGTCGCGCTCCCGGATAAAACCGTTATCGACCACCGGGCGCAGCGCCACTCCGAGCAAGCGCCGCGTGCCGCTGTCATGCGCGGGCTCGTCGTCCGGCCACTGCCGGCGAGCGTTCCAGAACGGTTGCTGCGGCCAGCGGGTTTCGGCGCGATGGAAATCGCGTCCGATACGGGCAAAGCGGCTGAAGATATGCGCGACGCGTTCGCCATAGAAGCGCTCGGCGAGCGCGGCGCCGTCAGGATCGCGCAACAAGGTGTTGACCACCGCCGGCGCCACCGATGCCGATGACAGCGCCTGGAAAATCCCGTTTCCCGACAGCGGATCGACGGCCATCGCCGCATCGCCAATGCGTATCACACCGCGATCGATCAGTGGCGAGTGCAGGATCGCGGTGCTGCTGCGCGCGATCGGCGGGCCATTGACCGCGCACGCCGCGATCCAGTCGGCAACCGCCGGCAGCGCCGCGAGACGCTGGCAAAGATACGTCGCCAGTGCGCCGCGCCGGGGCATATTCGGCGCATCCGCAGCCAGCGTCAGTTGCGTGTAGCGCTGCCCGTCGGCACTGCACGCGAGCCACGCCCAGCCGTCCGCAAAGCTCAGCACGCAGGAGGATCCGGCATCCGTCCGCGGCCCAGTCCAGCGCTGCAGCAGCGAGACCGTCTCGGGGCCGCGCAGGCGTTGCCCCCCGCCGCGGGTGGCCGCACGCCCGCGCGCATCGATCACCAGCCGCGCGCGCAGGCTCCGCTCACCGAGTTGCAGCGCTACATGCCCGTCGGATTCGCGTCGCAGCGCGTTCACGCGCTCCGCCCGAACGTTCAACCCGGATCGTCGCAACTCCGCGAGCAGCGCGCGATCGAGTTCGCGACGCGACAACAGGTGCTCGGTGTTGGCGGCACGCTGCTCGCCGTTCCAGCAAACGCTGCGCGGCGTTGCCGCGGGCACATCCGCCAGCGCCGCGCCGAGCCCGGCATCCGCCAGCCCGCGCAACACCCGTTCGGAAACACCCTCGCAGGCCGCAAACGCACGTGGCACGGCGATTACCGTCACCGCATGCCCGAGATGCGTCAACGCCAGCGCCACGGCGGCGCCGGCCGGCCCCGCGCCAACCACCGCGATATCGATTGGGGAAATTCCGGCCATCGACGCGCTCCGCTGTCTCACTGTCCGCAAGCGGATCGCGCGTCACCACGCACTGGCCACGCTCAGCTGCGTTTGCTGCGTCGCTTCGCGCGGCGCGGTACCGTCGTGGCTTTTCTGGCCGCGGGTTTGCGCGCATGCATTGCTGCCGCCGCGCGCAATTCCTCGAACGAGGAGTATATACACTCGGCATAGAACGCCGGGTCAGGCATCATTTCACGGCAGGAGTTGATCGCGATCGATAGCTGGCCGTCGTAACTGATCACCGCGTGGAACAGCCCCATGCTGTCCATGATCGGGCCGAACCCGGTCATGCTGACCAGCCGCGCACCGGCCAGGTACAACGGAATCCTGGGCCCCGGTACGTTGGTGATCACGGTATTCACCGGTGTCGCGATGCCGGTCGAGGTGAGCAGGCGCGTACCGAGCGACAGGAAACCGAGTGCCGCGAGTTGCGGCGGAATCGCCTCGAACAGGTCGAGCGCGGTGCGCGGCCCCAGGGCCTTTGCCGTTTCCTTGGCCACCGCCGAGTCACGCCGCACCGCATGCAAACGCTCGAGCGGATCCTCGATCACGGTATGGATCGGAAACGCCACTGCGCTCACCAGGTTGCCACCGAACTCGCGCTCCCCGGCCTCGCGGAAACTCAGCGGTGCGATGGTCACGGGCGAGCTGTCGCCAAGCTCTCCGCGCGACTGCAGGTAGCGCCGCATCGCCCCGCCGATGATCGTGACCACCACGTCGTTCACGGTCGCGCCGCTCTCGGCCTTGCGCATGAGCTGCAGTTCGTCGAGCGCAAAAAACGCGGATTCGACCACGCGGTACGAGGAAATGCGCGTGTTGAAGCGCGTATTGACACGCGGCGATGCGGTGCCGAAGCGACCCTCGCGCACCCCCGTGCCTATAAAGCGCACCGCCGGTACCAGCTCCTTCGCAAGGCGCCACCAGCGCGCCGGAGAACGCAACGCATTCAGGCCCGCATTGCCCAGCATCCGGTTGGTTCCCGGACCCGGCTCGTCGTCCTCGAGTTGTGGCACCACCCGCTGTGCCGGGCGCGGATGCTCGTCGTGCAAGACCTCCAGCGCAGTCAACGCAGCCATGCCGTCCACCGCCGCATGATGCATCTTCAGGAACAGGGCAAAACTGCCCTTGGGGAGGAAGTCGATGCCATCGAGCCCCTCGATCACCACGAGTTCCCACAGTGGCCGGCTGCGGTCCACGCCGCGCGCGTGCAGGCGTGCGGCGAGAATGCACAGCTGGCGCCAATCGCCCGGATGTGGCAGGGCAACATGGCTGATGTGCGACTCGACGTTCAGATCGGGATCGGCAACCCAGTAAGGATTGTCGAGACCAAGGGGCACTTCCTGCACCTTCTCGTGGAGCATTGGCACCAGGTGTGCGCGCTCGCGAAACACCTTCACGATGTCACGCAGCCGCACCGCGCCGTCCGGCGCCGAGCGTTGCGTGTAGAACATCAGCAGGCTGATGTGCATCGGTGCACCCGGACTCTCCTGAGTCAGGAACATCCGGTCCAGTGCCGTCAGTTGTCGCATGGCTGTCATCCCGCGTGATTGCCCGAATGGCAGAACAGGAAATCGTCCGGCCTACCAGGGTCGCGCCGGGTTGATCCGGGTCAGGAGAACGGCTATTCGTTCACCCGGTATCCGGGCAGGAACTCCACCGACTCGCCGTGCTCGCGCAGCTTGCCGTAGAGCGAGTTGAGATGGGTGCGCAGGGTCGCCCGGGAAATCGTCAACTGTTCGCAGATCTGGGCATTGGTCTTGCCGCGGATCAACCAGGAGACGACTTCCAGCTCGCGCCTGGTCAGGCCCTTGTCGCGGTAATGGGCCAGCGCAAGCTGGTAGATTTCATCGAGCGGTTGCAGGAAAGTGACGATGCGCTCATCGCTGCAGATCAATGTCACATCATAGTGCCCATCGTGGATGTGGCTGTTGCGGTAAACGCTGCAGCCCCAGTTCTTCCACTGCCTGCTGCTGTCGTCGGCATGCAACATCATGCATCCGTCGGTGCACACGCTCCCTTCCCGCAGACCACAGACATCGCGACAGATATCGTTCTGCAGCAGCACCCGCGCGTCGCGATCCTTTACGCAAACACCCACCTTCGCGGAATCCAGCGCCTCGTCCAGCATAGGCCTCACACCCATTACGGTAGACAAGACACTACTGTACGCCAGAATCAGCCCGCGCGGGCCAGCGAAAAACGCGCATTTTCCACATGATTGCTTTGCGGCCAGGGTACCGCCGGGGCGCCTGCGCGGCCCTGATCCACGTGATAAACATGATCGGCGATACCGGCCAGCGCGTCGCGATGCGAAACCGCGATGATCGTGAGCTGCCCGCGCAGCCCGCGCAGGGTATCGCAGATCGCGGCCTCGCCTTCCTGGTCGAGCGCACTGGTTGCCTCGTCGAGAATCAGCAGACGCGGGCGATGCAGCATCGCGCGGGCGATCATGAGCCGCTGGCGTTGCCCGCCCGAGAGCATGCCGCCGCGCTCGCCCACCACGTGATGCACACCCTCGGGAAATGCCGCCACGAATTCGCCCGCACCGGCAATTTGCAGCGCATACTCCACATCGCCTGCATCGAACTGCGGGTCTCCCAGCGTGATGTTGTTCAGGATCGTATCGTGCAGCAGCACGGTCTCCTGCGCCACGTAGCCGATACTGCGTCGCCACGCTCCGATATCGAGTTGCTCCAGGGGAACGCCGTCGACCAGAACCCGTCCGGCGGATGGCTCCACCAGCCCCGTTATCAGGTCCAGGATCGTCGTCTTGCCGCAACCGGAGGCGCCCATCAGGGTGACCAGCGCGCACGCGGGAATTTCCAGGTCCAGATTCTCGAGCACCGGCATCGCTCCACGCCTCAGGCACACCGACTCCAGCCGTATCCCCTCGTCCAGCGAGGGTAACAGCTGACCGCCCTGCGTATCGCGGGCCATCCGCGCCTGTGCAATGGTCTTTTCCAGCGCGAGCCAGGCGCTCTCGCCCACCGCGACTTTCTGGTACTCCTTCTGCACCTTGCCGAACTGCGCCAGCATTCTCCCGAGTATCAGCACCAGGACCATCACCGTGGCGACCGGCATGTCGAACCAGACCAGTGCGATGAACATGCCACCGGTAATGGCGATTGCAAACATCTGCTCCTGGGCCGCCACCAGCGCGGCCGCGCTGAAAATCTGCTGCCGCAAGGCGGTGTCCAGGCGCGCGGTATCGCTCGCCAGCACCGCACTGACCAGGTGCTCCTTTGACATGGACTTCAGCGATTTGAGCGATTGCAATGCATCGGCGAGCCGCGCGCTCAACGAGCGCAGGTACCGCGTCTGCGTTCTCCCCGCCCTGCGCGCCATGTGTACCAGGGTGCCCGACAGGCCGATGATGATCACTCCGAGCGCCAGGCACGCCAGGGTTGCTTTCCACGAGATGGCGAGCGCCACCGCGGCGTAGATGAGCGCCTGCACCAGGAAGGTCGCGGCATTGATACCGTTGACGAACGCCGCCGCGCTGCGTTGCGTTTCGTTGCTCAGCGCATTGCAAAGATTTCCCAGCGGCTGGTGCAGGAAGTACTCCCAGCGACTGCCGAGGACACAGCGCAGCAAGTTCATCCGGAGGTCGGTGGCAAAACGCGCCGAGGTATATCCGACCAGCCGGTTCGCATACAGCAGCAGCAGGCTCTTGAGCGTGATGCCGAGCAACATCACCGCCAGCAGGATGCCGATATCGGGCTCGAGGCCGAACCTGTCCAGCCATGCGCCGACGAGTTGCTCCAGCCCGGCTTGCTGCCGCGGCTCGGCGCCGACCGGCCCATCCCTGACCACGGCCATGCTCAACATGGGCAACAGGCTGCTCAGGCTCAGGCCTTCGGCAAAACCCGCGCACACCAGCGCCAGCAACATCAGCACGGTCTGCCAGGGGTAGCGTCGGGCAATATCGATGATCAGGCGCATGCTCGATGAGCCTCCGCTATGCCAGGGTTCGCGGCGAGTGCGCGGCCAGTGCCAGGGAGTCCCGCCGGATGATTCCGGGCCAGCGACGCCGCATGCACAACCACTGCTCCGGACGCTGCCTTATCCAGGACTCGAACATCGCGTTCAGTTCGCTCGTAAGCCGCAGCGCACTCTCGCGCGTGCCGTACTGCCCCTGCGGCAGCAGCGGCTCGTGGACCCGCACGACGTAGCGCGCCGCTCCGAGACGCTCGATCTGCACCGGTATCAGCGGGCGACCCAGCTTCAGTGCCAGCCACGCCGGGCTGATCGAGGTCTGGGAAGGCGTGCCGAAAAACGGTAAAAATTCACCAACATCAGCCCGCTGATCGGGCAACATTCCGACCGAACGCCCGTCCCGAAGCTCGCCCAGCAGACGCCGGATGCAGTTCTTCTTGCCGATGAACCGGCAATCGGAGAACTGCCGCCTGGCCTGGATCAGCTCGTTGACGAGAGGGTTGCCCTGCGGCGCGTACACGACGCTCAAGGGTATGCCGAGACCGGATATGGCGGCCACCGCAAGTTCCCAGTTGGCGATGTGTGCCGACACATAGACCGCGGGCTCGCGGGCCTCCAGGATTGATCGGGACTGGGGCGCGATTTCGAGCTCCGTGACGAGTTGCCGCCAGTGCTGCAAATGCGGGTATTCAGCGAGAACCGCGCCGAAATTGCCCCATGTTTCGCCCGCCCGCCGCACCAGCGCGCCGGCATCCAGGTCGGGAAAAGCCAGCTGCAGATTGGCACGCACGAAGCGCTGCTTGCCGAGCTTCGGTCCCAGCCAGCGGAACAGCCTGTTGCCCATGTGCGCGGCACGCACCGGAGACAGGCAACGGCTGAACCACCAGAAGGCACGCAACAGCATCGCTTCGGCTTGCCAAGCGAGGCGGCTGTGCGCGGATTTTCCAGGTGCGGCGAGCGAGGGAATCATCAATTCACTTTCCGGGATCGGGCGCTGATTGCACTCAACATTAGCAAGCCCCCCAGAGCCCCGCACTAGACTCCCCGGGTTGATACCGCCGGCAAAAAACCCTGACTAACCTTCACGCATCCAGACTACCGCGGTATCACGATGAACGCGCCCGAAAGCCCGATTGCCCTTGCCCCGACCGCACCGCGGGTGTGGTTGCTGACGGGTCCCAGACCCGGGGACAACAACCAGGTCCTGGGGCTGGGCGAAATGCTTGGATGGCCGTTCCAGATCAAGCGGCTGGTGTATCACGCCGCAACCCCGGTGCCGAAAATGATCTCCAGCCGGCTCGCGAACACCAGCATCGCGGGGCTCAACCGGCGCGCCTCCAGCCCCCTGATGGCGCCCTGGCCCGATGTCGTGATCAGCGCCGGCAGGGATGTCGAGCCGATCGCACGCTGGATCAAGAAACAGTCGGGCAATCGCACGCGGCTGGTGCACATGGGACGCCCGTGGTCACCACTCGACCGCTTCGACCTGATCATCAGCACGCCCCAGTATTTTCTCCCGGAACGGCCCAACGTCCTGACCAACCAGTTGCCGCTGCACCGGGTGACGCAACAGCGGCTCACCAGCGCCGCCGCGAAATGGCAGCCGCTGCTCGAGCATCTCCCGCGACCCTACACCACGGTGCTGGTAGGCGGTAACAGCGGCTCCTTCGTGTTTACCCCGGAGAAGGGCCGACGGCTCGGCAGGCTGGTGGACGAACTGGTGCACAACGCCGGCGGGTCGGTGCTGATCACCAATAGTGCGCGCACCGCCGACAGCGCTTTCGACGCATTGCTCAACCAGCTGAGCATGCCGCGACACGTCTACCGCTGGGCCAACCAGTCGGATGAAAATCCGTATTTCGGTTATCTCGCCCTTGCCGACCGGGTCGTGATCACCGGGGAAAGCGTGTCGATGCTGGCCGAAGCCGGAGTGACCGCCAAACCACTGCACATATTCGACCTGGCCGAGCGCAACGAGCCTGGTGATCCCGCCTGGAAACGGCTGAGCCGCAAGCTCGACTACCGCTCGCTGCGCGATTGGTGCGCAGTCAATTTCGGCGCGCCACACATGCAACGCGATATCGGCGCGATCCAGCGTCTGCTGGTCAGCAACGGACGCGCCACCTGGCTCGGCAAGGAGCCGGCGTGCCGCGAGGCGGCGACGGTCAGCGATGCGCCTGCGCTGGATTTCGATCGCTCGGTTTCACGGGTTCATCAACTCGTCTACGGGGCGCTGTCATGCTGAGCGTACGCCTGCTGGGGTTTTTGCTGCCCGCGCTGGTGCTGGCATTCAGCCTGCTGTTCGCGGTGCTCATGCACGCTCCAGGGGCAGAGCCCCTCTACCAGGAGCACAACCTGCTCGAAAATGCGCAACTGGCGGCACTGGCCTGCAGTTTCGCCGCCTTTGCCGCGCACTTTCTCGCCAGCCGGGAACACTGGGAGCGCTGGCTCCATTCGCTGCTTTGCCTGATCACCCTGGCGATGCTGTGTCGCGAAAGTGATCTGAAACAACTGCTCGCCATTGGCACCTCGGCACAATTTGCCGCCGTGCTGTTCAGCGGGATCCTGTATCCCGCCCTGATCGTCTACGCCCTGACGAGTGCCGTTCGTCTGGATGCGACGGACCGGCGCACGGTCCGCAAATTCCTGGCTTCCACGCCCGGCCTGCTGCTTTCCTCCAGCGCCCTGCTGCTCCTGTTTGCGCTGCTTCTGGACAAGAGCATCCTGCGTCTCATCGAACCGAACCGCCTGATCGAGGAAATTGCCGAACTGGGCGCTTACCTCTTCATGCTGATTGCCGGGTTCCTCAGCCTCGATGCGCGCCAGCGCATCCTGTCGCTGTAGCGAGTTGCCTGCCTCGAGCGCCCACCCCCGATTTCCCAGGACCCACAGATGCACGCGACATGCGAGTTCGAGTCGCTGATCCCGGCGCGCGATCTGCGCATCGGTGTGATCAGCAATGCCAACAGCGGTCACAACCGGAGCATGCTGACGAGCGTGGACAGGATCCTGTCCCGGCATGCCTGCGTGCACCACGTGATTACCCGTGGCGATGAGCAGGTCCTGCCGGCACTGCTCGAAATGGCACGCCGCGACATCGATGTGCTGGCGATCAATGGCGGTGACGGAACCGCGGCAGGTGTGCTCGGCAGGATCCTCGATCACCAGCCCTTCCGCAAGTGTCCGGCGATCGTGCTGCTGCCGGGGGGCACGATCAACCTGAACGCAAGCAGCATCGGCATGGGCAGCGGTCTGCTTGGGGCAGCAACCCGTTTCGGCAAGTGGATCGGCACCGGTCGCCATCCCTGCGAGCGCAGCAGGCATTCGATCCTGCGGGTACAACCCGGCGGCACCGCGCGGGCTGCCTACGGCATGTTTCTGGGGGCAGGAGCGGTGATCCAGGGTACCGACTACGCCCATCGCCAGATACATTCACGAGGATTGCGCGGCTCGACCAGTCTCGGCCTCACCATGGCGCGCACACTCTGGGGCATGCGGCGCCGGGATCCGCGCTTCCGCCAGCCGGTCACCGTATCGATGGCGATGAACGACGCGGGTCCGCTGGTGCAGCATCAGGCGCTGGTCCTGATCGCGAGCAGCCTGCAACGCTTATCGCTCGGCATGAACCCGTTCTGGGGCACCGAACCCGCACCGGTCCGGTTGACGCTGGTCGCCGATCACGCCGAGCGCTTCATGCGCAGCCTGCCCTCGGTGCTCAGGGGACGTCCCAACGGGCACGTGCGTGGGCATGCCGGCTACCTCAGCCACAATGCACACCGGATTCGCCTGGCGATGGATGGAGCGATCAACCTGGACGGCGAAATCCATCATGTGCGCCACGATGACGGCCCACTGAGAATTTCCCGCGGTGGAGAGTTCACGTTTTTGCGGGTATGAAACCGCGCCGCACTCAGTAACTCACCGGCAAGGCAGCAGGACCGCGCAGCACCGTGCCGATCGGTAACGCGGCCGCGGGTTCCACCAGCTGCAATCGTGGCAGGCGCTCGACCAGCACATCGAGTGCCACCGCCATCTGCTTTCGCGCCAGGTGCATCCCCGGACACAGTCGCGGCCCCGGTCCGAAACTCAACAATTTGTTGTCGCTATGGCGACCGAGGTCGAAGCGATTGGCATCGACGTACACTTTCGGGTCGCGATTCGCGGCGGCAATCGCAAACAGGCAGAACGTATTGGGCGGAATTTCCACGCCGGCAAACTCGATCGGAGCGGTAGCGGAGATGCGCGGCAAAACCGCCACCGGCGACTCCCAGCGCAGCAATTCCTCGATGGCATTGGACCGCAGTCCGGGCTCGGTCCGCAACGTCGCCCAGGCACCCGGCACGGTGAGCAACGCATGGAGCAGGTTCCCCATCGCGTCCGTGGTGGTCGACGCACCGGCCGCGAACAGCAGCCGTATATTGGCGAGGATCTCCTCGTCGTCGAGGCGGTGTCCATCAGCGTCGGCAAGGATCAGACCGGAAATGACGTCATCGCGTGGCTGCCGACGGCGTTGCCCGAGAATCGGCACCAGGTAGGCGGTTATTTGCCGGGCACACTCCCTCGCATATCGCTCGTTGCGACGGAACTCCAGGAAGCCCCTCGCCCACTCGCGAAACTCCTCCTCGCGATCGAAGGGTATGCCGAGCATGCGACTGATCACCAGGAAGGAATAACGGTGGGTGAAATAGCGTGCCAGATCGCAGCCACCGTCGGGCATTGCATCGATCAGCCCGTGTGCGAGCTGCGCCAGTCCCTCGACCTCCATCCGCTCGACCGCTGCGGAGCGAAACGCCGGCGTGGCGAGGCGCCGGTACACGCGGTGCGCCTCGTCTTCCATGGTCTGGAACGTCACTCCGACCACCGGTTCGAAGGTGAGGCGATAGGCATTGGCGGGCGGGAAACGCTGGTTGTCGCGAAAGGCTTCAGCCAGCTCCGCGTGCCCGCTGATCACGAAAGCCGGCAGGCCCGCAAACCGGGCCGGGCTGACCGGATGCTGTTCGCGCAAGCGGCGCAGGGTCTGGTGCAGATGCGGCCCGGGCATCTGCTCCGTTGCAAAATCGATGCTGGCCAGTGAGTTGCTCATGGATTGCCGGATTACTCGCTCGTCTCGCTCCCGAATTCCGGAGCATGGGTGTACCACATCTTGCTTGCCGCGGATCAATGCTGAACCAATCGCAAGAAAAAGTCCGCTTTACGCCCGCACCGACCAATCGTAGGATATGCTATTGAGACTACAATCCGTTAGTATCCCTGCAGTTTACCGGAGCCCACTTTATGAGCAGTTGCCCGTTTGCCAATCTCATCGACCCGGACGTCTATGCCAATGGCATGCCCTACCAGGAGCTCAAGCGCATTCGCGACGACGGCCCCGTGCATTACATGGAAGACCCGACACGCGGCGTTCCGTACTGGCTGATTACCGGACGCGAGGAGATCGACTTCATTTCCAAGAACCCGCGGTTGTTCTCGTCCGAAGCCCGCTCGGCGCTCGCCGACGAATACACCGAAGCGGAAATGGACACTATCCATCGCCATATGACGATCAACCAGGATCCGCCGCGGCAACTCAAGTCGCGGCGCATCGTGCGCGCCACTTTCACGCCGGCCGCGGTGGATTCCTACGAACCGCAATTCCGTGCCCACGCCAGGCGTATCGTCGATGCGGTCGCGAGCCGCGGCGAGTGCGAGTTCGTGGAAGAGGTCGCGGCCGAACTGCCGCTGCTGGCCATTCTCGAGCTGTGCGGAATCCCGGCCGAAGACCGCAAGGATTTCTTCGAATGGACCAACACGATGATGTTCAACCAGGATCCGGAGATGGCCATCAGCGAGGAACAGGCGCAGCTTGCCTCGATCAACGTGATCACCTACGCGATGAAGCTGGCCGAAGAGCACAAGAAGAATCCGAAGAACGACATCATCGGCGCGCTGCTGAACGGCAAGGGCAAGGAAGCCGGACTTTCCGATGACGAGTTCGTGTGGTTCTTCCTGATGCTGATCGCCGCCGGCAACGAGTCGACACGTACCGTCACCAGCCACGGCATGCGCCTGCTGATGGAGCATCCCGAGCAGTTGCAGTACCTGGTCGATCACCCCGAGAAAATCCCCGACGCCTGCGAGGAAATGCTGCGCTACAACACGGCTTTCATCCTGATGCGCCGCACCGCGATGGAAGATGTCGAAGTCGCGGGTCATACCATCAGGAAGGGCGACAAGGTGATCCTGCACTACCACACGGTCAACCACGATGAGCGCCTCTTTGGCGAGGATTCGATGAAATTCGATGTGCGCCGCGCCGAGCGCATACCGGATCTGTACAACCAGCACCGCGCGTTCGGGATCGGCCAGCACTTCTGCCTCGGCACGCACCTGGCGCGCCTGGAGCTGCGGGTGATTCTCGAGGAGGTGATTCCGCGCCTGCGCAACCCGCGCCTGGCCGGCGAGATCCGCTATACGCGCTCGAGCCTGGTGAATGGCATCAAGAGCATGCCCATCACCTTCGATCCGGAGCTCAAGCGGGCCGCAGTCGAGGCGGCCTGAAGCGCCACGCAATGCGCGCCGGTCAACGGACGGCGCGCTTGCCGGCGATATCGTCGTCCACCAGTTCCGCGAGAATCGGCAGCGGCACGCTGCCGTTCTTCAGCACCGCATCGTGGAACTCGCGGATATCGAATCGCTCACCGGGTGCGTCGTTATAACCCTTCGACTGATCGAGACAGGCCCGGCGCAAACGATCAATAGATGGCCGGCACACCCACCTGTGCGGCAACCGCGCTGCGCGCGCCCTGCACATCGATCAGGGGCCGCAGGCGCAGCAAACCTACCTCCGTGGTGCCATAGGCAACGAAGTCGGATGGCACATCCGTGGCACAGAATTCCGCCAGCATCCAGTTCAGCAACTCGGCCAGCCGCTCGTCATCGAGCACCGAGATCGCGGCTCCCGGCACCCGCACCAGGAATTCACGACCACCATCGGCGGCCAGGAACCGGCCCATGGAATGGCGGATATCGGGCACCTTTCCGGGGTAGCCGCTGCCGTCCGGCAGATGGCAACCCTGGCAGTTGACCATGTAATTCGAGCGTGCGCGCACTGCGTCAACAGCAAATGCAGCGGGGTGAATCAGCAATGCAGCGAGGAACAGCCAGCGCGCCATGATGGCTATTTCTGATCCATCGCGATGCCGATGATGATCGCGGTCGAGCAGTTGTAGACCGCGCTGGTGGTACCCAGACACCAGTTGATATCGTTGGCGCTCTGCGGGCGATAGATCGGACGGTCGCTTTCGTTGCGATTGCACAGGCAGGCGCCGCAGGAACTCTTGCCACAGCAATCGTTGTAGGAAATGATGTAGTTCTTGCCATCGGCCGGATTGCGGCAGGTACCGATCCAGGTGATCGGCGACATCTCCGTACCCGGCGGACACTCGTTCTGGCTGCCGCCGCAGCAACTGCAGAGAAAGCCGTCGATGGCACAGTAGCGCCAGTAATCGCAGCTGTCCGGATCACCTGGATCGGCCGGCATTGCCGGGCTTGCATCCGCCGCGCTGGCGCGTGCGACCGGCAGCAGGGGCATCGCGGCCGAACCCACCAGCAGGGTACCGATGCCACGCAGCCAGCTGCGCCGCGAGCTGTGTTGCGCCACGCGACGCGAACCCGTTTCGGTCAGTCTGTCGAGCCAGTTCATGTTCCCGATCTCCCCATGTACTCCTGGATTGATGCCACCTCGAGCTCCTTGGCCTCGAACAGGCTGTCGAGGTGTTCGCGCGAATTCACGATACCCATCGCGGCGACCCGCCCGTTTTCATCGATCAGCACGCCGTAGGGCAGCTTCGAAATGCCGTAGCTCATGCCGAGGACTTCCGACATCACGTAACGAAAGCCCTCGAGCCCGTAGCGCGTCACCAGCGCACGATGTTCACTGCTGGCGCCATCGCTGGCAAACACCAGGTCGAGCCAGCCGCGCTCGGCGCGCGCCGCCGACAACACCGCCGGCAGCAACGATTTGCATACCGGGCAATCCGGCGACAGAAAAAACAGCAGGGTGCTGCGCCCATCGGCGCTGCACCCACCCGCCGTGAACGTCTCGCCGCCGAGGGTGCTCACCGTGACCGGCGGTGCGTCCATGCCGACCCGCAACTTCTTGTTCAGCATCAGCGCGCCGGCCGGCGCCACCCGCTCGTAGAGCACTCCGATCTGGCGCACCAGCGCGAAGATCACCACGGCCATGACGATCACGACGATCCACAGCAGGATATTGGAAACGATCAGCGCATTGCTCATTTCAACCGCACCAGCAGATGATTGTTCGACAGCAGCAGGCTTGCCGAAAGATAGATCAGGATGGCCGCGAGTGCCGCTGCAATCGCCACCAGCCAGTCGAACCAGCCGATGCCACGCGCGAGCGGCTGCGCCACGCTCGACATCAGTGCTGCCAGCGCCAGGGCCGCATTGCGCACCAGCAGCCCGGCGCTCAGACCCTGCGCCCGCTCGGGCGCGCCACAGCCGCAATCGATTTCGCGCCGCCCGCGCAGCAGGTTCAGCGCCATCACCGCGAAATAGACCATCAGCAGCAACCCGGTCAGGGCCAGCCCCGCACGGTTCAGCGACGGCAACAGAATCGCAATCCCGGCACCCATTTCCACGGCGCCCGCAATCCAGACCGCGACCGAGCCACTGCCCCGCGGCAGCACCCGGTAATCATCGATGACCGCGGCGTAGTGCAGCGGATTGCGCAACTTGTGCAGGCCCGCATCCACGACCACGAAGCTGAGCATCAGGCTCAGCGCGATCATCACCACCGGATCGATACCCATCGTCTCAGTTCGCGGTGTACACGACGAACGGGGTTTCCTGGCCAAAATCGCTGAGCGTGCGCAGGTACTTGCCGCTCGTTGCGTCGTAGACATCGAGCGCCATTTCGTGGGTCGAGACGATCATCAGCGGCTTGTCGTCGCGCGTCAGGGTCAGCGATATCGCCGGTGTCTGCAGCACGATGCGCCGTTCGCGGCTGCCTTTTTCCAGGTCGTAGACCCAAACCTCGGTGCCCGGGTTCTTGTGGGTGCCATTCGCGCCATCCCGGTGAAACAGCATGTAGAGCTTGCCCAAGTGATCGAGATCGAGGAACTGCCATCCGCCCGGGCGCCAGCCGGCGGCGCGATCGGCATCGTCGAGCAACGACCACGCCTTGCCGGCGCTGGCCGCATCACCCCGCAGATCGACCGGCAGCATCATGCCGTGAAAGCTCGGAAAGTAGGCGATCCCGTTGCGCAGCACCGGCTTTTCGAACAACGGGTCGGCATCCACGTCCCACAGCGGCTTGCTGCGCTTTTCGGCGATCACCTTGCCACCGGCATCGAGCTGCATGCTCAGCATCGCGCCATCGCCGCACAGCGAACTGAAGCCGCGCTTGCCGGTCGGATACATCAGCGCGCAACCGGGGATCGGCAACTCGCCGAGCAGTTTGCGCTGCTCGAGGTCCACGATGCTGACCGAGGTCGCGGGAGTCAGGTTGAACACCAGCGCCAGGCGCTCGTCGTCGATCAACTGCAATCCATAGCGCTCGGGCATGCCGCTGAAGCGCTTGCCGCCCGGCAGCACCACCTCGCCAACCGGGGCGAGCTTCGCCTGGTCGTAGATCGTCAGCACATCGGTGCGCTCGCCACGCTGGCCGCGGGCGAAAAAGGTTTCGGCAACCAGCAGCTCGCGGCGTTTTCCGGCGACCGCGAACTGTCCCATGAACGCATTGTTGATCATGCCCTTGTATTGCGCGGGCTGGGTGGCGCCGTCGGCATCGAGCACGATGACCTTGCCATCGCTCATGTGAAAGAACGCGCCGTCGTGTGCCAGCACCCAATGGGCGGGATACGGTACCGGCAGGGTCCTGATCACACCCATCGGCTCGGCCGGCAACTCGGCATGGACCAATGCAGCGCCCAGCAACACGATCGGCAACAGTTTTGCAAACATGGTCTGACTCCTGATGAACCAGCGGATACTATCGGGAATTACCAGCTAGCTCTTGTCGATACTCACCACCTGGATATCCGTGTACTCGGCCAGCCCTTCCTCGCCGAATTCTACACCGATGCCCGATGATTTCACGCCGCCCATCGGCACGTTCGGCGCGATCGCGGCATGCTTGTTCACCCAGACGGTTCCGCATTCCAGGCGTTGCGCCACGGCCTTCGCCGCATCCAGATCACACGACCACACCGAGCCGCTCAGGCCGAACTCGCTGGCGTTGGCGCGCCGCACCGCATCATCCACATCGCTGTAGCGGATGATCGGCAGCACCGGCCCGAACTGCTCCTCGTCGACCAGCCGCGTGCCGTCGCTGATATCGGCGACGAGGGTCAGCGGATAGAAAAAGCCCGGCCCGTCCATTGGCGCACCGCCGCATAGAATGCGCGCACCTTTGGCCCTGGCATCGTCGACCAGCCCCACGACCTTCTCGAATTGCATCCGGTTCTGCAACGGCCCCATCATCACACCTTCCTCGAGACCATTGCCGACCGGTGTGGCCTCGGCGATGGCCTGCAACGCGGTGCAGGTCTGGTCATAGATGCTGTCATGGACATAGAGGCGCTTGATCGCGGCACAGGTCTGGCCGCTGTTGATGAACGCGCCGCCGAAGATTCGCGGCGCCAGCGCCTGCGGGTCGGCATCGGGCAGCAGGATCGCGGCGTCGTTGCCGCCGAGTTCGAGCGTGATGCGCTTGAGGTTGCCGGCCGCGCTCGCCATCACCTTCTTGCCGGTGCCGCAGGAGCCGGTGAACACGATCTTCTTGATGTCGCCGTGGCCGGTCATCCACTGCCCCAGCTCGTCGTGACCGCTGACCGCGTTCAGCACTCCCTCCGGCAACACCTGGCTGATCAGTTCGACCATGCGCAGCGTGCCGAGCGGGGTGTAGGGCGAGGGCTTGATCACCACCGTGTTGCCGGTGCGGATCGCCGGCACGATATGCCAGATCGCGATCATCAGCGGCCAGTTCCACGGGGTGATCGAGCCCACCACCCCAAGCGGCTTGCGGTGCAGCTCGACGCGGCTGGTCGCGGTGTCCTCGATAATTTTCACCGGCAGGTCGAAACTCGCCTGCGCCCCGGCCCAGGCCACGCAGCCGCCGAGCTCGAATTCCGAGCCCATGCCCTTGAGCGGTTTGCCCTGCTCCATGGTCAGCAGGCGGCTCAGCTCACCCATGTTCGCTTCCAGCGCGCCCGCGATATCGAGACAGGCCTGCTTGCGTCGCTCCTCGCCGGTGGCACTCCAGCCGGCATAGGCCCTGGCCGCCGCCGCGACCGCCTGGTCGAGCTGCTCACGGCTCGCGACCGGCGCCTTGCCCACCAGCTCGCCCGTGGCCGGATTGAGAATATCGAACGTCGTCGCGGTGGCAACCTTGCGGTTGTCGATGATCAAACCGTAATCGGCCATTTCTGTTCACCTCTGCATCAATGCCCGGCACGATCATAGCAGCACCGTCGCGCGAATTCGTGCCTGTGAACGCAGTACCAGCTTGACCGAGCGTGCCGCCGCCGCCAGCTACCCCTGCATTTGCGCGGTTATCTGCAGCGCGGCGACGCGATAGGCTTCGGCCAGGGTCGGGAAATTGAAAATATTCTCGACGAAATCCCCGGCGCCCACGCCCGCCAGCATGCCCATCTGCGCGATGTGGATCAGTTCGGTGGCGCCCTCGCCGACGATCTGCACCCCGAGCAGCCGCCCCGCGCCGTCGCTCACCATTTTCAGCATGCCGTCCTGATTGCCGGAAATATGGCCACGGGCGATCTCGCCGAACTGTGCTCGCCCGACCAGCACCGTCTGAGCGCTCTTGCGCGCAACCGCCTCGTCGATACCGACCGAGGAAATTTCCGGGATCGCGTAGATGCCCATCGGGATCTGTGCGCTCATGTCGCCGAGATCCACGCCCAGCGCATGCGCGCTGGCGCGCCGCCCCTGCTCCATCGAGGCCGAGGCAAGCGAGGGCGGCCCGATCACATCACCGGCTGCATAGATGGTCGGTACCGCGGTCTGGCACCACTCGTTTACCGGGATATGGCCGGCGTCGGACAGCGCGAGTCCAGCCGCCGCGAGGTTCAGCCCTTCAACGTTGGCCACCCGTCCGGCCGCCAACAACAGCTTGTCGGCACTGAACTCCCGACCGTCCTCGAGACGGGTGAGGACCCGCGACACCCCGTCCCAGCACACCTCGGCGATCCGGGCCGAGCCGATGAACTCGCCCCCACTGGCGCGGAAGGCCGCGACAAAACGCTCGACGATTTCGCCGTCCATGAAGCCCAGCGGTCGCGGGTAGCGATCGATCATCGTGACCCGCACCCCGAGACTGGCGAATACCGAGGCGTATTCACTGGCGATGATGCCACCGCCCAGCACGGTCATCGATTCCGGCAGGTACAGCATCGACAGCACCGAGTCGCTGTCGAAGATGTGCTCGTGATCGACCGGAACATCCGCCGACTTGCGCGGATAGGAACCGGTGGCGATCAGCACATGGGCGGCGCGGTAGCTGGTCTTCGCGCCGCGCAGCGATTCGACCTGTACCGTATCGGGCGCCAGGAACGAAGCCCGGCCATGCAGGCAGTGCACCCCGTTGCGCTCGAGCTGGGCCTCGATGAAGCGGTGATGAGCACTGACCACATCCTGCAGGTTGCGGACCAGCGCAGCCATTTCCGCACCGGGGCGAAAACTGAAGTCGAGCAGGTCCTGGTAGCGACGCAGCTGACGGATGCGCAACGCGCTCTCGCGCAGCGTCTTGCTGGGAATGGTTCCGCGCTGCACGCAGGCCCCGCCCAGGTGGCGGTCGCTTTCGATCAGCGCCACGCGCCGGCTCGACTTGGCGGCCTGGATCGCCGCTTTCTGCCCCGCCGGTCCGCTGCCGATCACCAGCAGATCGAAATCCGTGGCGCTCATGCGGCAATCTCGCTCAGCATGGCACGCACACTGTCGGCCTTTTCCAGCAGCATCCGCGCATCCGCGAGATAGAGATTGATTTCCACCATTTCCGGCAACTCCATCAACGGCTGTGCATCCATCATGCCCTCGCCCAGTGTCTGGAGCGCGATCGCGCGCGCCACGCTCACCATCGCCACCAGATCCGGAGCCCGTGCCGAGCGCGAAAAATCACCCAGGTGAGCGATGGTCTCGGCAACCGGCTCGGGCAGGCCCCAGTGCGTCGCCACCGCGAGGCCAGCTGCCGCAGCGTGCCGCTCGAGCAGCGCGAGCAACAGCGACTCCTCGAGCTGTTCGCCCTGTCCGGGCAACATTTCCTGCAGTGCCTGCAACAGCACCGGCTTGCCGATCTGGTGCATCAGGCCGCTCAGGAACGCGACCTCGACATTGCGCCGCAGCGTGCGCGCGATCTCGCGACTCCACAGCGCGGTGGCCAACGATTCGCTCCAGATGCGCTCGAGCAGCGCGGCATGCCGCGGCGCATTGAAAAGTTTCGGTCCCATGCAGGCGGCCAGCGCGATATCGGCGATGCTGCGCATCCCGAGACGGGTGATGGCCTGCTGCAGCGAGACGATCGGCGCGCCGCCGCGCAGCGAAGCGGAATTGGCGATGCGCATCACATGAGCGGCAATCGCCGGGTCGTGCTGGATGGTGTGCGCGAGCCGGGCGATTTCGGCATCGGGGTCATCGATCATGCCGAGCACCGTGCTGGCAACCGCCGGCAGCACCGGAATGACCAGCTGGCCAGCGCCGATGCGCGCCTCCATCTGTGCATCCAGCCGCTGCGGCAGCTCTTCGCGCCCAAGCTCCTGCATCATTCCCTGCCTCTGCGCTCGACTATTGATCAAAGGTCCCGATCAGACGGTCCGGGACGGCGACATCGCATCTGGACCGGCACAAAGGCTACCACGGGGATGCCTGCTGACGGCATACTTCCGCTTTTACCCACACCATGCAGGAAAGATCGGCCATGAGCGCTCGTGTGACACGCTTGCCTGCGGGGGTGAGCCTGGAGGTTCCCAGTCTTTCGCGGGCCCGCGAGTTTCTCGCCGCCGTCGAGCGCAGCCGTACCCTGCACGGGCGCTGGGTTGCGGCTCCCGACACCCGCGCCGCGCTGCGTACCTATATCGAACGCACCCACGACGGCAGCTACCACGGTCATTTCGTGATCAATGCCGAGCAGCAGCTGGCGGGAGTGATCAATATCGGCGAGATCGTCCGCGGCGCGCTGCAGAGCGGCTATCTCGGGTACTACGCCTTCGCTCCCCACGCCGGCCAGGGCCTGATGCGCAAGGCGCTGCCGCAAGTGGTCAGCCGCGCCTTTCGCGACTACGGACTGCACCGCCTGGAGGCCAATATCCAGCCCGACAACGAGATTTCGCGCCGCCTGGTCACTGCCCTGGGGTTCCGGCTCGAGGGCTATTCACCGCGTTACCTGAAGATTCGCGGGCGCTGGCGCGATCACGAGCGCTGGGCGATCACGACCGAGAGCTGGCGGGCACGCTCGCGCGCCGATGTCACCGGACTGCCACGCACGATCCGGGCTGCGTGAAGCGATGGCACTCAAGGCAACCGTCTACCGCGTGGAGCTCGATATCTCGGATATCGATCGCGGGGTCTACGCCACGCATGCGCTGACGCTCGCCCGCCATCCTTCGGAAACCGAGGAGCGGCTGATGGCGCGGCTACTCGCCTTTGCGCTCTACAGCGACCCAGCACTCGAGTTCTGCCGCGGCATCTCCACCGAGGACGAACCCGACCTCTGGCTGAAAGACGACACCGGGGCGATCCTGCGCTGGATCGAGGTCGGACTGCCCGATGAACGGCGCCTGCGGCGCGCCGCGGGTCGCGCGGACAGCGTAGTGGTGCTGGGCTACGGCGGTCGCGCGGTGGATGTGTGGTGGGCAAAGAATGCCGGGCTGCTGGAGCGCCTGCCGCGATTCACGATGCTGGCGCTGCCGTTCGAGGCCGGCAGGGAACTGGCGCTGCTCGCCAACCGCTCGATGCACCTGCAATGCACGATTCAGGAACGGCAGCTCTACTTCAGTGACTCCGCGCGCTCGGTACTGGTCGAACCCCAGGTGCTGCGCGAAAACTGATCCCGCGCAAACCGCCCCCGCTTCATCCGGGGGCACGTTGCCGGATTCCCGGTGGAGCCGGGCCCGGGCCACGGCGCCGCTTGATATGGGCAGCGCCACGCGGGAAGATGCCGCGACCGATCGATTGCAGGGGATTGCACCATGGACAACCGGTTCAGCGCCGCCGAGCTGGCCTTTCGCGACGAGGTGCGTGCATTCCTCGCCGCCGACTACCCCGAGGATCTGCGCAACAAGGTCAGGGACGAACTGCAGCTGGAGCGCGAGGACCTGGTGCGCTGGCAGAAGCTGCTGCACGCACGCGGCTGGGCCGGCATCAACTGGCCGCCCGAGCACGGCGGCACCGGCTGGACCCCGGCCCAGAAATACATCTTCGCCAGCGAATGCGCGTTCGCGCACACGCCGCGCATCGTGCCGTTCGGGCTCGCGATGGTGGCACCGGTCATCTACACCTTTGGCAACGCGGAGCAGAAAGCGCGCTTCCTGCCCGATATCCTCGCGAGCAACGTGTGGTGGTGCCAGGGTTACTCGGAGCCCAATGCCGGTTCCGATCTGGCCTCGCTGCGCACCGGCGCCACGCGTGACGGCGATCACTACGTGGTCAACGGCACCAAGACCTGGACCACGATGGGGCAATGGGCCGACTGGATCTTCTGCCTGGTGCGCACCGGCGGCGCCGGGCTGAAGCCGCAGGCGGGCATCAGTTTCCTGCTGATCGACATGAAAACCCCGGGCATCACGGTGTCGCCGATCTACCTGCTGGACGGCACGCCGGAAGTCAACGAGGTGCATTTCGACAATGTGCGGGTGCCGCTCGAAAACCTGGTCGGAGAAGAGAACAAGGGCTGGACCTATGCCAAGTACCTGCTGACCCATGAACGCACCGGGATCGCGCAGGTGGCCAAATCGCGGGTGCGGCTGCTGAAGCTCGAGGAGATCGCGCGCGCCACCCGGCAGGGCGGCGCCGCGCTGATCGATGACCCGCTGTTCGCGCGCCGCCTGGCGGAAATCGAAATCGACCTGCTGGCACTGGAGTACACCGAACTGCGTGCGCTGGCCAGCGTCAGCACCGGCAAGGCGCCGGGCCCCGAATCCTCGATCCTGAAAATCAAGGGAACCGAGATCGCCCAGGCCATCGACGAGTTGCATGTCGAGACCGCAGGTTACTACGCCCTGCCCTTCGTGCCGCGGCAGTTCGTGGCCGGCTATGACGGCGCGCACATCGGCCCCGCCGGCGCCGCCAACGCCGCGCCGGTGTATTTCAACAACCGCAAGGCCTCGATCTACGGCGGCTCGAACGAGATCCAGCGCAACATCATCGCCAAAGCGGTACTGGGCCTGTAGTGCCGGCCCGCCAGAACAGGTAGCAGCCTCATGGATTTCAGTTACAGCGACGAGCAACAACTCCTGCAGGACAGCGTTGCGCGCTTCGTCCGCGAGCAATACTCCTTCGATACGCGGCGCCGCATCCTGGAGGAAAGCAGCGGGTTTTCCGCCGCCAACTGGCGCATGTTCGCGGAACTCGGCTGGCTGGCGGTAGCAATCCCCGAGGCCGATGGCGGGCTCGGGGGTTCGGTGATCGACTGCGCATTGCTGTTCGAGCAATTCGGCAAGGGCCTGGTGGTGGAGCCGTACCTCGCCAGCGTGGTGCTCGGTGGCGCAATCGTGGTCGAACTCGGCAACAATGCGCAGCGCGCAGCGCTGTTGCCGGCGCTGGTGGCCGGCGAGCTGCAGCTGGCGCTCGGTTTTGCCGAACCCGACAGCCGCTACCAGCTCGATGCGGTACAGACCCGGGTCAGACGCGCTGGCGCAGGCTGGATACTGGATGGCAACAAGTGCGTGGTGCTCAACGCCGCGAATGCCGATGTGCTGCTGCTGAGCGCGCGCGACGAGCAGGACCGGCTCGGAATCTACCAGGTGGATCCCTCCGCGCAGGGCGTGACGCTGCAATCCTACCCGACGATCGATGGCGCTCGCGCCGCCGACATCGGCTTGCGTGGCGTGCAGCTGGCGGCGGATGCCCGGCTCGAGGCCGCCGACGATGCACTGGAGGCATTGCAGAGCGTCATCGACCGCGCCACGCTGTGCGTGTGCGCCGATGCGCTCGGCGCGATGGATGCGCTGTTGTGGAAAACCGTGGAGTACACCAAAACACGCAAGCAGTTCGGAGTACCGATCGCGAGCTTCCAGGCCTTGCAGCACCGCATGGCGGAGATGTTCATCGAACTCGAACAATCGCGCTCGATCCTGATGATGGCGCTGATGAGCAGCGACTCCGGCACGGACGCGCGCCGTGCGGTGTCCGCCGCAAAGAGCCGCATCGGGCGCGCCGCGCGGCTGCTCGGCCAGGAAGCGATCCAGCTGCACGGCGGCATCGGCGTGACCGACGAACTCGACGTGGGACACTATTTCAAGCGGCTGACCGCAATCGAAGCCCTGTTCGGCAACAGCGACTGGCATCTGCGCCGCTTCGCCGCGCTGTCCAATTGAGCAAGCAACAGGAATCACCACCATGAACCCCGCCAATCGCCGCCGGTTTCGCCATGACAGCCTGCTGCTGGCCGCGGCGCTCGCGCCGTGAGGAACCGGGTGACGATTGCCTATCTGGTGCTGGCCGCGCTCTATCTCGCGTTGTTCGACTACAACGCGAGCTGGCTCGGGGCGTGGGTCAAGATCCTGCCGATCGTGCTGCTCGCCGCAGGCAGCTTGCGGCTTGGCAGCGCCCGCTGGCGCGGCGGGATGACCGGCGCGCTGCTGTTCTCGGCGCTCGGCGACTGGCTGCTGGCGGTCAACGGCATTACCGGCAATCTGTTCGCGGCCGGGCTCGGCAGCTTCCTGGTGGCGCAGTTGCTGTACGCGCAGCTGTTCTGGCGTGAGCGCAGTCGCGAGCGCCGGCGTCTGTGGTATGCGGCGGCGTACCTGCCGGTGGCGCTGGGGCTCGCCTGGATCACGCTGCCAGCGGCCGACGAACTGGCACCGGCCGTCGCTGCCTACATGGTCGCGATCACCGCGATGGTGACCGGCGCCGCCGTCGCGGATCGACCCCTGCTGCTGTTCGCCGGCGCGCTGATGTTTGCCTGTTCCGATTCGCTGATCGCGCTCAACAAGTTTGTCGAGCCGATTCCCCGGGCAGGACTGCTGATCATGCTCAGCTACTACCTCGCACAGTTGCTGATATGGCGCGGCGCGCATCCGCGCGGCGCGGAGCAAGCCACATGAACGACACCGAGATTTCCGCCGCTCTGGAGTTCGCCACCGGCATCGTCGAACAGGCCGGGCAGATCGCGCTCGGCTATTTCCGCCGCCCGCTCGCTATCGAGAACAAACTCGGCGACGGACTCTTCGATCCGGTCACGGTGGCCGATCGCGAAATCGAGCACTTCCTGGGCAGCCGCATCCGCGAGCGCTTTCCCGATCACGGCATCGTCGGGGAGGAGCACGGCATCCTCGAGGGTCGCTCGCGCTACAGCTGGATCATCGATCCGATAGACGGCACCCGCGCGTTCATCAGCGGTGTTCCGGCCTGGGGCATCCTGCTCGGGCTGCGCGAGAACGAACGCTGTATCGCCGGCGTGGTGCACCAGCCCTATCTCGAGGAAACCTTCTGCGGCAGCGCCGGGCAGGGCTGGCTGCTGCGCCGCGGCGAGCGGCGAGTGCTCGCCTGCCGTCGCGAGGCGCGACTGGCGGACGCGATACTCTATTGCACCCATCCCGGCATGTTCGGGAACGCAACCGATCTCGCGGCATTCCAGCGCGTGGCGGAGCGCTGCCGGCTGATGCGCTATGGCGGCGATTGTTATTCCTATTGCCTGCTCGCGCTCGGTCATGTGGACCTGGTGATCGAAGGCAGCCTGCAGGCCTACGACATTCAACCGCTGATCCCGATCATCGAAGCTGGCGGCGGCGTGGTGACGGGACGCGATGGCGAAGACGCCTCCAGCGGCGGTTTCGTGATTGCCGCGGCCAATCCAACCCTGCACCACCAGGCACTGCAGGCGCTGCGCGCCGGCCGAACCAGTTCCTAGCCAGGAGTTCGCGCCGATTTGTTCCCTTGCGCCACCGTGGCGCCGCCGTGATCATGACGCGCTGAAACGAGCAGCGGACAGCCCTTAGCCCGAAGCCATGAATATCCCCGCCAACCAGAGCCTGCGCGAGCGCTTCGGCGAGGAGGCCGCTCGCGTGCTGCGTCTGGCCGGACCGCTGGTGGTCGGGCAGTTCGCGATCATGGGCATGGGCGTCACCGATGTGGTCGTATCGGGTCGCGCCGGCACCGATGACCTCGCGGCGGTCACCATCGGCTTCTACCTGTGGGATCTGTCGATGCTGTTCGTGTTCGGCGTGGTACTCGCCAACAGCGCGCTGGTCGGGCACCACTATGGTGGCGGCAAGGGCGAGTGCATCCGTCGCCAGTTCCAGCAATGCCTGTGGCTGTCGCTGCCGCTGGCGCTCGCCTCGGGACTGATGCTCCATGCGGCGATGCGCGGGGTGACGCGCCTCGACATAACTCCCGAGGTGGCGCGTATTGCGGCAGGGTACCTGCTGCCGACGATCCTGACCTCGATGCTGATGCCGTTCATGGTCACGCTCAGGACCACCTGCGAAGGCGTTGGTCTCACGCGCCCGGTGATGTGGCTCACCATGGCTGCATTCCTGATCAATATTCCGCTCGACTTCGGCCTGGTCAGCGGTGCCTTCGGTCTGCCGCGGCTCGGCGGTGCGGGCTGCGGCTGGGCAACCCTGGTGTCCTTCCTCCTCATGATGCTGTGCTGGGTCATTTATTTTTCGTTGTCTCCGACGCTGCGCATCTATCGCCTGTGGAGCGAATTCGGCCCGCCGGTGTGGCGCGATATCCGCGCGATCCTTTCGCTCGGATTGCCGATCGGCCTGTCGCTGTTCGCGGTGGGCGGATTTTTTGCGATCGTGCCCCTGCTGATGGCCGGGCTGGGCGCGGTCGCGGTCGCCGGGCACGCGGTCGCGATCACCGTCGATACCCTGATGCTGACCGTTCCGCTCGGTGTCGGGCAGGCGATGTCGGTACGTGTTGCGCATCAGCTCGGCGGCGGCGATCCGCGCCGCGCCCGCGAGGTGTGCATTATCGGGATGAGCTTGCTGATGGCCATCGCCGTGCTGCAGGCCGCGGTGATGGTGGCATGTCGCGAGCCGATCACGCTGCTGTTCAGCGACGATCCGGCGGTGCGCGAACTCGGCGCCGGTCTGCTGCTTTTTGCCGCCACCTACCGACTGTTCGATTCGGTCCAGGTCGGCGCCGGCATGGCGCTGCGCGGCTACCAGGACACGCGCGTGTCCTCGGCCATCGACATCTCCGCTTACTGGCTGTTCGGTCTGCCGTTATGCTATGGGCTGGGGCTCGGAACGCTGTGGGGCGAACCACTCGGCGTGAGAGGATTCTGGATCGGCATGGTGGTGGCGATCGCACTGGCGGCGATGCTGATTGCCTGGCGCCTGGTACGCATCAGCGCACGCTTGATCCGCCAGCCGGGCCTGGGCACACCGCCTCCCGGGGACATGGAAATTCACCAGAAATGACCCCGTTCCATAGCAACGTGCCACCCAACCGGTTCGGTCGCGACTTCATCATCGGCGATCTGCACGGCATGGTGAGCGCGCTCGAGGCGGCACTCGAGGCAAGACAATTCATCCCCGGTCGCGATCGCCTGTTCAGCGTCGGCGACCTGGTCGATCGCGGTCCCGCGTCGGTGGCCGCGGTCGAACTGATCCGCAATAAATGGTTCCACGCGGTGCGCGGCAACCATGAAGACATGCTGCTGCGCGCGGTCGCCGGCGAGGAACCGCGCATCAGTACGCTGTGGCGCGAGAACGGTGGCGCGTGGGGCATGCGCGGCGAGGACGCCAACGCCGCCGCGCGGGCCGCAGCCGCGCTTTGCGCGACGCTGCCCCATGCCATCACCCTGCACCACAAGAGCGGCCGGCGCTTCGGAATCTGCCACGCCCAGTGTCCGGTCGCCGACTGGAATGATATCGAGCGCGCGCTGAACGACCCGGAACTGCGCCGCGAGACATTGTGGGCGCGCGAGCGTATCCGCCGCGACAATGCTCAGCCGGTGCGCAATATCGACCTGACCATCCACGGCCATACCGTGGTGAAGACCCCGCTGCGCAGCGCCAATGCCCTGTTCATCGAAACCGGCGCGTATCTGCCGGACGGCTATCTCAGCCTGCTGTGCCTGGATGATCTCGCTCGAGACGCAGCACCGATCGCCAGGCGATGATCATCTCGGCGAGAAAGCCCGCGATCATGCCGAGCACCGCGGTGCGCTCATCGAGCACACCGCCACCGAGCAGCAGCGCGCCGCTCCCCGCGATCGCCACCACCCGCACGAAACTCCCGGTCGCCATCGCCGCGGTGCGTTTGCGCGCGATCAGGATGCCGTGGTAGTAGTTGCGCACCATCAGGATCGTCGGCACCACCAGCAGCAGGAAGCACATGTAGCGGGCGCTGGCGTACAGTTGCGGGTTGAGGCCGAGCGCACCCAGGAAAAACGCCTCGCTGAACGGCGGCACCACCAGCACCACCGTCATCGCCAATGTCAGCGAGCCCGCGACCAGCGCCATGAAGCGTCGCTTCTGCGCCAGTTGCCCGAATCCGAACACCGAGAAGAAATGACGGAACTGGTTCACCACCGCCTGGTAGAGCATCAGGAAATCCATGCTGACGCGCATCGCCGCGATGATCGCGACCGCGTCCGGAACCCGTGACACGAAGACGAATATCAGCGGCCTGCTGACGCCGAAGGTCATTCCCGAGATGCACACCGGCCAGAAAAACTGCAGCAGGTCGCGGTAGCCGGGAACTTTCTCCTCCGCCAGAAATATCTTGCCGCGCACACCGCGCCAGATCGCGAGCAGCGCCGCCAGCTTGAACAGGCCCGACAACCATTCCGCGCCGCCGAGTATGTACACCGGGTGCCACTGATGGCGGAAACCGTGGATCGCGGTGCTTACGCCGATCGCAACGCTCAGTACGCCGATGATCGACACCCAGCTGGTGCGCTCGGCAAGAATCAGCAGGCCGTTGTAATAGTGATGGGTGACATGCAGCAGGATCAGGCCACTCAGCAGCCCCAGATAGGCGCACACATCGCGCAGCATCGCGCCGTCGATACGAAACAGGATGCCGACCATGCTGTTGCCGGTAGCGGTCAGGCCGAGCAATGCCACCGGAACAGCGAATGCCGCGCCGATCGAAAAACAGAAACGCCGCACCCGTTGCCGCGCCGCTTGCGAGCGTGCGAACACGGTCACCATGTTGGGCATGAACGCGGTGCCGACATCGAAAAAGAAGAAAACACCGATGGCGTAGGCATAGACCGCGAGCTCGCGCTCGGGATCGGCATGGCGCGCGAGCACGCCGTTGAAGGCCTGCTGGCCTATCAGCATGAAAGTCGCGCTCAGCGCCAGTGGCCAGAAAAAGCGCCAGTAACGACGGTATTCGGTGACGGTCGGCAGCGAAATATCGGAAGCGCCCATGAGGCGGCACGATACCACCACGGCCGCGCCGGCGAGAATCGCTCAGACCCTTCACTATTGGAAATAAGCCGGGCCGGAGAGGCTGATTCGACGCAGCTGATGGCGCGACGCGGAAGCGGAATCAGGAACGTTGCCTGCCGCTGTACCAAGACACGGCAAGCTCGCGTACCCAGGCGTGGATCGCGATGCGGTGTGCCCGATCCACGAGCGGCGTGACCAGCACCGCGGCACTGGCCAGCCCCAGCAGAGCCGCGCGCACCGCCAGTGCGCTGGCGTCCGCGAGCGGCAACAACAGCAACGCAACGCAAACCGTCGCGAAATAAATCACCGCGAGCACGAGCTTTGGCCACGGCACCTTGACCAGGAAAAAGCGCTGCCCCACCGCCAGCGTGTAGACGAAGCGGAATGCGAACGCGACGAATGTCGCCCACGCGACGCCGAGAGGACCGTGCCGCGGGATCCACAACACGAACAGTATCGTGATCAGCAGCGCGGTACCCGCGGTTCCGTAGGCTATGTATTCGGTCCTCGCCGCGCGCAACATGCCGATGCGGAAAAAATCGGCCCAGCACAGCAGCAACGAAGCTCCCACGACCCATGGCACCAGTTCGATGGCCCCCCAGTACGCCGGTTTCGACACCAGGTGCAGAAACGGCGGTGTCAGCACGATCACCCCGACCGCGGCGGGCAACAGCACCAGGTTGGCATACAGGAACACCTTCCCGAAAAACTCCCCGCTTCCCGGTTCGCTCGCATACTCGTATTGCCGCGCCGCCCAGAACATGGCAAATGGTGACCAGAACAGGTTGGAGAAGGTGAGGCCGAACTTGTAGGCGAGAGCATAGACGCCGAGCGCCTCGAAGCTGTCGTACGCTTTCAGGAAAAAGCGATTGCCGAAACTGATGTAGTACATGCCCAGCGAGGAGACCATGATCGGCAGCGAAAAGCGCACGAAGCTCGCGGCGCGATCACGGTCGATCCCGAAGCCGACCGCCGGCAGCAACCAGATAGCGAATCCGAGCGCCAGCAGCACGCTGCTGATCAGCGAGGCCCAGATGATGCCCCAGTAACCGAGTCCGAAACCACCGATCAGCACGATGTTCAGCACCAGTTGCAGGAAAAATTTCGCGGCGCTGCTCGCAACGTAGGCGAGCGAACGGTCCTCGATCCGCAGGCAGGCGAAAAATGTCTCGTTGAAGGCAGAAACGACCAGCGTCAGCGAAAACAGCCGCAGGGCGGTGTCGAATCCCGCCGGCCCGGCAAGCCAGTGCGCCAGCGTAGCGCTGAACACCTGTATCAAGGCTGCCCCGATAATATTGGCAATCAGCAGCAAGCTCAGCGCCGTGGACAGCACCCTGCGCTTGTCCTCTACCGTGCGGGCATCGGCGTGGAACTTGAATATGGCGGCCCCGACCCGCAAGCCCATGAGCAGGGAAGCCAGTTCAATGATCGAACTCAGCAACTCGACCAGCCCGTAGTCCGCCGGCAACAGGTAGTGGGTATACAGCGGCAGCAACAACAGCGAACTCAGGCCGCGCAGCAACTGGCCGGTGCCGTACACCGCGGTGTGGTAGATGATCTTGCGCGGTCGGTTCACGCTCACCCCTGCCGCTCACGATCGGCATCGATGCCGTAACACTGTGCCGCGCCCTGCGCCCCGCCCCGGTGGTTTCGCGCTGCCCTGCCCCGTCCGGCGTGCCATTTCGCAGGTTTCACTCGTTGCGCACCGGCGTCTTGCCCGCCGGCACAAACCACCGTTTGGCCCGTTCTCCGAAGGCATGCAGGTAGCTGTACAGTACCGGCACCACCACCAGCGTCAGCAGCGTCGAGGTGATCACACCACCGATTACCGCGCGTGCCATCGGGGCATTGATCTCGCCGCCGCTGCCGGCGCCGATCGCCATCGGCAGCATTCCAAACAGCATCGCCAGGGTGGTCATCAGGATCGGGCGCAAGCGCACCTGTCCGGCATCGAGCAGCGCCTCGCGCAGCAACTTGCCTGCGCGCAAGCCGTGATTGGTGAAATCGATCAGCAGGATCGCATTTTTGGTCACCAGCCCCATGAGCATGATCATGCCGATCATCGACAGCATGTTGAGCGTGGTACCGGTCACCAGCAGCGCGATGAATGCACCGACAAACGACAACGGCAGGGACGCCATGATCGCGACCGGCTGCACGAAGCTCGCGAACTGCGAGGCAAGAATGAAATAGATGAATATCACCGCCAGTCCCATCGCCCCGAGTGCCGCGCTGAAGGTATCGTTCATCATCTGCTGCGAGCCCGCAATATCGAAACGGTAGCCGCGAGGCAACCGGGTCTGTTCGATCAAGCGCTCGACATCGGCACCCACCTCGCCGGCGGAACGGCCTTCGGTCCGCGCCGACAACGTGATGCGGCGTTGCAGGTTGAGGCGCGTGATCTGCGGCGGCGCGGTGGTCTCGACCAGTTCGGCCACCTGGCGCAGGGGCACCAGCAATGGCAGTCCGTCGCTGTCGAGGCGCGCACTGGCGAGATACAGCTCGCCAAGATCCGCGGGCGCACGGCGCGCATCCGCCGGCAGCTGCACGATCACATCGTAGTCCTGGCCGTCCGGTCCGAGCCAGTGACTGATCTGCTCACCCGCGACCAGTACCCGCAACGCGCGGCCGATGCTCTCGACATCGAGCCCGAGATCATTGGCGAGCTCGCGATCGATACGCACCGCCACCGTGGGGCTGGTGCCCTTCTCGCTGCTCTCCAGATCCACGATGCCGGGGATTTTCGCCATCTTTTCCATCAGCTGATCGGCGAGCGCGATGAGCCGGGACTGATCCGGTCCCAGCACCGAAATCTGGATCGCCTGATTGTATCCGACCGAGATTCTGAGCCCGGCGATACGGGCAATGCGCGCACGGATCAGCCGCTCGAGCTCTTGCTGCGATCGCCGCCCGGTCTTCCCGCGATCGCCAAGGCGCAGGTTCAGGCGCGCGGTATTCTTGCCCTTGTAGGTGCCGACCTGGCTCGATACGACTTCGATATCGGGAAACTCCTGCAACGCGACCTCTACCTGGCGGGTCTTGGCGTCGGTGTATTCGAGACTCGAACCCATCGGGACCTCGATGAGCATCGAGATGAAGCCGTCATCATCGCGCGGGAAAAACTCGCTGCCGATCAACGGCACCAGCAGCAGGCTGCCAGCGAATATCGCCAGCGCGCTCCACAACACGATTCCCCGGTTCGATACCGTGCCGAGCGCCTGCCATTCGCGCCTGGAGAGCGCGTGCACGATGCCAAACAGCGGCAGGTATACGCGATGACGTTGCTCGCGCAACGCCCAGCCAAGCACCCGAGCATAGCCGCGGTGCAGCGCCTCGACACCGCTCTCGATGCGATTCATCAACCGTCCCAGCCAGGGAGCCAGGCGAAACCGGTTTTCAGGCGGATCGTGCCACACCGAGGACAGCATCGGATCAAGCGTGAAACTCACGAACAGCGACACCAGCACCGCCACCGTGATGGTGACACCGAACTGGAAAAAATAGAGTCCGATCATGCCTCCCATGAACGCAACCGGGATGAACACCGCGACGATCGCGAAGGTCGTCGCCATCACCGCGAGGCCGATTTCCTCGGTGCCATCACGCGCCGCCTGTTCATGGCTCTTGCCCATGCCAAGATGACGCACGATGTTCTCGCGCACCACGATCGCATCATCGATCAACAGCCCGATGCACAGGCTGAGCGCCATCAGGGTGACCATGTTCAGCGTGAAACCGAACGCATGCAGTGCGATGAATGTCGCGATCACCGATATCGGCAGGGTCAGACCGGTGATCACGGTCGAACGCCAGGAATGCAGGAACAGGAATACGATCAGCACCGTCAGCAGCGCACCCTCGAGAATCGTGGCCTTGACGCCATCGAGCGAGCTGCGGATGAAATCGGCATTCGACTGCACGGTGGCGATACGTACATCGGCCGGCAGACGCGTCTCGAGTTCGCGGATCGCCTCCTCGATGCCGTCTCCGACCGCCACCACGTTGGCGCCCTGAACCTTGAACACGTTGATCCCGAGCGCTGGCTGGCCGTTGATGCGCGCAATCGAATTGCGCTCCGCCTCGCCATCGACGATATCGGCAATCTGGTCGAGATGGATCGGCAGGCCGCCCTGCTGCAGGTAGATCGCACTACCCCGCGTGGTGACGATGATGCGACCAAAATCTTCCGGGTTCCCGATCCGCCCCTCGACCCGCACCAGCTGCTCGCGCTCGCCACGACTGATGTCGCCGGCCGGCAGATCGCGGTTGGCACGCTGGATTGCGCCGACCACCTCGTCGACCCCGATGCCGTAGCTGCGCATTTGCTCGGGCTTGAGCAGGATCTGGATCTGGCGGATCACGCTCCCGTTGACCGCCACGTTGCCCACGCCCGGTACGATCTGCAGGCGTTTGGCAATGACCTGGTCGGTCAGCGTCGAGAGTTCGCGCAACGAGTGGCCGGGCGAATAGACCGCGAGAGTGACCACCGGCTGCTGGTTTTCGTCCTCCTGCGAGCGGCTGATCCGCGGCATCGTCGCATCACGCGGAAAAGACGGTGCGATATCGGCAACCTTGTCGCGTATGGTCTGGGTGGCTTCGGCCATATCGGTATCGATACGGAATTCGAGCCACATATAGGCCGAGCCTTCACGTGCGGTCGCAAAGATACGCTCGACACCGCTGACGGTATTGATGACATTCTCGATCGGGCGTATCAGTTCGTTCTCGATGGCTTCGGGCGAGGCCCCGGGGTAGGCCAGCACGATCGAGACCATCGGCGGCGTGACATCCGGCATCTGCTCGACCGGCAGCCTGATGTAGGAAAACACCCCGAGCAGCAGCAACGCACACATGACCATGGTGGCGAATACCGGCTGGCGGATGCTGGTGCGCGTTATCCACATGGGAACTGGCTCGTCGCCGCCATGCGCATCAGTCCGGCGGCAACGCGGACGTCAGTTGCACCGCCGTGCCGGGTTCGAGCGAGGCCAGATCCACCGCCAGCACCTGCTCGCCTTCGGTCAGCCCGTCGAGCACCTCGACCAGGTTGTCGTTGGCCGCATGCATGCCAATGTGCACCGCCCGGCGCTGCACCACGCCATTTTCGATCACCATGACGTAGTCCAGCCCCGCATCGTTCAGCACCGCGGTGGCCGGGATCGCCAGCGCCGCCTGCGCCTGCTCGATCAGCAACGAGCCTTGCGCAAACATCCCGCCGCGCAGTGCGGCATCGCTGTTGTCGATCGAGAGATAGAGAAGAATCAGTCGCGAACCCTGCTCGGCGTTCGGGTTGATACGCTCGAGCCGTGCCTCGAACACGCGCTCACCGTAGCCATCGACACGGATCCGGGCGATCTGTCCTGGTTTCAGGACCGGTATTTCCGCCGCCGGTGCGGCAGCCTGCAGTTCCATGTGGCGCAGATCCACGAGTTCCAGCAGCAACGCATCACTGCTGATTTGCTCGCCCGGTTCGGCGATGCGCCGTGACACGACCGCGTCGAATGGGGCCCGCACCTCCGCATCCTGGAGTCCGATCTCCGCCAGGCGCAACTGCGCCTCGGCCAGCTTCACGCCGGCCGCGGCTGCGTCGTATACGCTTTTCGAGGTATCGAGAACGTTCTGCGCAATGAACTGCTTCTCGAGCAGGCGCTGACTGTTCTCGTAATTGAGAGAGGCGATGGAGAGGTCGGCACGCGCCTTGTCGAGTGCGGCCCGCTGACTGGCCACGAGCGCCTGCTGGCTGCGCGTGTCTATGCGTACCAGCACCTCGCCGGCGCGCACCGACTGGCCCTCGCGGACACTCACCTCGAGCACCTCGCCAGACACCCTGGATCTGATCTCGGACTGGACCAGCGGTTTCAGCGTTCCGGACAGCGGCAGCTTGCGCACCAGGGTGCGACGTTTGACGGTTGCGATATCGCTGGCGGCGAGTTCCATCGGTGCCTGCGCAACCGAACGGTCCGCGGCGGCGAGCGAGGCGCCGTTACCCGGGTGTTGACTCAAGAACCACAGCGACCCGCACAGCAGCACGACTGCCGCCAGCGCCGCGATTCGTACCCTGCGTGAAGATGCAGGCCGGTAGCCTGACGCCATGTACCCGTGTTCCCGTTTGATCAGCAGCATGCGCGGAATGCAGCACTTCAGCCGCACACCATGATGCCCGAGAGCGGCGGGACGTTGTATGTATCAGTTGGGCAATATCACGCGTAATCCGCGCAGCAAGCACCTTGCGACGCGAACTTTCCGCTCACCCGCTTCCCGCTGGTCACTGCCCGGGAATAACCGCGAATCCATCGAGTATCGGGCGCAACTGCTCGAAGTGCGGTGACAGTTGCCGATCGAGCGTATCCATCGTCCACTGCTCCTCGCTCTCGAACACCGCACCGAGTTTCGGACCCTCGACCATCGTGACCTGCCTGCCCCACACCACGAACACGTAGCCGCTGATGCGTTGCGCGCGCGGAGAGGCGAGATAGCCGACGAAGGGGGCGACATTGACCGGATCGAATTCGTCGAAGCCCTCTTGCGGCTTGGCGAACAGCTGCGCGGTGCCGCCGCCCATGGTCATGTCGGTGCGCGCCCGCGGCATGATCACGTTGGCGGTCACGCCATACTTGATCAGCGCCTGCGCCGCACCCATGGTCAGCGCAACGATCCCGGCCTTGGCCGACGCGTAGTTCGGCTGGCCCACCGAGCCGTACAGAAAGGCTTCCGAAGAGGTGCTGATCAGACGACCGTACAACTGCCCGCCGCTGCTCTTGGCCTTCTCCCGCCAGTACGCCGCCGCGTGACGCGTGTTGACGAAGTGCCCCTTCAGATGCACCCGCACCACCGAGTCGAACTCCTCCTCGCTCATGCTGAAGATCATCTTGTCGCGGCAGAAACCGGCGTTGTTCACCAGGATGTTGACATCGCCCCAGGTATCCAGCGCCGTCTTGAACAGTGCCTCGGAATCGTTCCAGTCGGCACAATCGCCATAGACCGTGATCGCCTCGCCACCAAAGGCCACGATTTCCTCGCGCACGCTTTCCGCCGCCTCGCGTGCCGCCGGCAGGCCGATCTCGTTGATCACCACGCGCGCGCCCTGGCGCGCCAGTTCGAGGGCCTCGACACGCCCCAGGCCACGTCCCGCGCCGGTAATGATTGCTACCTTGCCCGCCAGTTCACTCATCCTGATTTCTCCGTATCGACCGTGTTGTCGCGCTCAGTTCAGGCGCTCGATGATGGTGCCGGTGCCGATTGATGCGCCGCAGCACATCGTGACCAGCGCAATGCTCTTGCCGGTGCGCTCGAGTTCGTGCAGCGCACTGGTGATCAGGCGCGCACCGGTGGAGCCGACCGGGTGTCCGAGTGCAATCGCGCCGCCGTTGGGGTTGACCCGCGCCATATCGGGTTTGTATACGCTGGCCCACGACAGCACCACGCCGGCAAAAGCCTCGTTGATTTCGATCACATCGATATCGCCCATGTTCATGCCGGTCTTTTTGAACAGCGCGGCGGTGGCATCTACCGGGCCGTCGAGCAGGAAATAGGGGTCGGTACCGACCACCACGTCGGCGATGATGCGTGCGCGCGGCTTCAGTCCGCGGCGCTCGGCCTCCTCGCGGCTCATCCACAGCACCGCTGCGGCGCCGTCGGATACCTGCGAGGAATTTCCCGGCGTGTGGATTCCGCCTTCCTTCACGCTCTTCAGGCCCGCCAGTCCGTCCATCGTGGTCGGACGCACCCCCTGGTCCATGCGTACCGGGCGCGTCGCGCCGGTCGGCTTGCCATCTTCACCGAATATCGGCGCATCGACCGTGATCACTTCACGATCGAAATGTCCTGCGGCCCAGGCAGCCGCCGCGCGACGCTGGGACTCGAATGCAAACGCATCCACATCGGCACGGGTGATGCCGCGCTTGGTGGCAATGCGCTCGACCGCCTGGAACTGGTCCGGGCTGCTGTCCCAAGGCCAGCTCTTCGGCTGGAAATACCCAGGTCCGTTGATCACATTGGCGCCGAGCCCGACATGGCTCATGACCTCGACCCCACAGGCGACGCCGATATCGATCGAGCCCGCCTTGATCAGCGCGGAAATCAGGTGATTGGCCTGCTGCGCGGAACCGCACTGGGTATCGATCGTGGTGCCGCCCGGTGCGTAGCTCACGCCCATCGACAACCAGGCATTGCGACACAGGTTGCCGGCCTGCTCTCCGGCCTGGGTCACGCAACCACCGATCAGCTGTTCGACGTCTTCGGGTGCCACACCGGCGCGATCGATCACCGCGCGCTGGGCGAGTGCCAGCAGTTCGGCAGGGTGAAATCCGAACAGGTCTCCTATCACGGGCTTGCCGCGGCCAATCGGTGTACGCAATGCCTCGACGATGACGGCTTCTCGCATGATGACTCCTTGAGGTTCGGGGTTTTCGGGGTGCGGGCACGACGTGGTGTGCGCAAAAACAACAACGCTGCGAGCCCGGGGGCCGCGCGCCGGAGCGCAGACTTTAGCCGATGGCACCACCAATGCAATAGCAATTCACGTCGCCGCCGATTGACATCTGCACTCAGTGCCGGCGCGACGGATTGCCAAACGCTAAAGACAAGTCCGGATTACGGCTGCTACCATTGGCCATCACGCCACTGACGGCTTCACCACAGCGACCGGGAGCACATGATGAAGCAATACCGCTTCGACGATGTCGAGGGAATGCAGGAACTGCTATCCGATCAGTTCGGAGCATGGAGCAACGAGCTCGAGATCACCCAGGACCTGATCAATCGTTTTGCCGATCTCTCGGGTGACGATTACTGGATCCACACCGACCCGGAACGTTGCAAGACGCAGAGCCCTTTCGGTACCACCATCGCGCACGGCTTCCTGACCCTGGTGCTGATCAGCAGGATGCGCGGCACGCCGACCTACGAGATCATCGGCTACAACAATATCCTCAACTACGGCTCGGACAAGCTGCGCTTCACGGGCGCGGTCCCGGTTGGCAGCCGCATCCATTCGCGCTCCCGCGTGAAGGCCGTGGAACGCCTGCCCAAAGGCACTCGCATGACGCTGGAAACCCAGGTCCACGTGGTGGGCCAGGAGCGTCCGGCGCTGGTTTACGAGATAGTGATCATCTACATGTAGGGAGCGCACCCCGCCCTGACATGAGGGAGTTCAATCCCTGGAGCGGCGCCGGGGTTGCCACTCGGGCACCAGGTTGTGTTTGAGGCAATGGCGCTGGGCAAACACGGTCTGGCCATTCAGTTCACGCGCCGCGGGTTCGGTGGCCAGCCACGCGACCACCGTCGCGGGCACCTCGGGCGGAGCGCCACCATATAGCGCCGCAAATTCTTTCATGTCGGCGCGAGCGCCCATGGTCTCGGTGATCACGAAACCCGGCTCCATATTGAAAAAGCTCAGCGTCGAGTCTGCGTATTCCACGCGCAATACACCACTCAACCTGATGAATGCGGCTTTCGAGGCCGAATAGGCAAAACCCCAGCCACCTTTGCCGATCGGCCCGGGAGGGTCGATCATGCCGGACTCGGACACCACGTTGACGATGCACCCCGAGCCGCGCTCCAGCATGTGCGGCAGACAGCGTTGAATCAGGTGCAGTTGCGAAAACACATTGCCCTGGAACAGGTTCTGTATGTCCTGCTGCCCGATCTCCATCACCGGGCACATGATGCCGGGACCCTGGTAGATGCCGTTGTTCACCAGCAGATCGATATGCCCCCAGCGCGCAAGCGTCTCGTTGACCGCGGCGTCGATGGATTCCAGATCGAGCAGATCGAGCCGGATCGGCAACGCCCGGCGCCCGAGCGCTTCGATCGCATCAGCCGTGGTGCGCAGGCTTCCGGGCACGGACTTCAGCTCGGATTTGCTTGATCCGTGCTCGTGTGTTTCGCCCTCCTCCAGGGTGCGCGCCGTGACCACCACATCGTAGCCCTTGCGAGCCAGCGCCAATGCGGTGGCCTTGCCGATGCCGCGGCTGGCACCGGTAATGAATGCAACCTTGGAATCCATACGAACATGCTCCTGTATTCAACCATCGATTTCGATCAGTCCCGGGACAGCGCCGGACATCGCGCAGACGCACACCACGCGGGCTCGAGCTTCCGCGATGCGCAGCTTAGCGCATCAGCGTGACCAAGAGGCAAGCGCACCCTTGAAACTCGCGCACAGCGGCACCATTTATCCTACTGTCGGGCGACGGCAGCCAGCGCTGGCCAGGGCCCGAATCACACCCATCTATTGCGTCGGAGGTGTCTTATGTTTTCCTACCTTGGCAACAACCGGGAGCGCGGACCGTTCGGGGAATTCGACAGTCTGCAGCGGGAAATGGAGCAATTGTTCGGCGGCTGGTCCGGTGACGGTATCCGCAGCGGTCGCGCCGGGGCCTATCCACCGCTCAACGTTGGCGTAACCGCGGAAGAAGTGAACGTATACGTGTTCGCCCCTGGCCTCACGGCTGCGGACTTCACGCTTACACTGCAGAAAAACCTGTTGACGGTAGCGGGCGCGCGCAAGATCGACACGCCCGAGGACAGCACCTGGTATCTGCGCGAGCGCTTCGAGGGCGATTTCCGTCGCGTCGTGACACTGCCGGAAGACGTGGATCCGGACCAGGTCATGGCCAGCTACCGCGACGGCGTGCTGCATCTCGCGATCAAGCGGCGCGCCGCAGTTCGTCCGCGTCAGATCAGTGTCAATTGAACAGGAGGACCGCATCGTGAAAACCGAATCTTCAGACAACGCATTGCGCACCTCTGGCGGCGCCACCAGGACGGGCAATGAGCGGACCATGCGTCCGCGCGTCGAGGTGCTCGAGAATGCCGATGGCATCACCCTGCTTGCCGATCTTCCCGGCGTGAACAACGAACGGCTCAACCTGCAGGTCGACAAGGACAATCTGCTGATCGAAGGTCGCGCGGAAATCACGAAACCGGAAGGCATGCAGGCGGTGCACGCCGAGGTGCGCGGCAAGTACTACCGGCGCGCGTTCTCACTCAGTGGCGAGCTCGACACGGACCACATCCGCGCCGCGCTGAAGGATGGCGTGCTGAGCGTGCATATCCCGAAACGCGCCGAGGTTCGTCCCCGTCGCATCGAGGTGCGCATCGACTGAGAGGCACATCCTGACCCGTGGTTGCGTGACTGAAAGCCGATCCGCAGCAACATGATGTTGCTGCAGCCAGGTCTTCAGTCACGCGCTCGCGGGCCGCGCGCCCGCGCCGGCTTGTGCCGCTGGGCGCGAATATATTCGGCGTATTCGAGATGTTTGAGGTGACCGTTGTCGGCCAGCCAAACAATCGAATCGCCAAGCGTCTCGCGGATATCACGGTAGCGGAAGCCGAGATCCTGCTGCACCCGGGTATCGTCGGAGGGTGTCCATTCGGTGGCATACCAGGTTGCCTCGTAGCTGATCGGCAGATCGAACGGCACGAAGAGGTTGACCAGGTCGCCAAACCGACCGATACCCTGCAGGGCGTATTTGGATACGCGCACCTTGCGCCGCAACTTCGTGCCTATCACCGATTCGAGAATATCCGCCATCTCCGCCCAGCGGAAAAACTGTCCGCCCATCGTGTAGCGCCGCGGCGGACCGCCACGCTCGATCAGGCGCAGGTGTGCCAGCGCAAGATCACGCACATCGATGATCTGGATACCCGAGGAGGTGATCACGAACAGATCCTCGACGGTGGTGCGCAAACCGACCATTGCCTCGCTGAGCCCGGGATCGTCCGGACCCATGATGCTGCCCGGATAAGTCGTATAGACATTGGCGCCGCGGGCCTGCAATCCACGCACATACAGATCGCTCTCGATCTTGGAGCGTCCGTAGCCGACAGCCTGGGTGCCGAGTGGTGAATTCTCGTCGACGGTCTCCACCCCCGGGTTGAACAGTGCGGTACTGCTCGAGACCTGCACGATACGGCTGATGCCTCGATCGACCGCACCGCCGATCACCAGCTCGGTGCCGCGACGATTGGTGTGAATCGTGGCAATCGCATCCTTGGCATGCACATTGACCATGGCGGCGGCGTGCACCACCGCGTCACAACCCTCGAGCGCACGCGCCACCGATTTCTCCTCCGCGATATCGCCCTGGACGTGCGCCAGCGTATCGAGACCGAACGGCCCCAGCACGCGCCGCATCTTGTCGGGACTGCGCACCAGCAGGCGCACCTCGTGACCGGCCTCGTGCAAGACCTTCGCGGTATGAAAACCCACGAAGCCGGTAGCGCCCGTGACCAGTACCCTCAGATTGCCGGAGCGCGTACGGCGGTTACGTTTTGCCTGTGCCATGAACTTCCCCTTCAGATGCGTTGCTCGATGATACGTCGCAGATCGACCTTCGCCCGCAGTCGCGCGGCAAGCAGGTAGATACCGCCCAGCTTGCGATGCAGGAATACCGCATCGGCCGGCGGATTGTGCCAGTACCCTTTCTCGAAACTCAACACCGTGCCAGCCTCGCGCAGGCGCAGCGGGAGATCCGATGCCGCGAAATCATAACTGCCGCGGAATCCCAGCGGCTCGGTTGCCAGCACGAACAGATCGAGCAGTTCCTCGCGATGGCGCGCCTTGATGGTTTCGGGAAAATAACCGATCGCGCCGGCGCCGGCGAGGATGAGGGCGCGATCGCCATCGAGCACCCCGCGAAAGAGCTTGCGGTAGCCGTCGATGATGCGCCTGGGATAGCGCCGGGTTGCCCCGAAATCGAACAACACGATCTTCCCGGTGGCTTCCTGGTAGTGGTAATTGGCGAAATTGGGATCGGTCTGCACCAGCCTGAAATCGAACATCTCGCGGAACAGCAGGCGGAAGAGCAGCTCCGCGATCCGGTCACGCACCGCCTGCGTCGCGACGTCCATGCTTTCGAGCGGCTTGCCGGGCAGGTAGCTCATCGCCAGCACTTCGCGCCGGCTCAGATCCATGTGCACCACGGGCACCGCGAAGTCAGCGTCATCGGCCAGCAGCTCGGCAAATTTCGCGAGATGCGCAGCCTCTTTCAGATAATCGGCCTCGGCCCGCAGCTGCCGCTTGGCCTCGTCGAGCAACGGTCGCATATCGAGCGATTCGGGCAACAGACGCGAGATCCGCAACAAGGCCGCGACATTGTTGACATCGCTGTCGATCGAGCGTGCCACGCCGGGATACTGCACCTTGAGCGCCAGCTGCCTGCCGTCGAGGGTGGTCGCACGATGCACCTGCCCGATGGATGCCGCGGCCAGCGGTCGCCAGGAAAAATCCGCGAACAGCTTCTCCCAGTTCTTGCCCCAGGCTTTGTGCAGCACGCCCTCGAGCTGGCTCCGCGGCATGGCCTGGGCATCGGCGCGCAGGCGCGAGAGGATCTGGCTGAGTTCGGCCGGCAACAGATCGCCGGCGTCCATCGAGAGCAGCTGGCCGAGCTTCATCGCGGCACCACGCAGGCTCGCGAGCTGCTCCGCAACGCGCCGCGCATTGGCGGGCGTCAGCAACAGCTCGCTGGCACGCGGCAGATTGCCGCGCGCGATCTGGCGCCCGCCTTCGGCCAGCATGCCGCCCGCAATGCCGGTCGCCAGGCGCGCCATGCGTCCGAGACGCGACAGCCTGCCACCGGGTACAGCCGTTTCCTTGCGGCGCTGATCACTCATCTACCGATCCTTGTCTTCGTGACGACCCGTACATTGTGCGCGCTGCCCGTCATCACCACCACGTCAGCCCGACTCCTTTGTCATTGTGCGGGAATTCCCGGCAACGCGGGAAGCCGCATGCACCGTGTAGAATGCCCGGTCCCGACAGGAAAGTCCGCGCCATGCGTCATCGCCACCATGCTTCGACATCTTCCGGTGGATTCCACTGGCGTGCGGTGCGCCTGATCTGGCCCTACCTGCTCGAGTACCGCGCGCGCATCGCGCTTGCACTCGGCTTTCTGGTGCTCGCCAAGGCGGGAAGCATCAGCGCACCCTTCCTGCTCAAGTACACCGTCGATGCACTGGACACCAGCACGGGCACCTCCGGCGCGTTGCTCGCCACGCTCGGCCTGGTGGCGGCCTATGGCCTGGCGCGTTTTCTGAACGTGATGTTCGGCGAGATACGCGATGCGCTATTCGGACGCGTCACCGAGCGCGCCATGCGGCGGGTGGGGCTGCTGGTGTTCGAGCACCTGCACGCACTCGACCTGGAATTTCACCTCGAACGACGCACCGGAGGGCTGGCACGCGACATCGAACGCGGGACCAATGGCATCAGCTTCCTGATGCGCTTCTTCGTGTTCAACATCGCGCCCACCCTGTTCGAGATCGCGGTGGTGGCCGCACTGCTGGCGTGGAATTACGGTGCCTGGTTCGCCGGCATCACCGTGCTCTCGGTGCTCGCCTATATCGCATTCTCGGTCGTGACCACGGAGTGGCGCACCGCATTCGTGCGCGCGGCCAACCAGGCCGATTCGGCCAGCAATACGCGCGCGGTCGACAGCCTGATCAATTACGAAACCGTGAAGTACTTCGGCAACGAGCGCTACGAGGCGGCGCGCTACGACGCCGACCTCGCCCTGTGGGAGGAAGCGCGGCGCAAGAACCGGCTGTCACTGCTGGCGCTCAACGCCGGGCAGGCGCTGATCGTCGCACTTGCCATGACCGCCAGCATGGCGCTCGCGGCCCGTGACGTGGCTGGCGCGCGCATGAGCGTCGGGGACTTCGTGCTGATCAACGCCTTCATGATGCAATTGTTCATGCCCCTCAACTTTCTCGGCATGGTCTATCGCGAGATCAAGGGCTCCCTCGCCTCGATCGAGGAGATGTTTGCCCTGCTGGACGTGACGCCGCGGGTAGCGGATGCGCCGAACGCAAGCGCCCTGCGCGTGACGGGCGGAGAAATCGAATTCCGGGCGGTCGATTTCCGCTATCACGATGATCGCGAAATCCTGCACGACGTGAATTTCCGTGTCGCACCGGGGGAGCGGCTGGCGGTGGTGGGCGCCAGCGGTGCCGGCAAATCGACCCTGGTGAAACTGCTGTTCCGTTTCCATGATGTCAGCGGCGGCAGGATCTGCATCGACGGGCAGGACATCCGCGGCGTGACCCAGCAGTCGCTGCGCGCCGCGATCGGCATCGTGCCGCAGGACACGGTGCTGTTCAACGACACGCTGCTCGAGAACATCCGCTACGGACGCCCCGATGCGCCGGTCCGGGAAGTGCTGGAGGCGCTGCGCCTGGCACACCTCGAGGACTTCGTGCAGCAGTTGCCCGACGGACTCGAGACCCGGGTCGGAGAGCGCGGCCTCAAGCTCTCCGGCGGCGAGCGCCAACGCGTGGCCATTGCCCGCACCATTCTCAAGCACCCGCCGATCCTGCTGTTCGACGAGGCGACCTCCTCGCTCGACAGCAAGGCCGAGAGCATCATCCTCGATGCCCTGCGCGATGTCGCGCGCGGCCATACCAGCATCACCATCGCGCACCGACTCTCGACGATTGTCGATGCCGATCGCATCGTGGTGCTGGACGCAGGACGCGTTGTCGAACAGGGCCGTCATGGCGAACTGCTGGCGGCAAACGGCGCCTACGCGGCACTGTGGAACAGCCAGCGCAACGCCCCGGTACCTGCACCGACGGCCTGAGTGCCGTCCGCTCCGATTGGCGGACAAGGTGCCTGCACGGGTATGCTAGGTGGTCGATCAGCGGATCCCGATGTGAAACTTCCAGCCAGCAAGACCGAAATGCGCGAACAACTCGAGAAGCAGGTACGCGAGTACCTGGGTCGCGGCGGTGCGGTGCAGGCCGTGGCACGCGGTGCGAGCGGGCGCGACGACTCGTCCGGTGCTCCGGGCTTTCGCTCCTTTACCCAGCGCCCCCGCGAAGAGCGCACCTATGTACCGGAGGTGGTCGCGGCAATCGAAGCACGACGCCGCAAGCCGCGCGAAACCAGGCCTGCCCGAAGCGGCAAGCCGCGCCTGGTGCGCAAGGCGGTATATGACGACTTTGGGGAGCCGATACGCTGGGAATGGGTCGACAAGAGCTGAGCAGCCCCGAAAAAGCGCCGGTCAGCGTCTATAATCAGGGCTTGCAAACCGCAATTCAGCGCCTGATGTCCGGCCCACAATCATCCATCAGGTCAAAAGAACAACCAAATTAGAGACCACCATGAAAGATTCGAGCAACGCCACGCTGGAGTTCGTCCACCAGCAAACCGCAGGGAATCCCACCCAAACGGCCACCGCCGCCGGAGCGCAGGCGGAAGCATCGCGCAAGGCGGGATTCGAGTTCGTCAAACAACTCGCCGCGGAACTCTCGACCCGCACCTTCGAGCTGCCGCCCTTTCCGGAAACGGCAATGCGGGTACGCGACGCGCTCAACGATGCCCAAGTCGACGTGGAAAAAATCGCCCGCATCGTGCTCTCGGAGCCGGTGCTGTCGGCACGCTTGCTGCGGCTGGCCAATTCCGCGCTGCTCAAGCGCGGCACCATGGAAATCACCGATGTGAGACAGGCGATCAGCCGGCTCGGTTTCGAAATGATCCAGAGCGCCGCGGTCTCGATGGCCATGGACAGCAGTTTCCCCATCCCAAAGGATCCCGCAGTCAGGCAGCATTTCGAAAAGACCCGCACCCACAGCGTCCATGTTGCCGTGCTGTCCTATATCCTGGCCAAGCATCACGCCCAGGGCATCAAGCCCGACGAGGCGCTGCTGACCGGACTGCTGCACGATATCGGACGCTTCTACATCCTGACCCGGGTCACCGCGTTTCCCGAGCTGTTCAGCGATCCACAGGCGCTGGAGGAACTGGTGCAGGACTGGCATACCGGTGTTGGTCGCGCGATCATCGAATCGTGGGGGTTCCCGGAGTCCATCGCGGTGGCGGTCGACGAGCACGAGATCCTCGACCGCGAACATCAGGGCAACGCGGATCTTGGCGACGTGATCCTGGTGGCCAACCTGCTGTCGCGAATCGGCGAGCCGCGGGACACCGCACCGCCGCCGTTCAATGAAATCGATGCCTGCAAAAAACTGAAACTGAACGAGCAAAGCTGCGTCGGTGTGGTCAAGGACGCGGAAGAAGAAGTCCGTTCGATGACGCTGGCGCTGGGCGGCTGATCGCGGCGGCCGCCGCCGTCCTTGACCCGCTTGCGCTGGACAGGATCTGCGCGCCGACATTATGGTGCCTGCGGTAACGACCTGATCGCAGGTCGCGCGGAGGCCATATGCGGATCGCGAAAAACTTCTTGCTGGCCCTGGTACTGCTGGTCCACGGCAATCTCCTCGCGGCAGCGACGCTCGAGCATGAGGGCATCGCAATCCACGAAGCCTGGATCACCCTGCCCGATGGCGTGCGTCTTGCCGCCGACCTCTACCTGCCGGCCGATATCGGCGCCAAAAAACTTCCGGTGCTGCTCGAGTACCTGCCCTACCGCAAGGACGAGAGTCGTGGCGGACGCTTTGCGGATTTCTCCTACTTCATCAGGCACGGCTATGTCGTTGCGCGGGTCGATATCCGCGGCACCGGGCGCAGCGAGGGCCGTCTGATTGAATACGAATACTCCGAGCAGGAGCAGAGCGACGGAGAAGTCGTGATCGACTGGCTGGCGAAGCAGCCGTTCTCCAGCGGCAATATCGGCATGTTCGGCATCTCCTGGGGCGGATTCAACTCGATCCAGATGGCAATGCGCCGACCACCCGCGCTCAAAGCCATCGTGCCGGTCATGGCCACCGACGATATCTACCAGGACGATGTACATTTCATGGACGGCATCATGCATGTCGATGCCTATGAACTGGGACAGGATCTGTGGAATATCATTCCGGGTGCGCCGGATTACCGGATCGACGAGGCCTATTTCCGCGATCGCTTCGACACCACCCCGTGGTTGCTGATCTACAAGCGCCAGCAGCGCGACGGACCGTTCTGGGACCGCGCCTCGCTGAACCGCGACTACAGCCTGATCGATATTCCCACCTACGCGATCGGCGGCTGGTACGACGGTTATCGCGACAGCGTGCCACGCATGCTCGAACACATGAGCGCTCCGGTGAAAGGCATGCTCGGCCCGTGGAACCACACCTGGCCCAACCAGGCGGTTCCGCCGCCGGGCATCGAGTGGCGACGCGAAGCGGTGCGCTGGTTCGATCATTGGCTGAAGGGCATCGACACCGGCATCATGAACGAGCCGCGCTTTTCGGTATATGTGCGCGACTGGCATCCACCGGGCATCGCGCCGGCCGAAATTCCCGGGCACTGGCGCGGCGAAGCGGGCTGGCCGTTGCCCCGCATCACGCCCCAACGTTATTTTCTGGGCGCCGACCAGAGCCTCGGCCGCACTCCGGCCACTGAAGCGGTACGCTACCTCGGCTATCGCCCCAGCGTCGGCATCGAGGCCAGCGGCAGCGTGATGTGGTGGGGCGACTGGGCTCCGGACCAGCGCCCGGCCGACGGTTTCAACCTGGTGTTCGAAACCGAACCACTCGCCGACGCGCGGGAAATACTGGGTTTTCCGCGCGCCCTGCTGAACGTGTCGGCCGATGTGCCGCAGGCGGACTGGATCGTGCGTTTGTCGGACGTCGCCGAAAACGGCGCGGTGACGCAGGTGGCCGGCGCAGGCTTCAACGGGACCCACCGCGATTCCTCGACCTCCCCTGCCGCGCTGGTGCCGGAGCAGCGCTATGCGCTCGATATCGAGATGCACTTCAGCTCGTGGGTATTCCCGAAGGGGCACCGCATCCGGCTCGCGGTCGGCAACGCGCACTGGCCGATGTTCTGGCCAACACCCTATCCGATGACGACCGCGTTGTATCTCGGTGGCGCGCAGGGTTCCGCCTTGCTGTTGCCGGTTGTACCGGCCGGCAAGGAGTCACCACTGCGGTTTCCCGCGCCGGTTGCGGACCCCGAACTGCCGGGCTACCGCTCGATCGCGGCCGAAACGGTATCGGGCTACCCGGAAATCAGGACCGTGCTGCGCGATGAACGCGAACAGACCACAACGGTGACGGCGACCAATTCGGGCGTCGACGAATACCCGTTTGCCACCGTGCGCTACAGCGAGAAAGTGGTGCACCGGGTCGCGGACCTCGACCCGGCCAGCGCCTCGGTGCAAGGCGATTACAGCATCACGGTCGAGCGTTCCGGGCGCACGCTGAGCTGGTCGGGTGTGCTCGAGTTGCGCAGCGACCGCGACAATTTCCACTACGACTACACGCGCCGGCTCAGGGAAGGCGACACGCTTCTGCGCGAGAAAAGCTGGAAGGAAACCATCCCGCGCGATTTCCAGTAGGCTGCGGCCCAGGCCAGGGGAGCGGCAAGCTCCCTGCCCGGCTCAGCTCAACTCCGTTTTCGGAAGATCATTGCAGCTCCTTCCGGGCCACCTTCCAGATCCTCACCTCTCCGAGTGAACTCCCAGGCCGTTCCATCCTTGCCTTCTATGCTGATCCGGTTGCCGCGGGTCTCATAATCGAGACTCTCGGATTCGCCATCGATGGTGATGCGTACCCGTTCGTCATCGATGAACTCGAGCATCATTTCATCTCCGACCGGACCGAAGGCATAGAGGCTGCCTGCAAGTTGCGAATCGGCGCTCCGTTTGGAACTGCTGGATGTGCTGGAACCTCCGCCACTGGAACTGCCGTTTTTGCAGTATTTTCCGAGTACCTCACCGCCATCGAGACAGCCATCATCATCGATGCGAAGGATAGAAATATCACCACCGTTGTTGATTCGGACGCGATCTTTCTCGACCTCGTAGGTTCCCTCTTTGGTCGTCCCCATGAAGGTGAGTTCCACCCGCTGCTCGTCCCGGAGATCGATTCTTTCGAGCCAGCTGTTCTCCGTTCCCGAATAAACTCCCTCGACAGAGCTGCCACACCCGGCCAGCGGCAGCAACAGAAACAGGACAATCCATCTGCAGATCGACATGGCGCTTCCTCCCCAGGAAATCGGGCCAATGTTACACCCGCATATCCGGTGCTTGTAAATAATGGCCCGCTGCCCGTTCGGCCCGGTCGGTTCACTGCACGGGTGGAACGCATCCGCCGGGTTGTTCTTCGATCCGGCGCAGGAAGACGTATCCTGTTCCATCCCAGTGCCAGACAGGATGGCAGAAGCCGGGCCCTCCCAGCTCCAGGTCAGGAAATCCCTGGACCTGGTTACCGACCCGACGATAGCCCAAAGCGGCAAAGCCGAAATTTGCCTGCAGACGCCCAGCTGAATCGCGAATGAACAGCCACAACGAACTTCCCGTGAAACCCGAGTTGCAGACGTTGCCCGCCTGCACGAATACTTCGGGAGAACCGTCGTCGTTCAGATCTTCAAGAGTGATCGTCGGATAGGCGTTCATTTCGCAGCTAGCATCGATGACGGTCCGGCCATCTTCTCCGAGCTTCAAGCCCAGCACGGCCGCGATATCGAGCTTGTCGGCAGTCGAGAGTTCAGTATCGACCGCTGCGAAGAGCACTTCGATCAGCGGATCGACCCCACCCGATGACATGCAGTTCGCGGCGGTGAGGATACCTGCCGACATCGCTAGCCCCCTCCACCAGCGCAAGGACCCAGCGCGCCGCGCACCGGCCGGTGCCCGATCAGACGATTTCACGGTACGAGCCTCCCACTTGCACGCGCCGCCGTCCATATGCAGGACAGCCAGCGAACAGTAATCCAAAACCGCTCGAGGCGAAACATCCTGTGAACATCCAATTCGTTACCCCGTCACCCGATTGCCCTGCGGTTTGAAAAAAACCACGGAACGACAGCCCGACGAATTGACACCAATCCGCAGCCAGGCGTAATTTCACCCGGATCGTCGAGCGGCGCCCACGGTGATTTATTCGGCCCGCACGATCATCCTGTATCGTTCGGAGGATCTGCCGTGTTCCATTCTGCCGGTCGTTCGCCTGTCTGTTTTTGCCAATTCCGCACCGCAACCCTGTTGAGTGTACTGCTGCTTGCCGCCTGCGGCAGCGGTGAAATCACCATGAGCGAGATCAACGATGCCAACGTGCTGAACAACCAGCCCGCAACATTGCGGGAGGGTGGCGAGGTTGTCACGGGCACCGTAGTGGAGAAGACGGCCGAAGGGCTTGTTCTCCGGCGTGTTCCTTATGTGGACGGATTCCCCAACGGTCTGATCGAAGAATGGCATCCGAACGGACAGAAAAAGTCTGAGAAAACGTTGAAGTACGTCGCCCGCGGTCCACGCGATGGGGGACTGATGCCTGCCGGACCGAGTCGGACCTGGTGTGAAAACGGCACTCTGCAGGTCGAGTCCGATGCCGATGCGGGAGGCTCCCCTGTCGGCATCTACCGCAACTTCACCTGTACCGGCCAACCGCTCAGCGAACGCACCATGCCAATCGGACCGATGAAGACCTGGGCAGAAGTGCAGGGCAGCGACAAAACGGTCCTCGTCGAGGAAGGCACCACGGTCGAGGGCGACGGCTGGGAAGGCGTGCACAAGCAGTACTATCTGAACGGCAGTCCGAAACTCGAGGAGCACTGGGTCGCAGGCGCACTGGATGGAACGTACCGCACCTGGAAGGAGGATGGCACATCGCTCGAGACAGGCACCTACCAGGCTGGCAACAAGATGGGGACCTGGGTGGTCAACCAGGGCACACGCGATCAGGTCACCGAATACGACGAAAGCCTGTTCATCGACTCGCGATACTCGGCTCCGTTCATGAGTGCGGCCGGGATCTACATCGGCGCCGCAACCGCACTCAACAACGCACGCCCGGACCTCGACAAGGCGCGCTACTTCATCGACGAAGGTCTCGTCGATGTGAAAAAGCGACTGAACCTGCTTCAGCCGCAACCAGGCATACCGTTCTCCACCAACCGCTGGACCTATCCATACATTCTTGCCAGCTCGGAAGTATTGCCGCTGCTGATCGAGCAGGGCGCGGACCCGAAGTCCGCTGATTCCGAAGGCAGAACCCGATTGTTTTTCTGCATCTATTCACTCGGTGCCGACCGCTTCTGCAACGCCGCGGATGCAAAGCAGATGATCGAGACCGGCATCCCCGTCAACCAGCAGGACACCTTCGGAAACACCGTGCTGCACGAAGTGGTGAAGACCCACACCTACATCGGCGGCATCGTCACGAATGAGAAACGCCACGAAGTCGGCACCATGCTCATGGATGCGGGCGCGGATCCGGACATCGCGAACCGGGAAGCCACGACGCCACTGATGCTTGCGGTTACCGCCCGCCAGTTTCCGCTCGCGACGGAAATGCTCAATCGCAGCAAGAACCCGACGGCACTCGACGGCAACGGGTTGAACCTGATCCACCTTGCATTTTTCATCCCGCTCGGCAATCAGGTGAGGTTCGAACTCACACCTCCAGTGCAGGACTTCCTCAAACTGGCCGTGAGCAAAGGCATAGACCCGCTCGCGCCACTCGGTGAATCCGGCACTCTCAAGGAGATCGCCGAGCAGATTGGTGCGATCGATGCAGCCCGATTTCTGACAGAGCTGAAGGCGGGAAGCTGAGCGAGGACTGCGACACCTCGGCCACACCGGGGGCAATCCTGCGCCTGATGCTGCTGGTGGCAGGCACTGACGTCCACCAACTCGATCATGCCGGCTCCCGTGCAATCTTGAATACGATGCGAGAGTTGGTTTTGTGCCCCCAGACCTGCTGGACCTGTGCCAGATCGAAACTTTCGGTATCGATGGACAACCGCGCCGCACCGATAGCCTGGAATACCTGAGCTGCGGCAGCGACGATATCCGTATGCGAAACACTGCCGAGCCCACTGCCAAGTAACTCGAGGCGTGAGCTGCGGAGCGAGGCACCTGCCAAAGTGATGTTGGTGCCGGCCATGGAGCCGATCTGCACAAAACGTATATGCGGTTGCGCACGCGCTCCCGCATATTCCCCGGCCACCTGAAGAAAAGCCTCGGCAGATGCCCCCCAGAGGTAATCGAGCACAATACTTGCGTGTTGATCATGAATCGCCTCGCGAAACAGTACCTTCAGGCCGGTGATGGGTAGCTCCAGCGGGATGACCTGATCCGCCCCCAGTGACAACAAATCAGGAAAACAGTCAGGGTTGCGCGCAGTAGCGATAATCTTGCCAGCGCCCAGGTACCTCGCTATACGGATCGCCAGGCGGCCTGAAGCACCTGCAGCACCGTTGATCAACACGGCTTCACCCGTTCGCAACTTTGCGCGCTCGGTCAGCGCTACCCAGGAAGACATACCAGGATTAGCAATTGCTGCGATCGTTACATCCTCGAGCGCATCCGGTACTTCAACCCAGTTCGCAGAGTTGACCACGGTTTGTTGGGCCATAGCCCCGTAGGGCATACGAGGGAAGGCGAAGTAGACGCGGCGGCCATCCTCGAGATAACCAACACCATCCACGCCCGGCACCAGCGGCGGCCTGCCACTGCTGTAATGCTTGCCAGAAGCCTGGGCCCGTACAAGCTGACTCAGCGCACTGGCGCTGACACGCACCAGAACCTCATCCGTTCCCGCCTTCGGCGATGGGTAATCGGCATAACCGGGAGGGTCCATAAACTCATGTACAACCGCCGCTTTCATCCGTGCCTCCATAGAACTGTCAAATGAATCTGAACGTACCCGGCACACAGTTCGGAAGACTCGCCAAATGTGCCAGCCCATCTCCCGCCGTAGCAATGCGGTGTGCGCCGAAACGCCGTCACTCAAGGTCGAGACGGTCGATAGCCCAGGAATTCTGGACCATGACAGCGGGGCCATGTTCCGAGCCGACTCTCCGGTAAGCCGGGACGCCTGGAGGCTGTTCCTGCTCACGCCCGGCCAAGCAACGCGTGCTCGACCGGCTCCAGCCGGTCATTGCCGAAATATATGTCGCTGCCGTTGACAAAAAATGGTCGGCGAGCCGAAGCCACCACGTTCGATCAGTTCCGCGGTGTTCGCCAGCAACCGCTCCTAGTGTAGTGCTTCATTCTGTTTGGAACTTAAGCGGCTATTGGCGCGAATCACCTTCTGCAGGACGGCGATGGTTTTCAGGAACTTCAGCCACGCGACATGGGTGTGACGCTGCTGACATTGTCCAATGACCTGAGCGTCGAGGATGTTGAGCGCGGCAAACAGCGTGGTCGTGCCGTTGCGCTTGTAGGCATGCGTCATGGTAGCGGCGCGCCCCTTCTTCAGCGGCAGCCCAGGCTGCGTGCGATCGAGCGCCTGTACCTGACTCTTCTCGTCGCAGCACAATTCGAGCGCATGCTCAGGGGGCGACATGTACAGCCCGACGATATCTTCGAGTTTCTCCACGAACTTCGGATCGCGCGAGACTTTGAAGCCACGCACCCGCTGCGGTTTCAATCCGTTCGCACGCCAGTGTCGCGACACGCTCGCGGCGAGCAGTACGATACGCGCACGCTGCACCAGTCGAACGCTGGTGAGCTTGGAACGAATCAGCTTCGCCAACTCCGCTCGCTCCTCGCCGGTCAGCACGATTTCCGGGATCGACCCGCGGCTTGCGCTCAGATCCGCAGCCTGCCCGGACCGTTCCAGGCGGTGTTTTCCCCCGGATACCCGAATTGCGCGGAAACGAGACGCACCCCGCCCACATCGACCTCCAGGCTCCAGTGGTGGTGCCCGAAGACCCACGCGACAACTTTGGCCCTGGCGGCGGCGTCGATCAGATCGCCGCAGTTGCTGTCGAACGCGGGCGAGAGGGAAGTCGCGCCAAAAACCGGATTGCGCGCGGCGGGATGGGGCACATGGTGCGTCACCACCAGCGTCGGCCCATCGTGCGGCTCGGCCAGCTTTTGCGCCAGCCACGCGCGCGACAGCCGGTGCTCGGCAAACGCGTCCTGCGGCAGGAACGGCCCTCCGCCCCGGCACGTGATCAGCCGGTGGTCCTCGAGCGTCCGCTCGGCTTCGCGCATGCCTTGCCCGGGATCACCCAGTACCGCGTAGTCGGTCCACAGCGTAGCGCCGAGAACCCGCAGCGAAGCAGATCCGCAAGGGTAGCGCGCCTCGCCCCGATCGAGCACCGTGACGCCCGCGGCCTGCGCCGCGAGGAGCGCGTCGCGCTCGTCCTCGAAGACACCGCGATAGTACTCGTGGTTTCCCGGCACCACCAGCGCGGGACATCCCAGATACGCCGCGGCCTGCTCCGCGTAATGCAGCGTCGAGACATCGCGCCGTGAGCGCATGCGGCCGATATCGCCGGCAAGCACGAGAAGGTCCGCGGTCCCGGCCAGACCGGCGAGGTCGGGTCCGAACGCGAGCGGCCGCATCGCGGTCCATGCGGACGGCTCTTCCTTTTCCCGGATCTCGATATGAATGTCGCTGTAATACAGAATCCTGGCCACTGTCGTCATGTCCGGCCGCGGCCCCTCTGCCAGCACGTGATCAATTCGAGCGTCGTGCTGCCGAACGCGTCAGCGTGCTGGTTTACGCCTGCGTCACAGTCAACTGCATCGGAGACCGGGTCCGCGTATTGCGCGTTTGGCCCCAGGCTCACCTCCTTTGCGTTTTTCGGCTCGGAATTTCGGTTGTGCCGCGCATCGACGCTTTGGCGGAAACGCCAGGACCCGTAGCGCGCCTCGACGATATGACATGGGTGCGTGAGCCGGTCGAGCAGCGCCGTGATCATCTTTGCATCGCCAAAGACGCTGGCCCATTCGGTGAAGCCGAGATCGGTCATGATGACCACACTGGCTACGCAACACGCCGGGATTGTCCAGGGGCACATCAGCGATTCAGGCCCATGAAGAAGTCCCACATGAGGTCGTCAGCATTGATCGCGGTGGATGGCGGCTCGCTGCTGCGCCACTTGCGCGCGCCCGGCCAGGAGTGGGCACCCTTTTCGGTGACGCAAAGCTCCACCTGCGCACCACCGCTGCAGGGCGCGTACCGGTCGCAGTAAGCGCCCGCCTTGTCGAGCACGCGCCTGGGCGTCGCTTCGCAACCATCGCGTTTGACCCAACGGGAAATCGACTCCGGCACCGAGGTGAATTCGGTGACCGCGGAGCGCATGCTCTTCGGCCCCATGCCGCCGTTGAACGGCAGGTGGTCGTCGTTCCTGGCGTGAATCTGGAGGACGGAAACCGGACTCTTCGGGTTGCAACTCTTCGTGTTGTCGGTCCCGGCAACGGCAGCGATCGCCTTGAAGGTGCCGGACATTTCACAAGCCAATCGATGTGCCATCAGGCCGCCGTTGGACATGCCCGTGGCGAAGATCTTCTGGTGGTCAATGTTCAATTGCCGTGACAGATTCCCGATCATCTGCCGGATGAAGCCGACGTCGTCGACGTTGTTGTCACGCGCAGGACCGCAGCAGTTACCCGCGTTCCAGGTGGCCAGCTGGCCGCTTGGCGATCGGCTGAACCCATTCGGGAACACGACGATGTAACCCGTCCGGTCCGATTTCGAGATCAGGCCGTAGTTTTCGTCTGACGCCATGAAGTTCATGTTGCCGCCCCCACCGTGGAGCGCAACCAGCAGCGGCGTCGGTTTCGCCGGGTCGTAGCCGGCGGGCACATGCACCTTGTATTCGCGCTTGATGCCGTCGTGATCGATCGAATACACATGGTCGCCGGCATTCGTGATCTTTGCCTTCGGGTCTGCTTCGCTCCGCGGCGCCGCGTGCCCGGCTTGTCGCTGCGCCCGCCACTCCCGGATGCGCTCACGCAGCGACCCCTCCTGGGCCAGGCTCAGCGTGCTGACCACACTCGCAGCCAGCGCAAGCAGGACAATCACAATCCGTACCATGATCTTCTTGTCCATGAGGATTCTTCTCCACCCTCCAACAGGCTGAACACGCTAAGTGTAGGTAGCAGGACGGATAAAGCCCCTCCCCGACCGAATCCAACCCTCCGGGACGGCTGACGCTCGGTGTCCTGTCGGGTGTCCAGCCCGCGATTTGTCCGAGTCCGCCGCTTCCCTGCCCCCCGGTTCGCGCACCGCCCGTGTGTACCGCTCACGCACTCTCCGGCGGCCCTGTTGACGGCGGACCGGGCAACGCCTTGCCGCAGCGCACCGCTCTCCACATCGATACCGAACACACGCTTGAGCCGCTGCGCCTTCATCCGTGTAAAGCGTAGGACCCTCGTCGGGGCGCGCCGCGTACACGCCGCCTGCCAGCGTGCTACCCGCCCATGATTGGCGGATGGGCGGTGCCCGAACCGCTGTCCATCCCTGCTGGCAGGCAGAACGCCTGCGCCACTATTACCGCTTCAATCATGCAAGAATTGGCGCACGTTGACGTCACGAGTTGCCCCAGGGCCAAGGCCGGGTGGACAGCGCCGTTGAACCGCGGGGACAATGCGCCAATCATTGCACCCGGTGAATGGACAAACTAACCAATGTCCGCCAGACAGTTGCGCCGCACTCTGCTCAAGACAGCCGCTGCCGCCGCGTTCCTCGGCGCCAGCGCCGCGGTGCTGCCGATGTTCAGTACGCCCAGCAGACGGCAGACGCCGCAGTCCTGCCCGAGCACCGACCTGTCGGGCAGCGAGAAAGAGCTGAGCATATCGAGCTGGCCCGCCTATGTGGACCCCGTCGACGACCCCGATTCGACCCTGCACGGCTTCGAGCGGCAAACGGGTATCACGGTCCATTTGACCGAAGACATCACGGACGCCCAGCTGTTCTTTGCCAAGGTGCTCAACCAGCTGGGGGCCTGTCAGCCGGTGAATCGGGATCTGATGATCCTCAATAACCCGCTGGCTGCACGAATGATCGCACTGGGTTGGCTGCAGGAACTCGATCATTCCGCCATGCCCAACGTGACTGCCAACCTGCTGCCAGGTCTGCGGCAAACCGTTTTTGACCCGGGCCGCCGTTATTGCTTGCCCTGGCAGAGCGGTTTTACCGGAATCGCCTACAACGCCGCGCTGGTTCCGGAGGTCGGGAGCGTCGGCGAGTTGCTCACCAGGGATGATCTTCGCGGGCGCATCACCTTGCTGTCCGACATGGAAGACACCATGCCTTTCATGCTCAGGTTGGTGGGCGCGGACCCAAGCCGATTCGACGATGACGATTGGCACTCGGCGATCGAATTGCTGGTCAGCACGAGACGACGCGGCCAGATCAAGGCCTTCAACGGCAGCGAGTTCAGGGGAGACCTGGTGGCGGGCAACATCGCTTCCTGCCTGGCGTGGTCCGGTGATGTTGCGCAACTGCAGCTCGATAATCCCGATATTCGCTTCGTGGCGCCCGAAGAAGGCCTGGTGCTGTGGTGCGACAACCTGATGATTCCGAATCGCGCACGGCACAAAGCCAACGCCGAAAAATGGATCAACCACTATTACGATCCCGAGGTGGCGGCCCGGTTGGCGGCCTATGTCTACGGCATCTGCCCCGTCGCGGGGGCGCGCGAGGCGATGCAGGGGATCGCGCCTGCGCTGGCGGATAACCCCTGATCTTTCCGTCCGAGGAACTGCTGTCACGGAGCTTTTCCATGATGCCATTGAACGAGACCAGGAACCGGCGATATACCCACGATTTCACCGAAGCCATGGGCGGCTGATCATGACGACTGAACCAGGACCACTCGACACGCCAGCCCGCGAACATGAAGGACGCTCACCCGGTGATGACGATGCCGGCCACGACCTGAGGCTGGAGGGTGTGACAAAACGCTTTGGCAGTTTCATCGCCGTGAAAAATCTCGATCTCGTGGTGCCGCGTGGCTCCTTCTTCGGTCTGCTCGGCGCTTCGGGCTGCGGCAAGACGACCACCCTGCGCATGATTGCCGGCCTCGAGCAGCCGAGCTCGGGACGGATCATGATCGGCGGTATCGACGTGGCCGGAGTCAAAGCCTACAAGCGGCCCGTCAACACGGTATTTCAGAGCTATGCGCTGTTTCCGCACCTGAGCATCGCCGACAATGTCGCCTTCGGGCTGCGCCGGCGCGGCGTGAAGGATGTCAGCCGGCAGGTCACCGACATGCTCGCGCTGGTCGAACTGGAAAGCCATGCCAAAAAGAAACCCGCTCAATTGTCCGGCGGTCAGCAGCAGCGCGTGGCGCTGGCCCGTGCCCTGATCAACAAACCCGAAGTGCTGCTGCTGGATGAACCGCTGGGAGCGCTTGACCTGCGTTTGCGCCGCCAGATGCAGATCGAACTCAAGCGCATCCAGAGCGAAGTGGGCCTGACCTTTGTGCATGTCACGCACGATCAGGAAGAAGCGATGACAATGGCCGATACCATTGCGGTGATGAACAAGGGCGTCATCGAGCAACTGGGTACGCCCGCCGAACTGTACGAAAATCCCCGCACCACGTTCGTGGCGAATTTCCTGGGACAATCCAACCTGCTCGAAGCCGAGGTAGTGGATGCCAGCGGCGCGCGCCTGGTGCTCAATGTCGCGGGCACGCGGCTCGGCGTTTCCAAATCGCGCGCCAGCGCCACGGCGGGGCGCGTCTGGCTCGGGGTGCGGCCCGAAAAAGTCGGCATTGCCGAAGCCACGGATACGCTGGGCGATGAACTCGATGTCATCGAGGGTGGGGTGGTATCCGACACCAGCTTCGTTGGCGTCAGCACCCAGTATCTGGTGCGCATGCCCTGGCAGCAGGAGTTATCGGTATTCGAGCAGAATACGGGCGCGCGCCGGGTTCTTGCCCCCGGCACTGCGGTCAAACTGCATTGGAATCCGGCGCACGCCTTTGTGCTCGATCGCGACGTGCCCGCCAGCGCCGGCTCGCATGCTCCGGAGGGGGGCTGATGGCCACCACTCCCGCAACGCCGCCCGTGCTCGAGGTGCCCGCGCAGCGGCATCGCATTCCCCTGGGCTACTGGCTGCTGCTGCCTGGCGGTCTGTGGCTGGCGCTGTTCTTTATCGTCCCCTTGTATTCACTGGTGGCTACCAGCCTCTATGACCCCGGCGGTGGCGCGATCGCCGGTTACGAGATGACGTGGAGCGTCACGAATTACTGGCATGCAATCGGCGATTACACCGGCCCCCTCGGGCGCTCGCTGCTTTACGGTGGAATCGCCACGGTGTTGTGCCTGCTGCTGGGCTATCCCCTGGCCTACAGCATGGCATTCAAGGCCGGTAAATGGCGCAACCTCATGCTGGTCATGGTCATTGCACCATTTTTCACCAGCTTCCTGATCCGCACCCTGGCCTGGAAGTTGATTCTGGCCGACCAGGGCATCGTAGTGCAGACCCTTCAGACGCTCCACCTGCTTGCGCCCGGCGGCCACTTGCTGGCAACCCCGGTCTCGGTCGTGGCCGGACTGACCTACAATTTCATTCCGCTGATGGTGCTACCGCTCTATGCCGCCCTGGAGAAGATCGACGGGAGCCTGATCGAAGCGGCGCAGGATCTCTACGCCTCGCCTTTGCGCGGCTTTCTCAAGGTGACCTTGCCCTTGTCCATGCCGGGGGTCGTGGCAGGCACGCTGCTGACCTTCATTCCCGCGGTGGGTGACTACATCAACACGCAACTGCTCGGCAACACCGAGACCCGCATGCTCGGCAATGTCATCGAGAGCCTGTTCATCACGGTAGGCGACTACCCGGCCGCCGCTGCGCTGTCCATGGTGCTGATGCTGCTGATCGTCGGCATGGTGATGCTCTACGTGCGCAAGTCCGGCACCGAGGAACTGCTATGAAGCCCTGGCGCATCCTGTTGAACTGGCTGGACAGGCATCTCGTGCTGATCATCGGGGTGCTGGTGCTGGTCTACATGTTCATTCCGGTCGGGGTGGTGGTGGCGATGAGCTTCAACACACCGCCCAGCCGCAACGTGTACGAATTTGGCTCGTTTACCTGGAACAACTGGATTCATCCCTGCGAACCGTACGGCATGTGCGAGGCACTCTGGCGCAGTGTGGAGATCGGCGTACTGGCGACGGTCTGCGCTACCTTCCTGGGTACGCTGATGGCCTTCGCCCTGGTGCGGCACCGTTTTGCGGGGCGTTCTGCCGCCAGCCTGCTGGTGCTCCTGCCGATGGCAACTCCCGAGATCGTGATGGGCTCCTCGCTGCTGGCCCTGTTCATCGCTCTTGGCCTGGGCGGACAACTGGGGTTCTGGACCATTCTCATCGCCCATATCATGTTCTGCCTGTCCTTCGTGGTGGTCACTGTCAAGGCACGCCTGAACGGCATGGACCCACGACTCGAGGAGGCTGCCATGGACTTGTACGCCACCCCGTGGCAAACGTTCTGGAGGGTCACCTTCCCCATGGCATTTCCGGGCATCCTCGGCGCTGCCTTGCTGTCGTTCTCGCTGTCCTTCGACGACTTCATCATCACCAACCTCAATGCCGGCACCACGACCACCTTTCCGATGTTCGTCTGGGGTTCCGCAAAACGCCAGATTCCGATGCAGGTCAACGTCGTTGGCACGCTGATGTTCCTGGTTGCGCTGGCAGTCGTGCTGGCGGCGGAGTTCAAGCGGCGCCGCGATGAGCATTGACGCCAGCGCGCCCGCCCGCAACTCCCGGCAATGGCGAATTGAATTCAGGCGCCACCCGCGCCAGCTTAATGCTGATGCCGCCGATGCGGTTCAGCCCCTCCCCGACCGGATCCAACCCTCTGGGTCGGCTGACGCCCGGTGTCCTGTCGGGTGTCCAGCCCGCGATTTGCCCGTATCCGGCGCTGCCGCTTCCACGTAGTCTGCGACGCTGATGCCGAGAGAGTTCCCGCAGCGCCACACATCCCCGCCGGATTCAGACAAATATCGTCGCCGGATGTTCCAGCAGGCCCTTGATCGCTTGCACCAGGCTCGCCCCGTCATGCCCGTCGACGATGCGATGATCGAATGAAGCCGAGAGGTTCATCATCAGCCGTGCGACGATCGCGCCGTCGCGCACCACCGGGCGCAGCTCGCTCTTGTTGATGCCGAGAATCGCGACTTGCGGATGATTGATCACCGGCGTCGAGGCGATTCCGCCGAGCTTGCCGAGGCTGGTGATCGTGATCGTCGAACCCGAGAGCTCCGCGCGGCTCGCCTTGCCGTTGCGCGCGGCGTCGCTCGCGCGCTGGATCTCCGCGGCCGTCTGCCACAGATCGAGCGCTTGTGCATCGTGAACCACCGGCACCATCAGCCCGTTTGGCGTCTGCGCCGCAATCCCGGCGTGCACCGCGTCGAACTGCGTCACCACGCCGGCCTCGTCATCGAAATGCGCATTGCATTGCGGAAATTCGCGCAGCGCCTTTACCAGCGCCCTGACGATGAACGCCAGATAAGTGAGTTTGGGCTGATCGGCGCGGCGCGCCGCGTTCATGTGCTGGCGCAGCGACTCGAGTTCGCTCAGATCCACTTCCTCGACATAGGAATAGTGCGGAATACGCCGTTTGCTGAGGGCCATTTTTTCCGCGATCACGCGGCGCAGACCGATCAGCTTCAGGGTGCGCATGCCGGGCGCGCCAGGCACGGGAATCGCGGTCGATGACACGGGATGCGCATGATATTGCGCTGCGTCGCCGGTATCGCGCAGCAGCGGCACGGCGGGTTTCGGGGTGGGCCGCGCGCCGCTGATATAGCGATCCAGATCCTCGTGCGTGATACGTCCGCCCTTTCCGCTTGCCGGAACGCCCGCAAGATCGATCAAGGCTTCGCGCGCGCGGCGACGAACGGTGGGCGCGGCCGCCGCTCGATGCGCGGAGTCGTGCGCGATCGGGATGGACTCGCGCGACGGCGCAGCCGGCGCCATCGCGGCTTCGGGCGGAATCGCTCGCACCGGTGACGGGGGCTCGGGCGGCGCTGGCGCAGCGGCCGGGGCCGCTTCGGGTTCCGGCTCGCGCGCCGCCACCGCGTTCGCAGCCGCTGCGGGCGCTGCGGCCAGTGCCGCATCCGTCTCGAACACGATCAGCTGCGCCCCGACCGTGATACGCGCGCCGGGCTCCGCGCACAACTCGCTCACCACGCCGGCCACCGGCGAGCTCATTTCCACCGTTGCCTTGTCGGTCATCACGTCGACGAAGTGCTGGTCCTCGGCCACCGTATCGCCGGGCTTCACATGCCACGCGACGATTTCGACATCGACCACGCCCTCGCCGATATCGGGCATCTTCATCACCTGGCGCGCCATCGAATCAGCCCTCCAGTGTGCGGCGCATCGCCGCGATGATCCGGTCCTGGCTGGGAAAGTATTCCCACTCGAAGGCATGCGGATAGGGAGTGTCCCAGCCGGTCACGCGCTGTATCGGTGCCTCGAGGTGATAGAAGCACTCCTCCTGGATCTCGGCGACCAGTTCCGCGCCGAAACCGCTGGTGCGGGTTGCTTCGTGGATCACCACGCAGCGCCCGGTGCGCAGGACCGACTCCATGACCGTCTCGGTATCGAGCGGCAGCAGGGTACGCAGATCGACCAGTTCGGCGTCGATGCCGCTCCTGTCTATTGCAGCCGCCGCGACATGCACCATGGTGCCGTAGGTGATCACGGTGACATCGTTGCCCCTGCGGCGTATCGCGGCCTCGCCGATCGGAATCGTGTAATAGGCTTCCGGCACTTCGCCCTGCGGATGATTCGCCCAGGACTCCGCCGGCTTGTGCGGATCGCCATCGAAGGGACCGTTGTAGATGCGCTTGGGTTCGAAGAACATCACCGGGTCGTCGTCCTCGATCGCGGCGATCAGCAGGCCCTTGGCATCGTAGGGATTCGACGGGATCACGGTCTTCAGGCCGCATACGTGGGTGAATATCCCTTCCGGCGATTGCGAATGCGTCTGCCCGCCACGGATTCCGCCGCCGCAGGGCGAGCGCACCACCACCGGCGCCCAGAACTCGCCGCCGCTGCGATAACGCAAACGCGCCAGTTCGCTGATGATCTGGTCCGTCGCCGGGTAGATGTAATCGGCAAACTGGATTTCCGCGACCGGACGCAGCCCGTTGACGCCCATGCCGATCGCGGTGGCGATGATGCCGCCCTCGGCGATCGGCGTATCGAGCACGCGATGCCTGCCGTATTTTTTCTGCAGCCCGGCGGTGCAGCGAAACACGCCGCCGAAATAACCCACGTCCTCGCCGAGCACCAGCACGTTTTCATCGCGCCCCATGCTCAGATCGAGTGCGGAATTGATCGCCTGGATCATGTTCATGCGCGCCATCTCAGTCGCCCTCCATCATGCGGTGGCGCTGCTTGCGCAGATGCGGCGGCAAGCCCTTGAACACATCCTCGAACATCGAACTCACCGGCCAGTGCGGACCGTCCTCCAGCGAACCGTAGGACTCGGCCTGTTTCCACGCCGCCGTGTTGCGTTCCTCGAGCTCCGCCAGGAGCGTGCCATGCTGTTCCTCGCTCCATTCGCCGCACCTTGTCAGGTGCTGCTTCAGGCGCTCGATCGGGTCACCCAGCGGCCAGACCTCCGATTCACCCTTGGGCCGGTAGACGCTGGGATCGTCGCTGGTCGAGTGCCCCTCCGCGCGATAGGTGAAGAACTCGATCAGCGTCGCGCCGCCGCCGCCGCGGGCGCGCTCCGCCGCCCAGCGGGTGACCGCGTGCACCGCGAGAAAATCGTTGCCGTCGACGCGCAGCCCGGCGATGTTCATGCCGATCGCACGCGCGGCAAAGGTCGTATCACCCGAGACCACGCTCTGCGGCGTGGAGATTGCCCACTGGTTGTTCACGATATTGAGCAGCACCGGCGCCTTGTAGGTCGAGGCAAACAGCATCGCCTGGTACACATCGGCTTCGGCGCTGCTGCCCTCACCGACCCAGGTCGCGGCGATATGGTCCTCGCCCTTGTAGGCCGAGCCCATTGCCCACCCCACCGCCTGGCTGAACTGGGTGGCAAGGTTGCCGGAAATGGTGAAGTAGTTGCCGTCCTTCCAGCTGTACATGATCGGCATCTGCCGGCCCTTGCAATTGTCGCGCGAGTTCGAGATGCAGTGACACATCATGTCGACCACATCGCGTCCGCGCACGAACAGCAATCCCTGCTGGCGGTAGCTCGGGAACAGCATGTCGCCCGGGCGCAATGCCATCGCCTGCCCGACCGCAATCGCCTCCTCGCCGGTGCATTTCATGTAAAACGAGAGCTTGCCCTGGCGCTGCATGCGGAACATGCGGTCGTCGTAACAACGCGTCATCAGCATGTGACGCAGCCCGGTGCGCAAGGTTGCGGCGGAAACGTCTTCACCCCACGGACCCTTGGCATGACCCGCATCGTCCAGCACGCGAATCAGCCCGAAACACAGTTCGCGCGTCGCGACCGGCTCGCACAACGGATCGGGACGAAACGAGTCCTCCGGCGCCGGAATGTCCAGGTACGAATAATCGGGTACCTCGCCGGGGCGAAACGGCGCCTCGGGAAGATGCAGCTTGCTGTGGTAATGACGGGTCATGACAGGGCGCTCCGGAATTCTGTTGCTGGGCAACGCGCACGTGATCAGTGCGCCAACAATACGCCAAATCCGCGCCGGGGGTTACGCCAACTCAGGGACATTCGAGGGTCTGGGTTTTCGGCATCCCGTTGCAGCAACCATTGCCGCCCGCACAGGCCTGGATCCTGTAACGTGAATTCTCGTCACAGGCCGACCACTCGACACCGCTGTAACTCCAGCTGCCGGTACCGCCGTCCGGAGGGCAATGGTTGCGCACCACGTCCTTCCATTCACCGAGCAGCCTGGCCAGCGCCTGCGGCGGGTTCGCGGGGGGCAGGTTGCCGGACTGGTCCAGCTTGTTGATGCCGTGACACGCGGTGCATACGCGCCGTTCCCCGGGCTTGAAACTGATCCAGTTGCGCTCGCGCACTACCGCCTGCTCCCAGCCGCTCTTGCCGGCGTCGATCAGCTGCCAGGCCAGCGCGCGGCGCGCCGGCACGAATGCGGCCATCGAGCCGTCGCTCGCCAGCGGCACAGCGCCCTGCGGCCCGCTCGGATAATCGCCCATGGCCGCGAGTGCAGCCGGATGATGCATTGGCACCGCGAGCACGCGCCGGCCGGGCTTGGGCACGCTCGATTGATAGCGGAAATAGCCGCGGATCTGGTCGGCCTGGAACAACTGCATATGCGAGACCGGATAGATTTTTGCACCACCGAGGCCAATGGTTTCGGCGCCGCCGCCGGCAACGGCGAGATTGAAGGGTTGCTGCTCGTCGGCACGGTCGCGCGCCGTAACATTGCGGCTCACGATCAGTGCCAGGTCACGCGCGTGCAGCCAGTTGCGCAACAACGCCTCGCCGACGCCGGCAGCAGCCAGCACCTGGCGCTCGCGCGCCGGCAGCGGTGGCGCCACGCGCTTGCGCGGCACCACCCGCGCCACGACCTCGACCGGATCGAGCTCCCACATGGTGCCGCACCAGTTCACCCGCTGATCCGGATCCCACCACGACACGCATTGCTGGATACCCGCCGTGAGCAGCTCGCCGAGGGCTTTCGGCGCCAGGTGGAACTCGCGAATACGGAAGTCGTAATTGATTTCCGGAGTGCTCGTGCTGCCGCTGTTTTCCTCGTCGCCCTTGTGCGGTGTGTGCACCACCAGCAGCCGCCCGTCAGACAACGGAAGGGGGTTGCGAAAGCGGCCAAAAGTACTCTTCGAGGCGACCAGCACGACCCGGGATTTTTCCGGGCTGGCATCGGGCGCGCCCTGCAGGCGGATCAGATCGCCCGCCGTCGCGGTGCTGAACTCCGGCGCGCGCACGCTCCAGATGCGCCCGCGCACCAGCGGATCCTCGCGCAGGTGAAAGGTACCACCACTGCCGGACAGAAAGATGGGCGCCGCGTTGAACTTCCCCGGCTGGAAATAGCTCAGGGCCGGGTCATTGCGAAAGTTCGCTTCGCTGTAGCTGCCACCGAGTTCGTGGCGCCCGATGTGGTTGAGCGTCTCCTCCTCCGATCCGTCCTGGTTCAGCGTCCACGGAAAGAAATGGTTGAAGGTGTGGCCGTTCAGCGGGTAGTTCGCGGCGATGCGTTTTCCGTCGTAACCCTGGGCCGGCAGCAGGGAGTATGCGGCGCGGCGCAACTCCGGAAAGTACTCGGTGCGCGTCGGCACGGCGGGTACCACGGTGCTGCTCTCCGAGGCATAGTTGAAACTGCCGTAGCTACCGGCATCGAACACGTCGGCATCGGCCTGCTGGTCACGTTGCAGATGATCCCACTTGGTGAACAGGATGCGGCCATAGGAATCGACCGTGGGATACGTGACACCCGATGGCGCATGCTCGATCAGCTTGAAGCGGCAGGCGAGCGGATCGATTTTCCACAGGCCGGTATCGATCGGCGTGGATTCGTACTCGTCGCGCTGCGGATAGAGACGCGCAAGACCGCTGCGTGGCCTGTCGGAGACGAAAATGATCGAATCATCGGAACCGTAGGCCGGCGCGATATTGTTGTAGGCGCCAGGCTGGCAGCGCACCTTGCTGATCTTTGCGCTTTGTCCCTGCGCCAGCCCGCTGACCTCGTAGAGCTGCCAGCGGTAATCCGCGACCTCGTAACGCTTGCCGGGCGCACCCACCACCATGCTGAACAACGCGCGCTCGCCGCTCCAGTGCACCACCGGCTGGCGTACCGCGATGCCCGTGACATCCTGCGAGCCGGTACTGCCGAATCCCGCCTCCTGGGTCAGGTTGCGCAGCGTGCCGTCAGGATAGCGGATCCACAGATCACCGCCCCTCGGCACGCTCTGCATCTCCGCACGCTGGGTGCCGAAAGCCTCGGCAATGGTCGTGAAACCCACCCATGGCACCTGGGTCACGAACAGGATGGGGCCGGCCCCGGCAAGTGCCGCCGGACTGCCGGCACACAGCGCCCACAAGAGGCAGGGCAAGGCGACGATCCGTGCTATGAGGCTCATCGGTCGGGGTTCTCCGCAAGGTGCATGTCACCAGAACATTTGTAGCGCATCGCAGCGCCATGCGCCGAGAGATGTTTCGCAATGTCGGCAAGGATCGCGTTCGCGCAGCGGATACCGGCTCAGACCCCGAAGCCGAGCCCTTCGCTGGCCATCACGATTTGCGGCCCGCCAGGGGGCTGCGAAGCGAGCAACTCGGCATTGATGCGCACGACGTTGCGCGAAAACGTCGGCATCCGCTCCACCAGCTCGAACAGATTTTCCCTGTCGCTCATCATGGAGTTTCCGAGCTTGTCCAGATCGGTTTGTCGCCGCTGCGGATCGGTGCGCGATTCACGAGCCGAGCATCATCAAGCCACCATCGACCGCAATCGTCTGCCCGGTGATGAAGCGCGAATCGTCACTGGCAAGGAAGGCCAGCACCGGAGCGAGATCGTACAGCGGATCGCCGAGCGTGCCGCCAAGCGGTATGCTCCGGCGCAGATCCGCCTCGACCATGGCAAGTACCGCCGGGTCCATCGTCGCCATCTGGCGCTCGAAGATCGAGGTCGCGATTGCCGGTGCCACACAGTTGACGCGCACCTTCGCGGCACCCCATTCCAGGGCAACGCTGCGGGTCCAGGCCATCACCGCGCCACGCGAGGCTGCATAGACCGCATTGCCCCCAAAGCCACGCACACCTTCCACGGAGCCCATGTTGATGATCGAACCGCCGCTTGTGCGCATCCGGCGAAAAGCCGCCTGGTTGGTCCACACGGTTGCCTTGGCATTGGCGTCGAACATGCGGTCCCAGGCAGCGGCGTCCACCTCTTCGGCCGCCTGCGACCCATGTATCCCCGCGGCATGCACCAGCACCTCGAGGCCGCCGAGATCATCGGCCATGCGTCCGAAAACCGTCTCGACCGCGGTACGGTCCGTGATATCGCAGCGGTAGCTCGCCACTGCCGGCGGCAGTTCCGGTCGCGTGGAGTGGTAGGTGCAGGCAACCCGTGCGCCTCGTTCCACGAACAAGCGTACCGCGGCATTGCCGATGCCACCCGCGCCGCCGGTCACGATGATGCGTTTATCTTTCAACCCTGACATGAATGATTCTCTCCTGACAGTGGTATCCCGGGGCTTTTCATCCAGGTTAATGCAACACATCGATGATGAGCGGAGCGACGAGATACGAACCACAGCCGCTGCGGTTCGCGCGCTGGTCGCGCGGGTCCGGGCTGCCATCGCATCGAGTGCGACCATGGTATCGCGAAAGAGACTCGTGGCGCAGGTCACGCGGCGCAACCTGCGTCTTCGCCAGTTAGCGGCGGCTCGCGAGGTTGCTCGACAAGTACAACCGGCAACTCGCTGCAGCGGTGCGCTGGGCCAAGGGTCAGGGAATCGAGCTTTCTGGTCTCGACAGCCTCGAACGCTTCTTTCAGCGCATGTCATTGGATCCCGCGGTGCGCAAGGTGCTGAAGGAAGAAGGCCAGACCCGAGGCCGCAAGCAGCGACCATTCCGGGTCGATCCCGTGGAGGTCGCCCTTCGTCACCGTCTGAAATCCATGCGGCATGTGCTATATTTCCCCCCGCGCCGAGGATGCTCGCCCGACTTTATGTTTTGCTCCGCAGCCACGTAAATGATGGCGCCAATCCAGTCACTGATCCGGCCCAACCGCGGTCAACATGTACCTGGTTCCCCCCCATTGGAGAAATCAATGAAGACAACATCAATCATTTTGGCGGTCTCGCTTGCGGCTTTGTTGAGCGCATGCGGAAAACGGGAGAGTGCTGCGCCGGCAGCCACTGCGCCCGAAGCACCGACCGCAGCGGCCGCCGCACCCGCGCAGCCGGTAGTGGCAGAGAACGCGCAGGGCAAGAAAGTCTACGGCACCGTCTGCGCGATGTGCCATGCCGCAGGTGTGGCCGGCGCGCCGAAGCCGGGCGACAAAGCCGACTGGGGCCCGCGTATTGCACAAGGCAAGGACACACTCTACCTGCATGCCATGGAGGGATTCACCGGTGCAAAAGGCATGATGCCTGCGCGTGGCGGTTCCACCACCCTGAGCGATGATGAGATCAAGGCTGCAGTGGACTTCATGGCTGATCAGTCGACCTGAAAGCCCGGACCACACTGATACAGTGTGGTCTTGTGCAAAACGGGGCGGCGATCACAATCGTCGTCACCGTACCCACCAGCCGGCAGACGTATCAGACGCTGCCCGTGACTCCCAACATGGGGTTGTCGAGCAAGGCGCGGATCAGGCTTTGCAGGTTGTCCACCGGCGACGCTTCGGGCCGGGTGAGCGGGTCGGCAACGATGCGGCCGTCCGCTTCGTGCATGTGGTTGGGGAAGGTCGCCAAATCACGGTGCAGCGGGGCGGTATCGATGCCGGATTCGGCATCGCCATAGACCCAGCGCAGCGAATAGGCGTCGGCGGCCGCATAGCGCACAACCAGCGTCACGCCATTGCTCAGGCGAACGATCATCGCATCCTGTTTCTGTTCGGTCGGAGAAGCCAGAACATCGCCAAAAGCGGCATCGATCCTCGAGCCGAGTTCAAGGTGCAGGCTCATTTTCGATTGGCCTCCTTCAAGCGTTCGCCGACCGCCGCACGCACCGTTTCACGGGTGTCTGCAAGAATCCTGGCCGCCAGATAGAGCTCGTAGGCAGGATGCTCGCCCACCACACCAGTCCGGATTTTCTGCAACAACGCCGCTTCGTCTTCTGCGCCATGGGATCCGAGAATGGCGCTACGATTCTCGCGCAGCTCGTAAGCCAGTCTCGACAGAATATCGATTTCGGCTGCTTCCTCAGGATCGATGCTTGCAAAGAAATTCGTCATGGTCTTGTCTAATGAATTCTGTCATGGAGCACGCCGCCATCGAGGATCACCATGCCGGGGGTGATGTCGGCAAAATGATAGACCTTGCCGCCGTATTCGGCGGCAAACTTCGTTGCATCGGCTTGCAGCGCGAAACTGGCGATGGTCGGCCCCATGGATCCGTCCCGCTTGCTGCCGTAGACGTAAAAGGCATTTTTCGCATCGATCCAGTGGTCGCGCGGCGCATCCCAGTCCGCTTTGCCCATATCCTGGACGAAAATGCCGCGAACGGCCCTGAGCTGTTCGGGATCGAGGACCGTGTGGAACATTTCCACGGTATCGCAGAAGAAATCCGGCTCTGTCTGCCCGGCGTATTGGATCTGCGCCTTGGGGCCAGGATAATCGGCCAGCAGCATGCCATCCAGGCTGCACGATGTGCCCTGCTCGATTTCCAGAGGGACGACTGCGGTTGAGGTTGCCGACTGTCCGCAAGCGGCAAGCGCGGCCACGGCGGCAAGCATCAGGGTAACTAGTACACGATTCATTTACGGAATCTCCAGGTGGCAATACCCAATGGCGCCGCGATCCAGGCCACCATCACCAGCCCCAGCAACCAGGAGTTGGCCAGCGCCGGAGGAAAAACAGTCGTCAGTCCATACATGGAACGAACGTCTGCCAGGCTGAATATGTTGAGGACGCGGAACACGTCGGCGGGGTTTGCGAGGAGCAGGTAGGGGAAAACTTCGCCGCCCCACTGGCCACCGGTGACGACCAGTGCGCCGAGCAGCAGCAGGTCGAACACCAGCACGAAGAAAAACCACAGGGCGATTGCGAGCCCTGATGCGTGAGTACGATCCGAGGCGAACACCGACAGCATGACCGCCATGCTCAGGAAAGCACAGCCCAGCAGCACCGAGCTGAGCATGAAACCGAAGTAATGGATCAGGGCGTTGAAATCGAGTTGCGGCGACAGCAGGATCGCCACCAGCCCGAATCCGGCCACGGTGGAAAAGCTCAGCGCGCCAGCCAGCCCGAAGTATTTTCCAAGGAGCAGTTCCAGCCGGGTGATCGGCATCGACAGCAACAGGTCGAGGGAACCGCGCTCGCGCTCGCCAACGATCGCGTCAAAGCCCAGAATCAGCGCGATCAGCGGGATCAGGTAGATGACCAGGCTCACCAGGCTGGCGATGGTGACGTCGATCGATCGAAAGCCGACGGAGCCCTGTTGCGCGGCACCGAAGTAGGCGATGACGAGCGCGAAGACGGTAAACACCAGCGCCACCGCCAGTACCCAGCGGTTACGGATCCGATCCCGGAATTCCTTGCCGGCGATGGCACCGATTTGGGCAAATTCCATGTTCGTCCCTTAATCCGAAAAGCCGAAGAACATGTCTTCGAGCGAGGGCTCGCGCACGGTGAGGTCGCGCACCCGGCCATTCAAGGTGGCCAGCGCCTGGATCACTGCCATTTTGACTTCCCGCTGGCACTGTACCGCTACATGATCGTCGTGTGCCTCGATTGCGCCCACCGGAAGGTGACCGAGCACCGTGCGCACCGCCTCGAAATCCTCCCGCGCAACGCGCACCGTGAACCACAATGGCAGGTCCATCTGTTCGCGCAGGGTCTGCACCGTGCCGCTCGCCTGGATCCTGCCGCCAGTCATGATCGCCAGACGATCCACCCGCTCCTGGATCTCGGCGAGGATATGGGACGTGATCACCATGGTTACGCCTTCGCTGCGCAGCTGACGGAGGACGGCGTAGAAGTCGCGGATCGCTTGCGGATCGAGACCGGTGGTGGGTTCATCGAGGAACAGGATCCGCGGCTGGCCGAGCAGCGCCTGGGCAAAGCCAAGGCGTTGGCGCATGCCCTTGGAGTATTCGCGTACCGGGCGCCTTGCCGCGTGCGCGAGGCCCACGCGTTCGAGCGCCGGGTTGCATTCCGCGGGCGCTGCGCCTTTCAGGCGCGAGAAGAAATGCAGCGTCTCGAGACCAGTCAGGTTGTCGTAGAGAACGACATTTTCCGGCAGATAACCGATCGTGCGCCGCACACTGCGAAAATTGGCTCCGTCCACCCGCGTGCCGGCGATCCGGATCTCGCCCGCGGTGGCGCGGATCAGGCCGAGCATCATCTTGAACATCGTGCTCTTGCCGGCGCCGTTGTGGCCGATCAGGCCGAACAGTTCACCGGCGCGAATGTCGAGGTCGACCCCGTCGACTGCATGAATCGGTCCATAGTGCTTGCACACCCCGCGCGCGACGATCACCGCGGCATCCGTATCAGTTTGCATGGGAGAAATACCGGCCAATCCATTGACCCCAGTCAGCATGTTGCGGCTTCATCCGCGGCTGGGGATCGACGACGCTGGGTGCGCGCAGCAGCGGGAACTGCTGGCTCACCAGCCGCAGCGTATGCACCGCCGGGCTGGCGAGCAGCAGCTTCATCATCGGGTGACGCCAGGACAGACGGTCTACGAGATCGTTGGCCTCGTAGGGCACGTCACCGACATCGTCACCGTTGCGATCCCAGCCCAGATAGTTGCTCCAGTAGTTGCCGGGCCAGATTTCGTCCCGGCTGGCCACGTACTTGATCTGGGTAGGGTTCGAAACGAAGTCATTGCCGTCGACCTGGTTGCGATACGAACCCGCGGCCAGGTGCACCCCGATGGTGTTGTCCGCCACCAGGTTGTTGCGGATGATGTTGTACTCGGCATCGTAGATGAAAAATCCGCGGGCATTGCCGGCAACAATGTTGCCTTCGATCAGCGAATCCTGGATGGTGCGCAGCATGATGCCGTGATCCGAATTGCCCCATGCGCGATTATTGCGGACCACCTGGTTGCGGGTCATCATCAGCGCGAGGCCGCCACGGTTGTGGTAGGAGTCGTTGCCTTCCCACACGTTGTTGTGCGAGTTCATGTAGTGGGTACCATAGCGGACGTTGTGGATCCGATTATTGCGGAACACCGAGTGGTGCGACACATCCACGTAGATGCCATCGCGCACGAAGCTGATCTCGTTGCCGATGATCTGCGCGGCTTCGGTGTTGTAGAGCTGGATGCCATTGCCGCGCCGGGGAGATTTGTAATCGCGCTTGCCGGTGATGACGTTGTTGCGAATCTCGACGGTTTTGACCGTCTCGATATAGATTCCGAACAGATTGTAGGTCAGGTCGCAGTTGCGCACCGTTGCACGATGGGCGCCCCGGCGGATGTAGATGCCGGCATTCTGATCGAGCAGGCTGTCTCCCGAATCGCGCACGATCAGCCCGTCGATGGTCACATCCTCGGCGGTGACACGAATGGTGTCGCCTTCTTTGCCCGCGCTTAGCGTGGGTCGATTGATGCCGACCAGGATCAGGGGCTTGTCGATCAGCAACCGCTCCTGATAATAGCCACGCTCTACCCGCACCAGGTCACCGGGTTTGGCGAGCGCAATCGCCGCGGCAATGGACTCCCCCGCCCGCACCGTCCACTCACCGGCAACGGCGCTACCGCTAGCCAGCAAGCAGAGCAATGCCGCAACCAATGGTCGACACGCCTTCATTCGCACTGCGAATGAAGGCGTACCGTCTGCTAGTAGAGCCATTGCAGCGACGGGATGCCTTGCAGGAATTCCAGCACACCCGTGGTTTTCATCATCAGGAACATGGCCACGGCGATCAGGAGATTCTTGAACCCCACGTAGGAGGCCATGTCGGCCCACGATGCCGGGCGTAAATTACGCTCCCACCAGGGGCCGTCCTTGACGTAGGGTTTGAAGCGCATCCGTACCACCAGTTCGTACGCGCTCCACGCCAGCCACCAGCCCAGCACGATACCGGGGCCGATACTGCCCACCGCACCGAGGATCCAGACCCAGGTCATCAGCACAGCCAGCGCGAGGCCGCTCGCCTGCAACAACAGGCGCGGTTGCTCGAATGCCTTGCGGCTCCATGGGAACAGATGATCCATGAACTCCTGCCCGATGAAGGCAGCCAGCCGCTGCCGCTCGGCGGGCGCCGGCGAAGGGTGGTCGGAAACCGCAATGATGGGGATGAAATAGCCGTCCGCCCCGATCGCGGTCAGCGGCTGGCCGGCCTTGGTGCGGCGCTTGCGTTCCTGGGCCAGCGGCGGGCAGGCGTGATCGTCGTAATACAGTATCTGGCAGTCGAGGCACAGCAGACATTCACGGCGGTCGATGCGGCCGGAGTCGTCAATCGCCTGCGATCCGCAGCCAACCTGGCATGCCCTGCACGGTCCGCACTCCTGCTTGCGCTTGAGGCCCCACCAACGGAACGTGGAAGGTACCGCCAGGGCGGCGCCGAGCGGACACAGGTACTTGCAGAATGGGCGCTCGAAGAAAGCCGACGCGACGATCAGCACGCTCCAGAAGGTCACGAAAGGCCAGGAGCGGTTCCACACCCCGACCAGGAAGGTGGTTTTGAACGGCTCGACTTCGGCAAGCCTTTCAGCCAATCCCATGGAATAGAAGGACACGGCGAGCAGGATCGCAAAAATGCCGTACTTGATCCATTTCAGGCGATCATGCCAGTTCTGCGGCAGCAGGTGGCGCTGGTAGCGCTTGAGCCCGAGTTTGCCGGCCACATGGTAGACCAGTTCCGCGAGTGAGCCGTAGGGACACATCCAGCCGCAGAACATGCCACGTCCCCAGAAGAACACGGTGACGATCATGAAAATCCAGAACAGGAAGACGAACGGATCGGACAGGAACAACTCCCAGCGCCACTCGAACAGGATGGCGTGGAACCAGGTCAGCACCTGGGTGATCGAGGGCACGGCCAGCAGGTAGAATCCGACGAAGCCGATCGAGGAAATCCATAGCAGATATTTGGGAATATCCTTCCACCGCTTGTCCTTGTGTGTCGAACGCCGCACCAGTTTGTCCCGCAGTGCATAGACGGTGCCTGCGGCTGCGAGCCAGAGCAGAAACAGCAGCACCTCGACCTTGCGCGTTTTCCATACCGTCAACCAGACCGCTTCCGGCTTGACGATCTCGGGATGCCCACCCTCGAGATAGCGGCCGGGCAGCCAGTATTCACAATCAAAGTTGGCGAAACTCCGGTTACCCGTCTGCGGGTCCCTCTTGTTGGCCAGGAGTACCAGGCTCCAGGGATAGGCCGCGCTGAATGTCGGCGAGCGGATGATGAAGATGGCCGACTCGTGATAGGCGGGCGCACCGGCTGCCGCGATCCCGTACAGGTTGAGATAATCCAGATCGCGGAAGGTGAAGGTATCCATACCCTGCGCCACCTGGACCCGGTCATAAATCCCGCCGCGCACAAAACCCGAGCCCTTGAACGACTCGAGACCACTGGCGATGAGGAAGATCGCATGCTCGTCCGGCTTGAGCCTGGACATCAGGCTTCGATAGACGGAATTCCCGAGCACGCTGCGTCCCACTACAGGCGCATTGAGATAGCCAAAGTGAATGTCGATGTAGGGCTGATTCGAGCGCGGCATCCCCACCGCCACGGTATCGACCCTGAGTCTGCGGATGCTGCCATTCTTGACCAGTGCATCCCAGTCCAGCGTGCTCTCGTCCTGGATGAACTTCGCCTGGGGACGAATGGTGGGCTCGATGATGCCGACCTGTCTTGCAATCGCCAGACCGCTGCGCAGGATGACCTGGTTTTCCGCAATCACCGTCACCGTGGCCCCGGTGATGGCATCCAGCCCGATGACACCTTCACCGGGCCGGCCCGCGCCCACTTCGATTTTCGAGCCAACGAACTTGCCGAGGTATTGATTGACGAACCGCGTGAGTTGCGCCTCGGGTATGCCCAGCAGCAGGATGGGCTCCGAGTGCCGCAGAACCTGCACCCCCGTGATGGTGCCCTTGGTATCCATGCCGATCAGGGTCACCACCGGCTTGCCCGAGTAGGCGGGGATGTCCACGATATCGGTGGACAGGAATACGTAGCCGATCAGTTCACAGCCGTCCTTGCCGTCGCAGTCGCGATTCTCGCCGCGACCATGCTTCTTGCCGTGATCGGCTTCCTCGCCGTGGCCGTGGTTCCTGTTCCGGTAGGCTTCGACATAGGCAGGCTTGCCCATGCGATGGGAAAAGCTGTTGGCGCCAGGTACCACATCCGTGCACGGGACGTAGGTGCAAAGATCCGGATCAGTCGATAATTTTGCCGGCAGCGGCGCCTCGTAAGAGGCGCCCGGCACCGCCGCCGCGGTCAACCCGCTGAGGCAGCAAAAAAGAAGAAGTGTCGTCAGCAAACGCGCGAAGACAGCGGAAACAGATTTCATGAAACTCCGGCCAGTTGCAAGGCGGTTCGGAGATTACCGCCGCTCGAACTCAATCACTATAAAACATCCGGGCGTCCCCCACGGCTCGAACTGATGGAGCATCGAACAAGTTGCTTCGCTCTGCGCTTCGAACCGACTGCCTTGAGGCAAACCGACGAACCCGCCATGAACGAATTCAAGCACCTGCCATTCAGTCCGGGATCGTCGAAATCGTATCCAGGATTTTTCAATCGCTCATGAGCGATCGAATCGCCCCTCCCGTGTTTCCTGGAGAAGGGCGGGTGTTGCTCAGGCCTCGACGATCATGCGGCTGCGCATTTCCAGGTGCAGGGCGTGACAGAAGTTGGTGCAGTAACACCAGTAGACCCCGGGCTTGTCGACCTTGAAGGTGACCGACTTGGTCTCCTGCGGGTTGACGAGAAAGTTGATATCGTATTGCGGAATGGCAAAGCCGTGTGTCAGATCCTCCACCTTGTCGTGGTTGGTCAAAATGATGGTCACTTCATCGTCTTTCTTGACCTTGAATTCCCGCAGGCTGAAGGTCGGCGCCTGGCTGGTGAGCTTGACGGTCACTTTCTTGCCGTCACGGAAAACGCCTGATTCGGCCGGGTCTTTTACCGCCAGCGGGAACTCGTCCATATCGTATATCTGACGCGTCTTGATGATGTCGCGACGGACGATGATCGAGTCGTGCGGCTCCGAGTACACCGCATGGTCGGCCACCAGTATCATCTTGTCACCGCTGATGTCGATCATCTGCGCGGTCTCGGCATGGAGCGGGCCGACGGGCAGGAAACGGTCCTTGGAGAACTTGTTGTCCGAAATGAAGTAGCGGCCATCGGCTTCACGGGTTTCGCCCATCGAGGTGAAACCATGCCCCGGCTGGTAATGGACGTCGATGCGGTCCACCACCACATTGGCATTGCTGTCGCCATTGAACGACTTGATCGCGGCTTCCACGTTCCACTTCACAATCTGGCTGTCGAGAAACAGCGTGGTGTAGGCATTGCCCTTGTTGTCGAACCCGGTGTGCAGTGGCCCCAGACCGATTTCGGGTTCTGCGACCACGGTGTCGCGCGCGTTGGCCAGTTCGCCATCGAACCATTTCAGCACCAGAGCGTGCTCGATCACCGAAGCCGTCGGCGAAAGCTTGCCCGAGCAGGCGTAATATTTGCCGTCCGGGCTGATGTTCACGCCGTGCGGGTTCTTCGGTATCGGCACGTAACAGGTCAGCGCGGTCTTCGGGTCCTTGTTGGATTCGCGCGTGCCGTCCACCACCGGCACCTTGGAACTGCCAATGGTGATCGTCTTGCCGGCCTGAACCGCCTCTTCGATGCGTGCCACGTTGAAGAACAGGCAGGCATCCATTTCGTTTGCCATCATGTCTTCGTAATGGATGGCATTCTCGGTGTTGTACTGGTTGGTGCAGGTCAGCTTACCGTCATACGAACTCGCCACCAGATCGCAGTTACCGTCGATCATCACTTGCCAGCGGGGCTCCATGGTGTTGGAGTCGACACAGGTGAACATTGACTTGTACTTGCCCGGATCATCCACATCGCGCCCGTCGTTGGGCAGCGGAATCGAGAACTCGGCGCCGCAGAATACCCGGGTGGTGTAGTTGATGCTGGAATCGACCGGGTCGCGTTTATCGGTAAACGTACCGTGAAAGCCCTGGACGTTGGGCAGTTCGGTGATCTTGTCGCATTCCATGGTGTCCATGCGGACGCGCGCCAGGCGTGCATGGATCTTGTCGTTGACGAACATGTACTTGCCGTCGTAAGTGCCGTCGGTGTAGGACTGGTGGACGTGGTGCGTGTCGCCAGTGGTGTATTTCGGCGTGCCGTCGGGCTTGGTGCCGAGAATGGCCTTGGATTCGTTGGTGATGCCCCAGCCCACCAGGCAGTCCATGTTGAATACCGGAATACGCTTCAGTTCGCGGCCGGATGGCAAGCCATAGATACGTACCTCGCCGGAATGGCCACCACTGGAGAATGAATAATATTCATCGAGCTGGCCAGGTGGCACCTCGTACTTGCCGAATTCGGGTGCCTCCGAGTGGGCCGTTGGGGCGCCGGGCGCACCTGCCGTGGGAGCTGAGTCCTTGTTGCAGGCAGTCAGGCCCGCCGAAAGCCCCGCACCGGAAAGCCCCACCAGTGCGGCGGTATTCAGGAATTTTCTCCGCCCCAGGTCGGGTTGCATATCGGTTTTGTCGCTATCGTCCTGTGTCATGGTTGCCTCGCTTCCTGGTTCAGTTAACGGCTGTCTCTCGGTTCATGGATGGAAACCTGCTATCCACACCGTGAACAATCGTCGGGGGCGGATTGGCGGGTCGCCGTGTCAATTTGACGCCCCCGCACAGTAGCGAAGCACATTCAGACCTGATACGCAATGCAACCCGGCAAGCCTCATGCAACGAGGCGCCCCGTGTCGCATACTGTAGCGGCATTCAACGCTGAGAGTACCATCATTGTGTCATGAGGCGTATTCAATTTCACCCTGGGCTAAGTGCTGCGGAGCCACCCCAAGCATTTCAATCACGATGAACGAGGCGTTCGAGATATTGTCGAATGTGCCCGCGACCGCGGCGCATCCGCGAACCCCGACCCATTGTTGTGAAGCGCGCTTCCGGCGGACAATGGCGAGCGCCTGTCAGCCCGAGGGCTGATTCACGGCCGAGGAGTAACGGGAATGCGGTGGAAAGACGGACGGCGCAGCGACAATATCGATGATCTGAGAGGTTCCTCGGGAGCGCGCATGGCAGGCGCGGCGCCGTTGGTCCTGCTGCGTTTGCTGCCCATGTTGTTGCGCACCCGTGGCGGACGCTACCTGCTCGGTTTCGTGATCTTGGCCTATGTCGGCGCCAGACTGGTCGGTATCGACCCCGGAGCGATGCTTCAAGGCGGTTCGACCGTCGCGCAAGCGCCGGACGGCAAATACACGCCCAATGCGGCCGAGCAGCAGCTCGCGGAATTCGTCTCCGTGGTGCTGGCGGATACCGAAGACACCTGGCGCGTCGCATTCGAGCAGATGGGCAAGCGCTACGAGGAACCCCGGCTGGTGATGTTCACCGGCGCGGTGCGCTCAGCATGCGGCAATGCGCAGGCCGCCATGGGGCCTTTCTATTGCCCCGCCGATCACAAGGTGTATATCGACCTGTCGTTTTACGACGATCTGAAAGATCGTCACGGCGCACCGGGCGATTTCGCGCAGGCCTATGTGATTGCCCACGAGGTCGGGCACCATGTGCAGACGCTGCTCGGCATTGCGCAGGAAGTGCAGCAGGCAGGCCGCGGCGCGAGCGAGGCGCGGATCAATCAGCTATCGGTACGCCAGGAACTCCAGGCCGACTGCTTCGCGGGTTTCTGGGGACACCAGGCAAACCGCGAACGGCAACTGCTCGAGCCCGGCGACCTGGACGAGGCGCTGAGGGCAGCCACCGCGATCGGCGATGACCGGCTGCAGAAACAATCGCAGGGATACGTGATTCCCGACAGCTTCACCCACGGCAGTTCCGAGCAGCGTGCGCGCTGGTTCCGCAAGGGCTTCGACTCCGGTGATCTCGCGCAGTGCGATACATTTGCCGCGCGGAATTTGTGAGCGCAGTTGCGAGGACGGGTCGAGCGCACTGCCCCCTGTTCCTGTCCGCTTGGTTTCCATGACCCAGATCATGCAAATGCTATTGGCGTGGCAGTTTGCCGGCGCTCATACTGAAATACTTCCCGCCCGCTGATCAAAGAGGATAGTTCAATGGCGAAGAAACCCGGCCTGATGGATCGTATTGATGACGCGGTCGAGCTTGCCCGGCGCGAGATCAAGAAGGGTACCCGCATTGCCCGGAAAAAGGTGCACGATGCCCAGGTTACGGTTGAGCGCAAGACGAAGGCCATTCGGGCCGGACTGAAGTCCGATACGAACAAGGCCGAACGCAACGTCAAGCGACAGGTCAAGACAGTGGCAACGGGAGTGAAGAAAGCCGCGGCCAAGGTCGAGAAGGCGGTCAGCCCGAAGAAGCCTGCGGCACGCAAGTCTCCGACCCCCGGCATGCAACTGGACAAGGGAATCGCCAGCGTCAAGCGGGCAACGAAGAAAGCGGAAAACGCGGTACGCGAAACCGTGAAGCCGGCCCGGAAATCCGCGAAAAAGAAAGCGGTGAAGCGGGCGGCTGCCAAGTAATATTCAAGGGGACGGCGCATTCGAACCGACGGATCGAGCGAATTACCGTCCTCCTTTTCCCTTGTTTCCCCACGTGCCCACTTATTCACGCAACCGATACAACTGCTCCGTCGCGATGCGGAAGTTCTCGTGTGCAAAGCCCGCATCGACACCGCTACGGTCGCACTCGAGGATCAACTGCAGCGCACCGCGCGCCTGGTAGACGCGCGAGCGCAGCAGCAGATCGCCATCGAGGTGCTGCGGGTCGAGCCGTGTGCCATAGGCTTCCCAGAAAGCCTGCGGAAGATCCAGGAATCCGAAAATCCACTCCGCTGCCGGTTCGCCCCAGAATGCCCGCTCGGCATCGAGGATCGCGCTGATCCGCCACCCGTCGTCGTGCTGCTCCACCAGCACGTTGCGCGGCCACAGATCGCCATGCACCAGGCGCGGGGGCTGCGACAATTCGAGTTGCGCACGGCAGGCACGCAGTTGTTCGCGAAAACGCGCCAGGCCCGCCACCGCGATGCCGCACTGCTCGAGGTCGAGCGCCAGTTCATCGACCAGGTGAATCAGCCATTGCGCATGGCTGCTCCAGCCCTGCGCCGGTGGCGGGAAGCCGAACACACTGCCCTGCAGTTCATGCAGGTTGCGTACTGCATCACCGAACTGCATCCATAGCGCGTGCGCGGCGCGCACCGGAATGCGCTCGCCCACCCGGTCCCAGCGCGCACCGCCGCGGTATTCGAGCAGCAGCAGCGGGCGCTCCAGCGTGGCACAGGTAAAATCCTGGTGAAGAAGTTTTGGAATCAGGGGGCAGGCATCGGCCAGCAGTGGTTGCAGCGCCGCTTCGCGTTGCAGCAGGGCCTGTTCATGGCGCAGCAACGGCGCTCCGGCGGGCGGCCCCAGGCGCAACACCACCGGGGCGCGTTGGGCGAAGGCGATCCGGTAAACGGCATTGAGTTGGCCGCCGGCGATCTGCCGGCAGTCGCTGATCCGCGTCGCGCTGCCGAATGCTTCCCCGCAGACTTTTTCGACGGCCTGCGGATCCAGTGGTTCGTGAAATGGCTCATCCTGTTCGCCAAGGCTGACGAAACGCACGGCAACGTGTTTCAGCGGCTCGCAAACACATTCGCAGCCTCACGGCGGAACTGCTCCAGCAGGAAGCGCTCCTGTGGCTTCTCGGATGCGGTCTTGGGAATCTCGTCGACCAGTTGCAGGTAGCCGGGCACGAAATTCGGCTCGAGACCGGCGCGGCAATGCGCAAACACCGCCGCCGCATCGAATTCCTGTCCCGTACGCGCCACGACTGCCGCAACCACGTCCTTCTCGCCCGGCGCCCCGGACAGCGCGCTCACGCCATACACGTAGACATCGTCCACCAGGGGGCACTCGGCCACCACTTTCTCGACGTAGCTGGTGTTGATGAAATCCCCGTTATGGCGGATTCCCCCGCCCTTGCGGTAATCGAAGAACAGCCAGCCAGCGGCATCCGCATGACCCATGTCGCCGCTTCTGTTCCAGCCGTCGCGCAGCTTGCGCTGCGAGGCCTCGGGATTGGCGAAATACTCGACCGCCACCGAAACATCGCTGCCCTCGGCGGGTCCGCAGCAGATCTCGCCCACCACGCCGGGCGGGCATTCATTGCCCGCGTCATCGAGAATTTTCATCGCGTAACCGGGCAAGGGTTTGCCGAACGAGCCGACCGGGCCCTGGCCGGGTGCGTTGAAGGCCATGCCACCGCCATCGCTGGCGCCGTATATCTCGAAGATCCGCACATCGAAACGCCGCTCGAATGCCTCCCAGATCGCCGCCGGCATCCCGCCGCTGATCACCAGGCGCACCGGGTTGGCGGCATCGTCCGCACGTGGTGGTTCGCTGTAGACCGCGGTCGCCATGCCGCCGAGCAACGAGAACGAGGTGCAGCCGTAGCGGCGGCAGATATCCCAGAGTTTCGACTTGGTGAACTTGCGGCTGAACACCGCGCGATGGCCGCCGTAGAGCGACGGGCACAGCGCGGTGGCCTGGGCATTGTTGTGGGTGAACGAGAGCCCGGTATAGGGCCGCTCGTCGGGCTGGTAGCCAAACACGAAACCCATCATGCCGGTGCCGCCGAAGCGCTGGTTGTTGCCGACGATACCCTTGGGGTCTCCGGTGGTGCCGGAGGTGTAGATGATCTGGATCGGATCGCTCAGCGTGACCGCTGCCATCTGCACCGTGGGTACCGCCGCCGCCAGCACTTCGTGCAGCGGATCGATATGCCAGGCGGCTGCTTCAGCCTGCCCTGCTTCGGGTTCCAGCAGCAACGACCATTCGAGCGCCGGACACGAGCGGCGCGCCTGTTCGACCTCGGCGAAATTGTAGCCGGCGCACACCACGCCGCGACTGCCCGAATTGTTGACCATGAACGCGATCTTGTCGGCACGCGTGCGTGGATCGACCGGCACGAACACGGTTCCGGTCATCGAGGCCGCGATCATCGCCTCGACGAATTCCGGATGGTTGCGCAGCATGATCACGAAACGTTCGCCGCGGCGCATGCCGCGCGCCAGCAGCCAGGCCGCCAGGCGATTGGCGTTGGTGAACAGATCGGCGTAGGTCCGGACCTCGTCCGCGCTCGCGCCGTCATCGAGGCTGTAGTGCTCGAAAGTCAGTACATCGAGATCCGGCTTCTGTTCCGCCCGCAACGAAATCAGGTCGGCGAGGATGAATTCATTGCGTTCCCGCATGGCGTGTCCTCTGGCCGATCAGCGCATGGCGATCGTGATGTTCATGACCGCGGTATCGTTGCCGAGGGTGCCGCCACCGTTGTGGCACAGCCCGACCCGCGCACCCTCGACCTGGCGGGGACCGGCGCGGCCCTGCAGCTGCCAGGTGATTTCCGCGAGCTGGGCCACGCCGGTGGCACCTACCGGGTGTCCCTTGCGCAGCAAGCCGCCCGAAGTGTTGACCGGGATACGCCCGCCGAGCGAGCTCTCGCCGCGCTCGAGGAATCCGCCCACATCGTCCGCGGCGCACAGGCCAAGATGCTCATAGGTGATCATTTCGGTAACCGCGGAGGAATCGTGCAGCTCGACCAGGCTCAGGTCCTGCGGCCCGACCCCGGCCTCGTGATAGGCATCGGCGATCGAGATGCTGGTGACGTTTTCCGCGGCGCCGTCCGCATGCTCGAAAAAGGAATGCACCACCGAGGAGACGACGCGCACCGGCTTGTGGATGCCCAGCTGGCGCGCCTTGCGCTCGCTCACCAGCACGACGGCGGCGCCGCCATCCGCCACCGGGCAGATCATCGGGCGCGTCAACGGATCGACGATCACCGGTTGCGCGAGCACTTCCTCGACACTCATCGCGTTGCGGAACTGCGCCCGTGGATTGAGGCTGCCATGCACCGAGTTCTTTGCCGATATCATCGCGAAATGGCGTAATTCGGTCCCGTGCGAGGCCATGTAATTGCGCGCCAGAACCCCGTAGAAATCGGCAAACATCGAGCGCTTGGTACCCGAGCCCTCGCTTTGCCCGGCACTCATGCTGGCCAGGAAGCGATCGCGCTCCTCGACATCGATGGCGCCGCCGAAGGCGCTGTAGGTGATCGCCTTGTTCTCGTGAAACAGCTTTTCGAAACCGACCACCAGCACCACGTCGTAGTAGCCGGCCGAGATCATCATCGCGGCCTGGTTCAGCGCGGTCGAACCGCTGCCACAGGCGTTCTCGATGTTGATGATCGGAAATTTGCCGAGACCGATCGAACTGAGCACCACCTGGCCGCGGATCGACTCCTGCCCGGTGACCAGCCCGGCGGCGCAATTGCCGACATAGGCCGCCTCGATATCCCCGGCACTGATACCGGCATCCTGGATCGCATCCAGCGCCGGCTGGCCGCCGAGCCACTTGATGCTCTTGTCGAGGTGCTTGCCGAATGGCGTCATGCCGACGCCGGCTACCACTGCATTCAGGCGCATGGAATAGTCCTCCGCGGTTCGTTCGTTGTCTCGTTAGCCCCGGGCAGCGGCGCGTGCGCGCCTCGCCCGGTCGTTTTCACCAGCTGGACTTGGGGTCGTCGGCCAGCACCTCGAACGCATCGTCACGCCACAGCCGCGTGTCGAGGTCAGTCGCCTTGGCGAGCGCGCGCAGCTCGGCGTCGCGCCACGGCAGCGGCGCCGCTGTCTGGATCAGTTTCTCTCGCTCGAGCTCGGCAACCACCGCGGGATCGGACGCGAACGGTTTGCCATATTCCATCTCGCAGAACAGTTCCTCGAGCGGCGGCTTGATCGTCTGCCCACCCGCTTCCCACGATTCGGCGGGATAACCGACCGCCTGCAGCGCCAGCGGCACCGCGGTTTCGGGAACCTTGAGGCGCCTGCCGACACGCCCGAGCACCGGGCCGCCCATCAGGCAGCTGCCGAGTCCCTCCTCGTAGGCCACCAGCGTCGCCTGCGCGATCGCCTGTCCGCAGTCCATGATCGCACCCGGCGAGTTGCCGGTGACTTTCGGGTCGTTCATCAGGAAGCCCGGTGCGAGCTTCTGCTTCACTTCGGAAATCGTCTCCTCGATGTGAACGCCCATGCGGCGCGTCTCGACCAGTTCCGAGACGGTCTTCACCCAGTGCTCGCCTTCGTAGGCCATCGGTTCGTTGTACCAGAGGATGAATACCGGCGCGGTCTGCATCTGCTGGTAGCTGATCGGCAGCTTGATGCTGTCGATCAGTTCCTGCGTGGCCTGGTCACGCCAGATCACGACCGCGCGGATATTCATCACGTTGCCGGCGCAGGACGCGCGCCGTGCCGCTTCAAGCATCTTCTGGATCTTCGCACGCTCGACCGGGCGCCACGAGGCGAAGATACGGATCGAGCGGCGGCGGCCGATAACTTCCTTCAGTTCCATTTGCGGTACTCCTGTGCGGATCGGAAAGGGGTGTTGCGTGAATCCGGGATGGCGTTTGCGCTTTTCAGAGCCGCGCCGCCGCCATCAGGCCGAGCATGCTGTTCTCGCCGTCCTCGATCAGCGAGGAGCGCGCGTCACGGAACAGTTTCTCGGCCAGATATTCGTGGGTGAGTCCGTTGCCACCGAGCAATTGTATCGCGTCGTGGGCCACCTCGAACGCAGACTGGGTGGCGAGCACCTTGACCGAGGCCGCATACTGGAACGGCACGCCGCCCGGCTTGACTGCATCCGCCAGCGAAACGCGGCGCACGTGCGAACGCGCCGCTTCGACTTTCTGGAACATGCCGAACAGGCGGTTCTTGACGTTCTGGTGCTCGATGATCGGGCAGCCGCCCTGCACCCACTCCTTGGCGTAATCGAGCGCGATATCGTAGGCCGCACGCGCAACCCCGACAAATTGCTGGCCCATCGCGAGATTCGCGCCCTTGAGGTTCATTTCCCAGACGAAGGGGTAAGCATCCGGCCCTTCGGCGAGCATGAAATGGGCCGGCACCTCGACCTGGTCAAAAAATATCTCGCCCTGGTTCAGCGCGCGCTGGCCGAGTTTCTCCAGTGGCTTTCCCTTGCTGATTCCCGGCAGGTCGAACGGCAACAGGAACACCGCGCCATCGGCAAGCCCGACACTGGAATTCTCGAAACCCGCGAACACGACCCCCGATCCGGCGATGGTGCCGCAGGATACCCATGCAGCCTTCTGCCCGTTCAGCACATAATTGCTGCCGTCGCGCCGGCACTTCAGCACCGGCTTGATACGCGGGTTTCGAAATCCCGGCTCGGTGAATGCGACGTTGTCGCTGCCATGCCCGGGTTCTGTCAGTGCCAGGCAACCGATCTCGTCACGCTGGCGGAAAAATTCGTACAGATCGTTGCGCGCGAATTGTTGTGCGATCAGCGAGGAGATATTCAGCAGTCCGCAGCCGATAAAAATTCCAACGTCTCCCGCACAGAGTTCCTCGAGCACGATGCAGTGCAGCAGCGCCTTGTGCTCGGCGCTCATGTCCGGGTCATCGATTTGCGCCCCGGCGCCGAGACCGAGGCCCTTGTATCCCTCGATCACGCCCCACAACGGCGAATCCGCGGCGATCACCGCCTCCGCCGACATCCGGTCGAGCCGCATACCGACCGGGCGCATCACATCCATCGCGAATCGACGACAGGTGTCCCTGATCGTCAGCATTTCATCCGTCAGCCCGAGATCGAGATCGAAATCCATCGCCGCCTCTTCAAAAAGAACAAGTGCTCTCGTATTTGAACACCGCTTAATCAATCGGTCAATTGATTATTTGCGTGGGCCACGCGGCTTCAGCAACTGCCCCTTCAGCAGGCGTTCGAAACTTCTGATCGTGGCCGCAAAACGCGCCTCGCCCAGGTCGGTGTCATGGGCGATCGACAAACCGCTGACCAGTGCGACCAGCAGCTGCGCCGCATCCTCGACCGTGACACCGGTGGCCAGCTCGCCGCGCTCGCTGGCCACCTGCAACAGCTCGCGGAACAGCAGGTTGAACGCCTGCGCATCCTCCGCGTGCAGCCAGTCGAGTTCACGGTTGTGGCGGATCTCCGCGGCGGAATTGCCGGCGAAGCGGACCATTCCAGGCCAGGCGCGCGAGACCGCGATGACCCGCTCGAGACCGAGACAAAGCTGATCGATGCAGCTGCGATCGGCGGCTTCGGCAAAGGCCGAGCGGTAGGTCTCGGTCAGCGTGATCAGGCAATGGCGCAGCGCCTCCTGGTAGATCGCGGCCTTGGAGTCGAAGTGATGGTAAAGAGAGCCGCTGGTGATACCGGCCGCTTGCGCAATATCGTGGTTGCTGGTCTGCGCATAACCGGACTGGGCAAAACAATACACCGCGGCACGCATGATGTTGTTGCGTGTGACCGCGGCAACACCGGCTCCCTCGGGGCGCCCGCGCTTGCGGGCCGGGCGGCGTCTGGCGGGCGGAGAGTCATGCTTCATGGATAACTGCCTTGCGCATCGTGGCGCGTCATCGAATCGTCTCACGGTAATCGGCGCACCCGCGCCATTGCGATGGATGCCGCTCGCTCGTCTTGCGTTCATGCCGCTCGCGCGCATATTGCCGCGAACCGGATTGTAGAGTGTGGCGGAGATCGAAAGCACGGGCGCTGCTGATCCGCCCCCCCGTGCGGGCACAGTAGTACTTCAGCTGACCAAGTTCGGCTGTTAGAGTGGCCGGGTCACCGTCGCATCGATACCCATGACGTACCGCTTGCCAGCAAAGCATTATTCTCATTCCCTGCTCGCCGCATTGCGCATGGTGCTGATGGTTGTGGCCCTGCTCAACTACGCAACCGCCTCGGCCCAGCATGAGCACAGTGGGCCCGGACCCGAAAGCCTGTGTGCGATCTGCGTATACGCCAGCAGCAGCGGTGGCACACTGTCCACCCATGATGAGTGGCACAAACCCCTGTCCCGGCACGGCGCAATACCGAGCCCCGAACTCCCCCCGGCGGCGATTCACCGCGCACCCGCCACGATCTCCATCCGCGGGCCTCCGCCAACCGCCTGAACTCCCGAATGAAGGCTGATGGCGCACGCCATCACACCGCTAATTCGCGGGGCATGCCCTGCGTCGCCGACAGCCCGGGCGACGATCGACATTCCGCGCGGAATCGACTGGAGATCCACTCATGCAATATCCGAGGAATATGTCCATTGCGCTCGCAATTGGCGTCGCCAGCACCCTTTGCGCGCGGGCGGCCGGCGCCACCGGCAGCGAAGCCGAACAATTGCGCGCGGAACTCGCGGCAACGCGCGCAGCCTTCGAAACGCGCATCGCCGCGCTCGAGGCACGACTGGGTGCGATAGAGACGCCGCCCACCAAGGGGGAACCCGTACGCAGCGAACAACTCGACACCATCGAATCGCGTCTGCAACAAGTGGAAATTGTGGCGAACCAGCCACCACAAACGAGCGCCAACGCCTTCAACCCGCAGATGTCGGTGATTCTCGCCGGCACCTGGGCAAATCTCGACGAGAATCCCGATGACTACATGCTGGGCGGTTTTGTGCCGGCCGGCGGCGAAGGCGGGCCGGGTGAGCGCGGCTTCAGTCTCGGTGAAACAGAGCTGACGCTGAGTGCCTCGATCGATCCGCTGTTTTACGGACAGGTGACCTTTGCGGTGGATGCAGGCGACGAGATCAGCGCCGAGGAGGCACTGGTTCGCACCAGCGCACTGCCCGACGGATTCACCGCGCAGTTTGGCCGCTTCTATTCGGCGCTGGCCTACCAGAACGCCCAACATGCCCACACCTGGGACTTCAGCGACATTCCCCTGGTTTACCAGGCCATGTTCGGCGGGCAATACAAGACCGAGGGCCTGCAACTGAAATGGCTGGCCCCGCTCGAGCAGTTTGTCGAGCTTGGCGTGGAGTTCGGCAACGGCGACCAGTTTCCCGGCCAGGACGATGGCAACGGGGTGGGTGCCTATACCCTTTTCGCCTCGACCGGCAACGATATCGGCGCCAGCGCAAGCTGGAAAGGCGGCATTGCATGGCTCGGCACGGAGGCCGGGAGCCGCGTCTACGCGGAACCCGATCCGTCGCGGCAGGACGTATCCAATCCAACCGAATTCAACGGCGACAGCACCACCTGGAATACCTACCTGGTCTACAAGTGGGCACCGAACGGAAACGGCCAGGAGCACCATTTCACGCTGCAGGGCGAGTATTTCGATCGCCATGAAGACGGCGTGATGCTGCAGCTCAACACCAGCCGCGGCAATGGCCGCTCGTCTTATCGCGGCGATCCCTCGGGCTGGTACCTGCAGGGTGTCTACCAGTTCATGCCCCGCTGGCGCGTCGGCTTGCGCTACGACAGTCTCGATTCCGGCACGCTGCGTCTGCGCTCGCTCGATGGCGTATTGCGTGACGCGGATTTCCCCACGCTCGCCACCTACGATCCCGATCGCACCACCCTGATGCTCGATTACTCGCCGACCGAATACAGCCGCCTGCGGCTGCAATACGCGCACGATCAAAGCGCTCCCGGTGCGACCGACCAACAGCTATACCTGCAGTACCTCATGAGCCTCGGCGCGCACGGCGCCCATCAATTCTAGGAGTAAACCGCGATGAAACACCTGCTGTCCCGGACATGGTTCATAGGGGTGCTGGCAGCGCTGTGCATGCCGGCCCAGGCGGCTCTCAACGTACTGAGCTGCGAGGCGGAATGGGCCGCGCTGGCAAGCGAAATCGGTGGCAAACGGCTGAACGTCTCCAGCGCCACCACGGGTCAGCAGGATCCGCATCGCATCGAGGCGCGTCCCAGCCTGATCGCACGCGTGCGCAACGCCGATCTGCTGGTGTGCACTGGCCTGGATCTGGAGGCCGGGTGGTTACCCGTATTGCTGCAGCAATCCGGAAACCGCCGCATCCAGCCAGGCCAGCCCGGCAATTTCGTTGCCGGCAATCTGGTCCCGCGCCTCGAGTTGCCCACCCAGCTCGACCGCGCCCAGGGTGATGTACATGGCTCGGGAAATCCGCACATCCAGCTCAATCCGCACAACCTCGTGCCAGTGGGCGAGGCGCTGGCAACACGCCTGGGAGAGCTCGATCCGGCCAATGCCGAGGCTTATCGTGCAGCGTACGCCGATTTTCGCGCACGCCTGGAGTTCGCCATGCAGCGCTGGGAACAGCAGGCCGTTGCATTGAACGGAGTGGGCGTGATCGCGCACCACAAGGACATGGTCTACCTGTTTGACTGGCTCGGCATGCGCGAGATCGGGAATCTCGAACCCAAGCCAGGGCTCGAACCGAGCAGCGCACATCTCGCCGCGCTGCTGCAGCAGTTGCGTCAGGACCCGGCGCGCATGGTGCTGCATACCCCCTACCAGAGCGAGCGCGCATCGCAATGGTTGTCAGCGCAGGCAAGCATCCCGGCCGTGATGATCCCCAACACCGTCGGCGGTACCGACGCCGCCACTGACCTGTTCACGCTGTTCGAGGACATCATCAGCCGTTTGCTGGGAGGGCTGCAGTGAATCTTGCGCTCGCCGATCTGTCGATCGTGCTACCGGCCTTCCTCGCCGGCTGCCTGGTGCTGGTCACGCATGTGCCGCTTGGCACCCAGATCCTGAGCCGCGGCATCGTGTTCATCGACCTGGCGCTGGCGCAGATCGCGGCACTCGGCGTGATCGTCGCCGGCATGCTTGAATTCGATCCGCAGGGACTTGCAACCCAACTCGCCGCAGCAACGGCGGCCCTGCTCGGTGCGGCCTTGCTGACCTGGACGGAAAAGCGCTGGCCCGAAGTGCAGGAGGCCCAGATCGGTGTACTGTTCGTGCTCGCCGCTACCGGCGGCATCCTGCTGCTCGCCAACAATCCGCACGGTGGCGAACACCTGCGCGATCTGCTGGCGGGACAGATCCTGTGGGTACGCTATGAGCAACTGCTGTTGCCAGCACTCGGTTCCGTGCTGATCTCGGTCCTGCTGCTGGCAAAGCGCCAGCAATTGCACCCGCTGCTGTTCTACGTGGTATTTGCGCTTGCCGTGACAGCCTCGGTACAGCTGGTCGGCGTGTACCTGGTGTTTGCCAGCCTGATCGTGCCCGGACTGGCCACGCGGAATTTCCGCCGCTGGCGGCTCGCCGCCGGCTACGGCGTGGGCATCGCGGGCTATGGCAGCGGGCTGGTGCTTTCGACGCTGTTCGACCTGCCCTCCGGCGCCCTGGTCGTCTGGTGCATCGCGCTGTGCGCCATCCTGTGCTTTGCGCTGGGGCCGCGCCGCGCTATTGCTACCAATAACGCCTGATCAGGATTCCACCCTCGCGAGTCTAGAATAGAGTCTTCACGCACTCGCGCCCGGCTTCACTCGCACCTGCCACCGAGGCACCTGCGCTCCCGATCCTGCGGCGCCGTTTTCCAGGAAATCGTCATGAATTTTCCGCGCCTGATCGTCTGGCCATTGTGCCTGTTGCTGGCTCTCGCGAGCGCGTCGTTGACCGCGGCTGATGACGCCAAGCCGAGGGCTCCGCGTGTCGGCCTGGTTCTGGCCGGCGGCGGCGCGCGCGGGCTGGCACATATCGGGGTGATCAAGTATCTCGAGGAAAACAATATCAGGGTGGATGCCATTGCCGGCACCAGCATGGGATCGATCGTGGGCGGGCTCTATGCATCCGGCATGAGCGCGGCGGAGATCGAGCAGGTCGTGAGCACGCTGGACTGGCAGAAAGCCTTCAATGACGACGCTCCTCGCAATCAGCTCACGTTCCGCCGCAAGCAGGAAGACTACGACTTCCTGGCCCGTGGCCGGCTGCGTTTCAAGGACGGCAGGTTCCGCATCCCGATGGGTATCGTGGAGGGCCAGAATCTGAATTTGATGCTCCACGACCTGGTGTCGCATGTATCGAACGTCACCGATTTCGACCAGCTGCCGATTCCGTACCGCGCGGTGGCGACGGATATTGCCACCGGCGATACCGTGGTGCTGGACCACGGCGATCTCGCGACCGCGATGCGCGCCAGCATGTCGATTCCAAGCGCCTTCGCGCCTGTCGATGTGGACGGCAAACTGCTGGTCGACGGCGGCATCGCCAAGAACATCCCGGTCGATGTGGTGCAGGCGATGGGAGTCGACCGACTGATCGTGATCGATATCGGCACGCCGCTGTCGACACGCGAGCAAATCGAGGACGGCGGCGGATTTGCCATTATCGACCAGCTCACGACGGTGCTCACGCGCAAGAACTCGGAGCAGCAGATTGCGCTGATGGGACCCGACGACATTCTGATATTGCCGGCACTCGATACGGCCGGAATCACGACCATGGCATTCAACAAGGCCGAACTCGCGATTCAGCTCGGCTACGATGCGGCACGCGCCGCCGGTGAGCAGCTCGCCGTCCTTGCGACTCCGCGCACCAGGTTGCAACTGGTGCAAACATCCGCTCCGAAAGCCACCAAGTCACCGCTGATACAGCGCGTCGAGATACATACCGACGCGTCGGTATCGCGGCAGTTGCTGCGCAACATGATCAGCCAGCGCGAGGGCAAACGCCTCGATCGTCGCAAGCTCGAGGAGGACATCACCGCGATCTACGGGCTCGACGAGTTTTCACGGGTCGATTATGACCTGACGCGAAGCGACGGGAAAAACGTGCTGAACGTCAGGGCCATTGCCCATCCCGCCGGTATCAGCTATCTGAAAATGGGTATCAGCTGGGAGCAGGACAGCCGCGGCGACAGCGAATTCGGCGTGCGCGCCAGCTGGCGCCAGAAAGGCATCAATGCGTTGGGTGCCGAATGGTACACCCTGGCGCAGCTCGGCGGCCGCTCGCTGTTCGGCACCGAGTTCTATCAACCGCTCGACATCAACCGGCGCTTTTTTCTCGATGCCCAGTACCAGTATCAACAACGCCTGCTCAATTTCTCCGAAGATGGCGAAGTGCGGGCGCGGGTGGTGGTCGATGACCATGTGCTGGAATTCGGACCGGGCATCAATTTCGACAATACCGCCGCATTGCGCGGCGGATTGTTTACCGGTACGGCCAATACCGATATCCAGATCGGCTCGCCACTGCTCACCTCGAGCAGCCAGGACGACGGGGGTATTTTCGCGGAGCTGCGCTATGACACGCTGGACCGTGCGTATTTTCCCGGACACGGCACTCGCCTGAGCAGCCACTATGCGTCAGGCAAGGATGAATTCGGCGCCGAGGCCGATTACGAGGCGTGGAGCACGATTGCCCTTCTTGCCCGCAGCTTCGGACGCAATTCGATCATCGCAACCGCACGCTGGTCGGAACTGGATATCGACAACAGCACGCTGATCCTTCCCTCGCAGGTCTTTTCCCTGGGAGGATTCCTGTCGCTGTCGGGTTACACCCGTGACTCGCTGGCGGGCAACTACCTTGCGGCGGCCAACCTGGTCTTCTACCGGCGCCTGACCGAACAATCCTTTCTGCCAATCGACTTTCCCGTCTACGCCGGTGCCAGCATCGAAACCGGCAACGTCTGGCTGCGACGCAACGACGTGACGGCGGACGAACTGCTCTACGCAGGCAGTCTGTTTATCGGTATCGATTCACCGCTGGGACCGGTATTCCTGGGTGCCGGATTCGGCGAGCACGACCAGCGCGCGCTGTACCTGCAGATCGGCCAGGTTTTCGACTGATGTCGCGCGCTCAGCAGGCGGCGCCGCGCAGCGCGCGCACAAATCCGGCCACTGCCGCACCGATCTCATCCGGGCTGTCCTCCTGGATGAAATGCGAACCCTTGACCGTGATTTCCCGCTGGTTTGGCCAGCTGCGGCAGAATTCGCGTTGCCGGCCGACCAGTATGGAACCCGGTTCCGCATTGACGAACAGCTTGGGCGTATCGCAAGTCGCCAGCCAGCGCGCATAGTCCTCGACGATTTTGACCATTTGCTCCGGCTCGCCGGCGATCGGTATCTCGCGCGGCCAGCTCAGTACCGGACGTCGATCCTCTCCCGGGCGCAGGAACGGCCGCCGGTACTCGTTGATTTCCGCCTCGTCCAGGGAACGCAGGATCGATCCGGGCAGCACGCGTTCGACGAAGACGTTTTTCTCGAGCACCATTTCCTCGCCCGCCGGCGAACGAAAGCCCTGGAAGACGCGCCGTGCACCTTCCGGCCAGTCGCTCCACTGCACCGGCATCACGATACTTTCCATGTAGGCAATGCCCTGCACGCGCCCACGGTGCGTATTGGCCCAGTCGAAACCCAGCGCCGACCCCCAGTCGTGGATCACCAGCACCACGCGCTCACCGAGATCGAGCTTGTCGAACAGGGCGAACAGGTAGTCGCGCTGCTCGGCGTAGGAATAACGGACCGGACCCGATGCATCCAGTTTGTCGGAATCACCCATCCCGATCAGATCGCAGGCAATCAGCCGACCGAGTCCACGGCAATGGGGCATGACGTTGCGCCACAGATAGGAGGACGTCGGATTGCCATGCTGGAATACGATCGCATCACCCTCGCCCTCGTCGATGTAAGCCATGCGACGCCCGTTGATATCGAGGAATTTCTTGGCCGCGAACGGTTTCGAACTGATCGTCATGCGATACCCCCGGATGCGCGCGGCGTCGCTGTCACCGGTTGCAGTATCTGCGATGTGCCTTCCGCCTTGCGGGCCAGGCTCGCGGCCCGACACCGGGCAAGCGCGCGGTTCATTTGATCTGCCATTTCGGGCAGCCGTAGTAATCGATCTCCGCCTGCGTGGAAGGGTAGCGCCCGCAATTGAAGTAGCGCCAGTAAAAGGAATTGTAACCGCGGCATAATCCGCTGTCGGTATCCAGCACCGGACAGCGCAGTGATTTGACGTGGCAACAACGCCGGCAACTGCCACAGGAAATGCCGTGACTCCAGGACGGCGCGAGCTCCGCGATACCGCGCCGCGGTGCCGATTGCGGCGCGCTGGAAAGCGGCACCCCCAGCATGAAACTGCTCTCTCCGCGCAGCACCAGCATCAGCAGGCGCCAGCCATGCGGATACAGCATCGTGCCCGGGCGCAGGTAGCGCCAGAAGCGCCAGTCACCAAAGAACAACTGTGTCATCAGCGGCGCGCTGAGGAATCCCCCGACAACCGTGAGCAGCGAGAAAGCGACATAGGCGTGGAATGCCAGCCGCGCACAGGCCCAGCCCGTGCGCTGCCAGCGTGACGGCTGCTGCAGGCTATCGCGCGCTGCCGGCACAAACCATTGCACGCCACGGTCGGTGCACAGGAGATCATCGGTCAACTCGTTGGGGGGAGCATGTTCGGGCGTGCGCTCGGCGGCAATCTGCACTTTCGGAAAAATCCTTGGAATCCGTGCCCAGTATACTTGCATGCCACCGCGATGGCAGCGCATATCCGTCACGCGACAGCCGGATTCGGGGAGGTCCTGGCGACTCGTCCCGGAGCGCTTTACCGGCCAGGCGCCGAGACGATCCAGTTCGGATTGGCATCGGCCGAGCGGGTGACCTCGTGCTCGAGTTCGGCAGAGAGCTCGACACGTCGGTTGAGCTGACGGCCCTGCACGGTATCGTTGGAAGCGGTCGGGCTGCTCTCGCCCTTGCCCACCGCGGATATCTTCGAGCCATCGACGCCCCGCTCCACCAGGTAATTGCGCACCGAGTCCGCGCGGCGCTGGGACAGGCTCTGGTTGTAGGTATCGGCGCCGACGCTGTCGGTATGACCGGTGACCGTTATCGAGCGCAGCCGGGCATTGCCACGATACTTCTCGACCATGGTGGACAGCGTGAAGGCGGCCTCCGAACGCAGGGTTGCCTGGTCGAAATCGAACAGTTGCTCCGAACTCAGCGCAAACACCTCGGTGACGGTCGTGGGAGCCGCGGCAGCCACATCCGGCCCGGGCGCCGGCTGTTCCATCTGGCAGCAACAACCGCCCAACAGCGTCACAACCAGCATGGTGCTGCAAAGCGCGGCTTTCCCGGACAATCCACTCATTGCAAAATCTCCTTGGTCGCAGGTATTGGATTGCCATGACGACAACCGATGGCATACGCGATGGAGAGTAGCAGAGCGGGCCGAAAGTGCCGTGGCGACAAATTACCCGGGCAAACGGCAAAAAATCAGCTACCGACACCCAGCAGCAGGATGAGCAGCACCGCGACCGGTACCGGGTAGCGGATCAGGATGCGCCACAGGCCAAACACCCGTCCGTCGGGCAAGTCGAGTTCCTCGCGGGTCGAGTCACGGCTCATCTGCCAGCCCGCGAACACCGCGATCAGCAAGCCGCCGAGTGGCAGCAGGACCTGGTTGGCGAGGTAATCGAGTATCGCGTTCAGATTCTTGCCGGCCACCCGCCATTCGGAGAATTCGCTGTAGCTCAGGATGGACAGCAGACTGAGTATCGCAATTGCCGCCAACACCAGCAGTGCGCTGCGATGACGCGCAAAGCCGCGGTGCTCCTCGAGCCACGCCGTGAGCGCCTCTATCAGCCCCACCATCGAGGTAATTCCGGCGAAGGACAACAATACGAAAAACAGCACGCCGAACAGATGCCCGCCCGGCATCTGCGCAAAGGCCACCGGCAGGGTCTGGAAGATCAACCCCGGTCCGCCCTGCGGATCGAGGCCGAATTTGAATATGACGGGAAAAATCACCAGCCCCGCCAGCAGCGCCACCATGGTATCGGCGACGATGATGAGCCATGCCGAACGCACGATCGAGACGCTTTTCGGCAGATAAGCGCCGTAGGTCATCATCCCCGCCATGGCGACACCGATCGAGAAAAAAGCCTGCCCGACCGCTGCCAGCCAGACCGATGCGGTAATTTTGCTGAAGTCCGCCCGGAACAGATAATCGAGCGCCGCCGGAAAACCACCGCTGACGATGTTGAATGCCGCGAGCACGAGCAACAGCAGGAACAGCGCCGGCATCATGACCGTGACCGCGCGCTCGATCCCCTTGCGCACGCCGGCGTAGATGATCGCGCCCGTCAGCACCAGTCCGATCCAGGTCCACAGCACCATCGTTGGCGTATCGTGCAGCAAGCCATCGAATTCCGCCCGCGCGGCGGCGGCGTCGATACCGGAAAAGCCCGTCAACAGGGCCTTCCACAGGTACAGCAGCACCCAGCCAATCACCACGCAATAGCTGAGCCCGATAACGAAAGCTGCCAGCAGGTTCATCCCACCGACCCACTGCCAGTGCCGCGATCTTCCTTCGGCTTCGGCGATCGCGCGCATCGCAGCGGGCGGAGAGCGCTGCCCGCGGCGCCCGATGAGGAGTTCGGCTATCAGGATCGGAATACCGATCGCGAACGCACAGAACAGGTAGACGAGCACAAATGCGGCGCCGCCGTTCTCGCCGGTCATGTACGGAAAACGCCAGATATTGCCGAGGCCGACGGCAAAACCGATCGTGGCCATCAGGAAGCCGAAACGCGATGACCAGCTCTCGTGCAAATCACTGCTACCCGTCGTGCCGCCTGCCTGCATCACTCGCACCCCTGCTCCTGTCGTTCAAGCCGCGGCTGCCGCCCGCGGCGCCGGCAATTCAGAGTATGACCGTGCGCTGTCCGTTCAGTACCACGCGCTCGGTGACGTGCAAACGCACCGCCTCGGCGAGCGCGGTGGACTCGGTGTCATGCCCCATGTGCACCATCTGCTCCACCGAGACCTGGTGATCGATGCGCTTGACCTCCTGCACGATGATCGGTCCCTCGTCGAGATCGCTGGTGACGTAGTGCGCGGTGGCCCCGATCACCTTCACGCCGCGCTCATAGGCCTGGTGGTAGGGCTTCGCACCCTTGAAACCGGGCAAAAACGAGTGGTGGATATTAATCGCGCGACCGGCAAGCTGGCGACACATCCCATCCGAGAGAATTTGCATATAACGCGCCAGCACCAGGAGGTCGACACGCTCGGCACGCATCAGATCGAGAATCTGCTGTTCCTGCTCGTGCCTGGTTTCCCTGCTGACCGGGAAATGGTGATAGGGAATCCCGTACCATTCGACCAGGCTGCGGCAGTCGGCGTGGTTCGACACCACGCCTGTCACATCAATCGGCAGCACCCCGGACTTCCACCTGTTGAGCAGAACGTTGAGGCAATGATCGTACTTGCTGACCGCGATCAGCACGCGCTGACGCGCGGCCAGCGGACGAAAGCGGTAATCGAGATCGAGCTCGGCGGCAAGCCGCGCAAGATGCGCGCCGAACTCCTCGATCGTGCACCCGAGCTGACGGTCATCGAACACGAAGCGCAGGAAAAAGCGCCTGCTCTGCTGGTCGCTGTAGTTCGACACCTCGGTGATGAATGCACCGTTGCGGTAGAACACATCCGAGACCAGGGCAACGATTCCGAGGCGATCCGGGCAGCTGAGGGTGAATACATATTCGCTGTTCAATTCATTGCTCTCCAGTTGGACCGCCAGCACACCGGCGCTGCAACACCCGGGTGCAACACGCTCGCGGGGCCACGGCGGAATTCAAGTCTACCGACCGGTTCAAGTCAATTGCCCGCGTACTCCTGCAACAAGCGCTCGCGCGCCGCGTACATCGCGGCAATGGCTGTTGCCTATACCGGCCCGAAGCCGCGCACCTGCTCCGGCAAGCGCACCAGCGCCAGCGCCGCATCGTAGCGCCCGGCATCCAGAGAGCCGAGGATGCGATCCAAGAGCGCGCGGTAATCAACGATCAATTGCCGCTCCTGGCGACGTTCCGCCAGCTAGCCGACGGGATCCAGCCGGGTGCCGCGCAGACGCTTGCCGTGTGCCCGCATGCCCATCGCCTTCAGCATCCAGGGACCGAATTCACGCTTCCTCGGGCGCCCTTCGGCATCGTGACCGGCGCCTGGCTGCCCGCGGGCAGTTTTGTCGAGCTATTGTGCGGAGAGCCGGCGCAGAAGAACGGCAACGGCGAGGCGAGCGCCATCCAGTTCGCGCTCATCGGCACGACAACGCACCCGACACTTGCGGCAAGCGATTTCGTGATAGTCGGCTGACACGACGCGGCAACCGGATCGGCCGGGTTCATGCGTTGTGGCCAGCGTCCGGCCCGACAACGGAATGGCATGGGCATTCCCGCTGCTATCGCTGACCGGGCGCTCTCCCCTGCTCCAGGTTTTTGACGCGCTGCCCGATGGGGGGTGCAATGTCGCCGTCCACCAGCACGTCCAGCAGCAACGGACCGCTGCGCCGGAACAGGCTTTCGATGCCCAGCGCCTCGAGTTCGTCAATGGTGGCGATGCGGTAGGCCTCGATATCCATCGCCCGCGCGATCATGGCGAAATCGGTCCGCGGCAACTCGTTGGCCGTGTTCTCCAGCCCGCGCATGCGTTGCCCGTGCATCACCGTGCCCAGCACACCATTGTTCAGCACCAGGATGACCACGTTGATGCCGAGTTGCCTGGCAACACTGATTTCCTGGGCGCTCATGAGATAGCTCCCGTCACCGGTGATGCACAGCACGGGAAATTTCGGGTTGGCGAGCTTGCCGCCGATGGATGCGCCTATGGCCCAGCCCATCGGCGCAAAACCCATCGAGATCGGCATCTGGTTGACATCGATCAGGCGCCCGGCGCGCGGGTGCCAGTAATGCGTCGCCCAGAAAAACGCATTGCCTGCGTCGGCATAGAGGCGGGTCCCGGGCGGAACCTTCTGGCTGAGACTCCAGAACAGCCGGCGCGGATTGATCGGAACACAATCGCGGCCACAGTCCTCGACGTGCAGCAGGCTGATGTGTTTTGGCAATTGCCGTGCGTCGCGCAACGCGGGGAGCGCACCGCCATCCGCTTTGCCGGGCTCCGGCCGATGCTCTTCGTCCTGCTGGTTGAGATACCTGAAGACGATGCGCGGACTGCCCCACAGGTTCATTCGAGCCATATATGACCTGGCGAGGTGCTCGGGGTTGTTGTTGATGTGCAGCAGCCGCTGCGAAAGGATCGTGCTGCCGTCCCAGCCGCAGGTGGCGTTTTCATCGAGATTGGCGCACACGACCAGGATGATGTCGGCTTCTTCGGCGCTCAGCGTCTTGCGGGCGGATTCATGGCCCGCGGTACCGAATACGCCGCGGTACAACGGGTGGTCGGCGGACATCCAGCCGCGCCCCATGGGCGTGGTGACGATCGGCCATTGGCGCCGCTCCGCGAAGCAGAGAATTTCCTCCATCGCATTGATACAACCCTCGCCGACCACCACGACGCCGCGCCGGCAGCCGCGCAACAGTATGCCGAGGCGATGCAGCAGCATCCTGTCCGGGGTGATCTCCTGGCCGAAAAACGCATAGCGTGATACCGGCCTGCGCCGCGCGCCCACGGTGCGGCCAAAGATATCCTGCGGCAGACTGATGTGCACCGGACCGGGCGTCGGCCCGGTCGCGCTGCTGAGCGCGGCAAGCAGATTGTGTTCGAGCTGATCGGGATGCGTCACCAGGGCGTTGTAGCGGGTACAGGCCCTGAACATCAGCATCGCATCGACGCCCGTCGCACTGGCTTCCTGCATCGCGCCGCGCCCGAAGGTGGTGGTGCTGTTCTGGCCGGTCACAACCAGCAGCGGTATGCCATCCACATAGGCGTTGCTCACCGGCGTCAGCAGGTTGGTGCACCCTGGGCCAGAGGTCGCGCTGCAGACACCGATCATGCCGCTTTCACGCGCGAAGCCGGCGGCCATGAATCCCGCACCCGATTCGGAACGTGTGAGGATCCAGCGCACGCCGCTGCGCTGCTGGTGTTTTGCCAGCGCGCAGCACAGCGGATCGATGTTGCCACCGGGCACACCGAACACGTACGGCACGCCGAGCATGCCGAGATAGCTCACGACCAGGTCGGCGCAGCTCGTCACCGCGCCCTCGTCGTCATCACCGGACAGGTTGTCCGAGTGCGCCGGCGTGATGTCGCGGATGCGGTGAAACAAAGGTCTGACAGCCTCTTTCGCCAAGCGATGGTGCTGCTGTGAATCCTAGCGCGGTGCAATCACCAGCGACGGCGGACAAGCAACCGATTTCGATAACTGCGTTGCAAATCCGGACAAAAAACCGCTGGCCGGCGACCGTGCCGGTATGACTGCGTGCTGCCGCCAGACGCATGGCAGGAAACAGCAAGGTTCCCTTCACCACGCAAGTAAGTGAAAATTGACTCGTGCTCGGCGCCCGAGCACCTCCCGGAGACCAGGAATGCGTATAGACAAGCTGTTGAGAGACAACCGCCTGCGGATCGTCGATATAGGAGCAAGCGGAGGTATAGATGCGCGCTGGGCAAAATTCACCAATGAATACCAGGGCATTCTGTTCGAGCCCGACCCGCGCGAATTCGAGCGTCTGAAATCGACCAGCGCACCGCAACTGGTGGTGCTGAACTCGGCACTTTTCGACTCGGTCGCGACCATCGACTTCCATCTCTGCCAGAAACAGCGTGTCTCATCGGTGTATTTGCCGAACAGCGGATTTCTCGCGCGCTTTCCGAAGCCGGAGCGCTTCGAGATCACCCGCACGGTGCAGATGAGCACGGATACGCTGGACAGCCAGCTTGCCCTGCACGCGATCGACGATATCGACTTCATCAAGATGGATACGCAGGGTTGCGAGCTCCCCATTCTCCAGGGCAGCACGGTGACCCTGGAGCGCACCGTGGGCATGCAGATAGAGGTGGCGTTTTCTCCGATTTACCAGGACCAGCCGCTGTTCAGCGATGTCGACAACTTCGTCCGGGCACACGGTTTCGAACTGTTCGATCTGAAACCACAGACCTGGATGCGCAGCGACAGCGGGCGCGGCCGGGGGCAGCTGGTATTTGCCGATGCCCTGTATTTGCGCAGTCCCGAACAGATGGCGTCGCTGGCCGGCCTGACCCCACGCAAGCTGATCCGGGCGATGTGCATATACCTCGCCCACGAGCGCACCGATATCGCGCGGGTTCTGTTGCGCGAAGCAAGCGGCAGGATCGATCTGGAGGCCGAGCAGTGCGAACTTGTGCTGGCGCAGATTGGCGCGCTCGAGCGTCGCGCCTCGCTGCAGGACCTCCTCAGGTTGCGACGCCTGCGGCACCGCATTGCGAAAATCATGGCGCGCCTCTAGAAGCAGGCTCACGCTGCACAGCGCCCCGTGACGGGGTGGAACTCCTCCAAGGAAACAAACGATGTCTATCAAAGACTGCCGGATACTCGTCACCGGCCCGGCTGGCCAGATCGCGTTCCCGCTGGCCGCGCGCCTCGCGCGCGACAACGAGGTCTGGGGCATCGCACGCTTCGGTGATGCGGCTGCGCGCGATCGGGTGGAACAGACCGGCATCACGACGCGCGCGGTCGATCTCGCCGCACCCGACTGGAGCGGGCTCCCGGAGCATTTCGACTACGTGCTGCATCTTGCGGCGCAGATTCCGCCCGGGCTCGACTACGATGCCACCTTGCGCACCAACGCCGAGGGCACCGGCCACCTGATGCGCCGCTTCCGCTCGGCACGTGCCTGCCTGGTGATGTCCACCTGCGGCGTTTACGCGCCACCGGCCGATCCGCACCATGCGGTACGGGAGACGGACCCGCTGGGCGTCAGCCACCAGCCTTATTCGCCAACATACTGCGTCTCGAAGATCGCGCAGGAGGCGGTCGCCCGCTTTGCCGCGGGGGCCTATGGGCTCCCCACCGTCATCGCGCGCATGAACGCCGCTTATGGCGACAACGGCGGGCTCCCCGCAATCCTGCTCGAGATGATCCTCGCTGATCAGCCGATCGCGCTGGTGCCCGGACGCGCACCGATCGCGAGCCCGATCCACGAAGACGATATTTTCGCGCAGACACCGGCACTGCTTGCCGCCGCGGCGGTGCCCGCGACGATCACCAACTGGGGCGGCGACGAAGCGGTCGATGTGCGTGAACTGTCGGAGTACCTGGCCCAACTGGGTGGACGCACGGTGCGCTTCCGCGAGTCGGCCGACGGCATCACGCAGTTCCGCCTCGACACGACGCGCCGCCGCGAACTGGCGGGACCGTGCCAGGTAAGCTGGCGCGACGGTGTGCAGCGCATGGTCGCGACGCGGCATCCGGAACTCGTCAAGGCCGCGCGGCCCTGAGGAATGCCGGACCGTTGCACGCGCCGTAATGCCATCATGGCAAAGGATTGCTTATGAGACTGCAGATCCAGTACCGGGCGCACTATGCCTTTGGCGAAGCCGTCACGTTCTCGCCGCACTTGTTCCGCCTGTTTCCGCGCGTCGAGCGCCACGTACGCGTATTGAACTCCGTGTTCGAAATCAATGCGCGCATCGTTCCACTTGGCAGCGACGCAGCGTGATCCGCAGCGACCGCGCCTGGTTTCGACCGTGAATCCAGGGCATTGAGCCCGACTGAAGTCTGCCCGGAGGCGCTTGAAATGAAACTGGTACGATTCGAGGCGGGTGCAGGCCCGCGCTGCGGCGTGGTTGTCGGCGCAGGTGTGGTGGATCTCGCCGCCGCGGGATCGCCCTATTCCGGGATGATGGACATCATCGCGGGCGGCGCAACAGCGCTGGCCGCGATAGCGCAAACAGTGGCCAGAACCAGCCCGCAACATGCCCTCCGGGATATCCGTCTGCTGGCGCCGGTCGCCAGGCCCGGGAAATACCTGGCCATCGGCATGAATTACGGCAAGCATGCTGATGAGGCAGGGAAACTCGGCATTGCCCGGCAGGGTCACCAGGTCTGGTTCAACAAGCAGACCACCTGTATCTCGGGGCCTTTCGACGAAATCGATCCCGGCGTCACGGAAATGCTCGACTACGAAGTGGAACTGGGCCTGGTGATCGGCACCGCGGCCAAGGGCATCAGCGTAGACGATGCGCTACGGCAGGTATTCGGATATTTCGTCGCCAATGATGTGTCCGCCAGGGACTGGCAGATGCACTCCCCCACCTTCACGATGGGCAAATCATTCGATACTCATGGACCGATTGGTCCCTGGATCGTCACCGCGGATGAACTCGGCGATCCGCAAAACCTGGACTTGCGCTGCCTGGTCAATGGCGAACTGCGCCAATCGAGCAACACCTCCGGGATGATTCACGGTATCGCCAACCAGATTTCCTACCTGTCCACCGCCTTTACGCTCGAACCCGGCGACCTGATTGCCACCGGCACACCCGAGGGCGTGGGCGTAGCGATGCATCCCCCGACATTTCTGCAACCCGGGGACGTGGTGCGCTGCGAAATTGACGGCATCGGCGCCATCGAGAACCGTGTGCGTGCGTCTGGCACGAGGCACTGATTGGCCGGTCGCTGAAGTTCGGCTGACAAGCGGAAATGCCTGGTAACTGGACATCTCGATCTGCACGCCCGGCCAGGTCCGACTAGCTGATCTTGAGCAGTTTCCTGGCCAACTCCACGCCGTCCTTCGCCTGCGCGCCCCAGCCGTCGGCCCCCTGCGCTTCGGCCCACGCCCGCGTCGTCACCGCGCCGCCGACAATGACGGGATACTTGTCGCGCACGTTCATTTCCGACAACAGGCTGATCAACTCGCTGAACTTCTCCATCGCCGGAGCGAAAACCACCGACACGGCAATCATGTCCGCGCCGACGCTTTCGGCTTTCTTGTAGAAGTCCAGCGGGCTGTTCTTCTCCCCGATGTCGATGACCTCGAAGCCGCCGATGGACAGCAGGGTGCTGACCAGGTTCTTGCCGATATTGTGCTGGCTGAGCATGGTTCCCAATACGATTTTCTTGTTCACCTTCATGCCCTTGCCCTCCGGGAAGGCTTTCTGGATCAGGGGAATGCAGGCCTTGGCCGTAACACCGGCGCGCACCAGGTCGAGGACGATTGCTTTCTTGGCCGCGAAGCGATCCCCCACGTCGCTGAGTCCGCTCATCACACCCTCCTCCAGAATGGCCATCGGGTCCAGCCCGGCCGCGAGCAGTTCCGCGGTCATGGCCGCCGCTTGTTCCGGCTTTGTCTCGCTTACAAGCTGCCGCAGATCCGCAATTGTCGCCATGTCGTTTTCTCCTGAAGGGTTGGTCACAAGGTGTGGGCCGCGATCTAGTAGTGCCAGGTTGGGTAATCGAGACCCAGGTCCCGGAATATCCTGGTGAACTTCCGGTAGTGGTCGAGGAACAGCTGATTCGGTCGCATCGTATTCAGGTCGTAGAGCTCGCCCAGCGGGACCGGGGGAGGCGCAGGCGCCCGCTCCAGGGCGTTGATCCGTTTTATGATTTCGACGCCCTCCTTGGGCGTGAGTCCCGCCGCCGCCCGGGAGACCTCACCGACCCAGCGGGCCTCGATGCCGGTGTGACCTCCGGACAACCAAGTGCCTTCCATCCCCGAAATGCAGGCAATGATCGCGGCGACGGCCACGCCATACCAGTGCTCGTCACACAGGGGCAGCGTCTCGCTGTCCGTGCCCCCGAAGCATACCCAGGGCAGCTTCAGGTTGCGCTCCGCGGCCAGGGCCGCCGCCGAGTTGCACCAGGTGACGTCGTTCCCCGTGTAAACGCCGTCCACCGTGACAGACATTGCCTGGGTAAGGGCGCCGCCCGAGTAGGCGAGCATTCCCAGGGTGTGGGCGATGATCTGCATGGCACCCTGCTCGGGGCCGGTGATGTAGGCATACAGGGTGGGAGAGGAACTCATCCACGGCTCGAGGCCCAGCTGGTCGGCATAAAAGGCCAGGTTGAAGCGATCGTAGTCGACACGCATGTCCTGCAGGATCTGCACCGGCAGAGTGCAGTTGTGCCGGTTGTACAAACCCGATGCAAAGGTGCTGATCAGGGTGTGGGGCGTCGTGGAGGTCATGGGGATGCCGAAGAAGAGGCCGGGCTTGCCGGCCCAGGCCGCCGCCTCGTTCATGATCCGCGCCTCGGTGAGGCAGACCTGCGTCTGCATCGGTGTCCCGGCGATATTTTTCATTCCGCCGATACCGAACAGGGGCATCGGAATGACACCATCGCAGGTCGGCTCCTGCATGACCGTCATGGCGTGCTGCTTGTAGAGTTGCGTGTCCGTCGTGATGATGCCGGCCGCGTTGAAACAATAGGGGTGCTGCCGGTCACCCGGCGCCCTCGGGGAGAGCGTGATTGCCTCCCGCCCGTGGCCCACGGTGACCTCGTGTCTCGCCGTGAGGATGGCCTCCTCGATTTCCTCCTGGCTAAACTTGATGATCCTCTGGGTGTCCTTGCACAACAATCCGACTTCCAGCAGCAGTTCCTTACCGGCCTCGAAGATGGCGTCAGCCAGCTCGGGATCGATCATGGCCGGTTCATCGGGATCGAACTCGATCCGGTACTTCTTCTGGAGATCGCCCAGCACTGTCGGGAAGAGTTCGGTTTCGAACTTCTCCTCCGTCATCATCGGCCCGGTGGTTGATCGCTGTATTGCTTCCCAGAGTAGTTTTCCCATGATTCGAGTTCCTCAGCTTGCTGAATCGGCAAACGTTACGTGGGGCTGGCGGTCAGCCCTGCAAATAACACTCGTTCTCCCTCATCGATCGCATCAATGAGGCGCACTCCTGACCCACGTAACGGATGTGCTGCGGGAGAAGCCAAGGCATGGTGTCGACGATGTACCAGGACAGATCCTCGGGATCGTCGAAGCCCTGTTCCCAGAAAATCGTGCTGGCGTCATGGGACAGCAGCATGGCAGTCGCCTTGCCGTTGTCGTTCCCGAACAGGAAGATGCCCGAGGTATCCACATGCAGGGGCAGCGGACGCCTGAAGTGCTCGTCCAGCACGCGTTGCGATCGCGCCCAATCGTCCGCGTCGAGGTACGCGGAGTGAATGACGAAGATGGCGCTGCCGACGTCGATGCCGAGGCGTCTGGCCACCTCGAACTGCAGCCGTACCAGCGCCGTGGATTCCAGGGGCCAGTCGCTGTAGAGATCGCAGCTGCCCAGTACGAAGGAGGCGAAAAGCTTGCTCTCGACGACATTGAACGTGGCGGAAACCAGGGCAGAACTCTCGCCAGTGTCGTTGAAGATCACGCTACCAGCGCGTGTATCAGGCGACACCCTCAGGCGATCGATCACGGCTTCCAGTCGCTCGACCCCGGCTCCCGCAAGCAAGCGCTTTTCGCATATCAGCGGGTAGCGGCACTCGAAGTCCTCGTGATTGAAGTCGAAAAAGCCGGGAAACACCTCCCGCTTTTCCTCTGGCTTGCCGTCTTCCAGTTGCGGTGTCTCGATGGTAACGACGGCATTCAGCGTCTCGGCAACCCGCTGTCCGTCCGTGGCCCCCTTCTCTATTCCGATTTTCAGCGCCAGGTTGAGCAGTTGCAGCCAGCTGTCGCCCACGTCACCGGAAAAAATCGGGAAGGTAGTCTGCCGGGAATGAAAAACCTTTCTCAGGGGAATCTGCGGGTTCGGGAGCGGGCGCGGCTCGCGCTGCGCACCGAGCAGGGGTAACTCCTCCACGGCGGCGGCGACTTCGTTCGGGAGCCTCCCGCGGAGATCGATCAGCTGAACGTCCGCGCGCAGCGCGTCCAGCGTGGCTGCGTCCAGTTCATCCCCCAGTCGCCCGCGCGAATCCGGCAACTGGCCACTTTCCCCGAGACCCTGCTGCCACAGGACGCGCAGCGCTTCGCCCGTGGCGTATTCATCATCGCCCCATAGAACGAGGTGACGAATACCGGGGTAGAGCAGGAGTCCCCGCAACAACCATTCGAGGTCGGCCCGGGTGCGAAGTGAGGCGAGGAGCGCGATACGCTCCCGATCGAGCCCGGGAGGGGTTGCGGCCTGGCCTGCAAGCGAACCGCAGAGTGCCACATCCCCTTGCTCCAGGTTCAGGGCTTCGAGCCTGGGCAGATGGCCTGGTTCCCATGTGTGTTCCACTGTCGCTCTCCCGTGATTACGCTGGCTGCCCGACCCGGACCCGCTGCAATTCGAGGGTGCAAAACGCGCGCAGGAACTGGGCTTCGAGGCGCTCGAGCACGGTTTCATGGGGGGTACTCATGCCCCGCATGACCCAGTGCATGAGTTCTACCTGCTGCAGCGCGAGCATCTTGCGCACCAGCAGTTCAGGATCGTCCTCGACGTAGACCTGCTCCTCTATTCCGCGCACGAAAAGTTCCTGCAGAATCGCCGTGCCCTCCCGCCAGGGAACTTCCCCCGCGCCGTAGGTTGGGAAACTCACTGCCCAACCGTTGCCCTCGCGACAGTGCATGCGCAGAAAGTCCGCATGCTCGAGGAAATACCGCGACCCGGAGCGCAGCACAGCGAGGTGTCGCTCCAGGGTTCCCTCGATGGTTTCGCTGGCTTCGCAGATACAGTCGAGAAATTCCCGTATTCGAATCCGGTGAATCCCGGCGTACAGGGACTCCTTGCCGTCGATGACCCCGTACAGTGTGCCCAGCGAGATTCCAGCCTCCGCCGCAATCTCCGGCATACGGGAGTCATCGACTCCCTTCGCGGCGAAAATCCGCTCGGCGGCCTCGTTGACCGCGTGCAGATAGATCGACCTGCGCTTCTCCTTCACTCGCTCCCGCAGGAGTGCCCCGTGCTGTCCGGATGCGGCCATGGACTTATAAGCTTTCGTCTTTCTATTCATAATTCACTTTATATCAAATTAGAATCACCATTTCAACTTTTTGACTTGACCATAAAACGAGGGCTTGTGGCTTGTCGGCGCGGCGCGGTATTGAGGTGATGAACGATCCGGCAGCGAGTGGCCTTCCGGTCCTTTGGGCGACGCACCGGCACCGCTGCCTTGGCAGTCAAAGATCGGCGAAGCGGCGCAGCGCAGCGCGGACCTCTAGGTCCGCGAGCGCGGCTTCAGCCCTTGCCAGGAAAGCCGCGGCAAAAATACGGCGGCGCTCGCTGGCGTCTTCGGGAAAGGTCACGATCTGGCAGCATGCCGGCACGGCGTAGGCCGTCTGCAGGCGGTGGTCCCGCCAGGCGTCCTCGAAGCTGATCGCGAGACCGCCACGCGCGGCCCGGGCGTCGAGGTAATGGCGCAGCAAATCGCGCTCGTGGCGGCGGCGGTCGTCTATCGCAAGCGCCATGGTGAGGAAGTAACTGACATCGCGCAGCGGCGTGCTGAGGTTGACGATACCCCAGTCCAGGAAACCGGTGCGCCCGTGGTCGTCGAAAAGATTGCCGATATGGGGATCGCCGTGAATCACGGTGCGCGGTCCGCTATCCCAGAGAGCGTGAAACGCCTGCCGCTTCGCGAGATAGAGTTCGGCGATCGCGGCAAAGTGCGTACTCAGTCGGTCACGGTGGTGGTCGAGGCCATAGCGCAGGCGGACGTCACCGTAGTCACCACCCGTCATCGGAGGCGGCACCCACGCCGCCTCCGCCGCCCGGCGTGTAGGGTCCTCGTAGCGCACGTGCAACTCGGCCAGGTCCTCCAGCGCCTGCGCGGCGGCGGCCGGAGCCACGCTCGTGGGTCCGTCCGACACCGTACAGCCAGTGGTGGTCAGGTCCTCCAACAGCAGCAGGAAAGACCCGTCGCTGGCATCATGGCAGGCGACGTGTACCGCCGGCACACGCAAGGCAAGCGAGGGCGCCAGGCGTTCATAGAAGAGCGCTTCGCGCAGCCCCATCCCCGTGGCGGCGATCGCCTGGCGCCGCGCGGGGTCGGCGAAGGGAAGCATCTTGCAGAACATCCGCGGCGGCGCTCCCGCGGACACGTCATAGCGCACGCGCAGATCCGCGTGGGCGTTGGTGATCTCCCGGTGCGCAATCACTTCGATATCAGCGACCCGGACTCCGGGATAGCGGACGGCAAGAGCTGCAGTCAACCACGCCGTGTCGATGTCCTCGGGAGTGCTCGGAAGCGGAGTCATCACGTGCGCATCGGCTGCCCGGTTCGAGTCGGGTCTTGCCAGCGGTTCAGAAAGTTCAGCGGCAGCCCCGGCGTCTCCCAGCGGCAGGAGACCAGCCGCCCCGTCATCGAACAGGTGATGTACGCGGTGCGCAGATCATCACCGCCGAAACAGATGTTGGTCGTCATCATGTCGCCCGTGGGTACGTGGCGCGGAGTGCGGCCGTCCGGGGGAATGATTGTGATCCCGCCGTTCAGGAGCGTCGCCACGCACACATTGCCTTCCGCATCGACCGCCAACGAGTCGAAGAACTGATAGCTCTCGAAACCGGCAACCAGTGCCTGCACAGGATCGATTGGCCCAAGCTGCCCGGGCGCGGTGATCGGGTACCCCATCAGGCGACCGGTCAGGGTTTCGGCAACGTAGAGACGATCCTCGTCCGGGGAAAGCCCAACGCCATTCGGTGACAGGCTCGGGAAGAGAACCTCGCGGATGGAGGCACCGTCGGGCGTCGCGTAGTACACCGCGCCGCGATCCATTTCGCGTTCACGCGTCTTGCCGAGGTCAGTGAAGTAGAAGCCGCCCTGGCGATCGAAGACGATGTCGTTGGGACCTCTGAGCGGTACCCCGTCGCATGCCGTGTAGAGCACTTCGAACTTGCCGGTGTGCAGGTCCACGGCTTCGATACGGCCACCGGAGTAGTCCGCCGGCTGATGTCCGGGAAAAAAGGATCCGTGCGCCTCGACCCACTCGAAGCCGCCGTTGTTACAGACGTAGCAACGGCCGTCGGGACCGATCGCCGCGCCGTTGGGACCGCCGCCGAGTGCGGCGACCACCTCGACCATGCCGTCAGGCGTTACCCGCGAAAGCGTTCCCCGCCGGATCTCCACGAGCAGCACGCTGCCATCGGGCATTGCGATCGGCCCTTCCGGAAAGAGCAGTCCACTCGCAACCTCGGAAAACTCCAGCATGCGCTTCCTCATCATGGATTTCGGTGTGTTGTTGGTAGCAGCGGCCGATGAGAAGCAGCCTACTCCGCGCCGAGCGCCACCGTCAATTTCCCGCAGGGCTTCGTGCCGCGGTGCGTGGAGTGGGGTTCATCCCCGGTAGCGACCCCGTGGCTTTGCCCAAGGTCGCCAGGTTCATGATACCGTGGGCAACCGGATTCACCTTTGATTGCGGCAAACCGAACAAGCAAGGGAGCGGATAAAGCGCGATGTTGATAGTGGAAGAAACCCGGCTGCAACAGATTGCATCAACGATGCAAAAGACCCTCGAGCTTCAAAAAAGTGCTTTTTTGGCGGATGGTGTTGCTGACTACAAGACGAGGATTGACCGCCTCGATCGCCTGCGTTCGTTGCTCGGCGAAAACCGACATTTACTTTGCGAAGCACTCTCGCTGGACTTCGGTCACCGCTCGATCGATCACGCCCAGTTGACCGAGATTGCCGCTCCCGTTGCCGGTCTTGAATATACGAAGCGGCATCTGCGCAAGTGGATGAAAGCCGAGCAGCGCAAGATCCCCTTGCTGTTCTCGCTGCTTGGTGCGCGCGCCACGGTGCGCTATCAACCCCTGGGTAGCGTCGGTGTGATTGTTCCCTGGAATTTCCCTGTCTATCTGACCATGGGGCCGCTTACCGGCATTATCGCGGCAGGTAACCGCGCCATGGTGAAGCCGTCGGAGTTCACACCCCGCGTTTCGGATTTGCTGTGCGAGCTGTTTGGCAAATATTTCGATAAATCCGAGATTGCCGTTTTTCCCGGTGGTGCCGATGTCAGCGCTGCTTTCAGCGAGTTGCCCTTCGATCACCTGCTGTTTACCGGGGCGGGGTCGATCGCCAGACACGTGATGCGCGCTGCATCTGCAAACCTGGTTCCTGTTACGCTGGAACTGGGGGGCAAGTCTCCCACCATCATCAGTCGCGATGCCGATCTTGAAAAGGCCGCCATCAGCATCATGGATTTCAAGCTGTCCAACGCGGGTCAGATCTGTATTGCACCAGACTATCTGTTGGTGCCGGAGGAGAAGCTGAACGAGGTAGTGAGTGTCATGGAGCAAACCGTGAGGCGTTTGTTTCCAACGCTCATTGACAATCCGGACTATACGTCGATTGTAAATGAACGCCACTTCCAGCGTCTGCAAAGCTATGTGGACGATGCGCTCGCAGCCGGAGTCGAGATGGTGGAGATCAATCCGGCAGGTGATGACTTTTCAAATCAGCCCTATTTCAAGATGCCGCCCCGATTGTTCCTCAACCCCGGAGATGATCGGCTGATCATGCAAAATGAAATTTTTGGACCGCTGCTCCCGATCAAGACCTACAAGCAGGTAGAAGAGGCGATTGACTATATCAATCGACATGACCGCCCGCTGGCCTTGTATTACTTTGGTTTGGCCGATGGGGCGGAGGTGGAGCAGGTCATCTCACGCACCCTGTCCGGAGGCGTTGCGATCAACGATGTGGCGGCACAGGCAGGTTGTGAATCGTTGCCCTTTGGCGGGATCGGGCCAAGCGGCATGGGTGTTTACCATGGCTTCGACGGCTTCAAAAGTTTCTCGCACGGACGTGGGATCTACAAGCAGTCGCGCATCAATTTGTCTGACTTGTTCGGTTTGCGTCCCCCCTACGGCCCGAAGTTTCGCAAAGCAATCAAGAATATGATGAAGTAGCCATACGGGAAAAATTGCCAGGTGTTTTCTGCCGCATGCTGAGCGCTTGTCCCTGATTCCGTGACTTCCCGGATCTCCGCATCGCGTCCTGCCGGATGTGTGCGGATTTCTCCGGTGCGGATGATGGGCGTGCCTTTACAAATTGGTCGGAGCGGCGGGATTCGAACCCACGACCCCCACTCCCCCAGAGTGGTGCGCTACCAGGCTGCGCTACGCTCCGATGATCTGCAGATTCGCGCTGGAACCGGCCTCTTCGGCAGGCCGCGGATGATACCCGAAGTGCCGGGTGATGTGTACTTTCAGAAACCCGGATGGCGCAACGTCGTCAGCACTTCCTCGAGTTCCGAAATCATCTGGCGAATCAATTGCCGGTAATGCGAATCTTCCTTGCCCGCATCGCCTTCCATGCGCTGGCGCGCACCGCCGATGGTGAAGCCCTGCTCGTACAGAAGGCTGCGTATCTGGCGGATCAGGATGACGTCCTGGCGCTGGTAATAGCGGCGGTTGCCGCGTCGCTTCACCGGGCTCAGCTGCGGGAACTCCTGCTCCCAGTAACGCAGCACATGAGGCTTCACCGCACACAGCTCGCTGACTTCACCGATGGTGAAATAACGCTTGCCGGGAATCGGTGGCAGTTCGTTGTTGTTACTCGCTTCCAGCATACGCTTCTACCCTTGCTTTCAGTTTCTGGCCGGGGCGGAATGTCACCACGCGCCGGGCCGAAATCGGAATCTCCTCACCGGTCTTGGGATTGCGTCCCGGTCGCTGACGCTTGTCACGCAGATCAAAATTGCCAAACCCCGAAAGCTTGACCTGCTCATTGCCTTCAAGCGACTGGCGAATCTCTTCGAAAAACATCTCGACGAGCTCTTTCGCCTCCCGCTTGTTCAGACCGAGATCCTCGAACAATTTTTCGGCGATATCGGCCTTGGTCAGCGCTTTACTCATATGCTCAATACCTTAAAGCGGCGCCACAGTCCCGGGTGAGCCCTGCGACCATCCTGTCGATGACCGCGTTGACTTCTTCGTCGGTGAGGGTCCGCTCCATATGCTGCAGCACCACTCCGATCGCAACGCTTTTCTTATCAGGATCAATGCCTTGCCCACGATATATGTCAAATAACTTCAATTGTGTCAGCCAGTCTCCTGCTGCTGCGCGCGCCACATCCAGCAATTGCGCAGCCGATATTTTTTCCTCGACCACGACAGCAATATCACGTCTGACCTCAGGAAATCTAGATAATCCTTTGAAACTTGGCAAGTTTTTCTTGCCAAGTATTTCAAAGTCGAGCTCGAACAGGAACACCGGGCCATGCAGTTCGAGCGACTCGAGCAACTCGGGATGCAAGGCGCCAAGATGGCCGACCTCGACTCCGCTGCGCCGCAGCACCGCGCACTGCCCCGGGTGCAGTGCAGCATGGGAAGCGGGCTCGAATCGGAACTCGGCGGAGGTCTCGCTCACGTCCAGCAGCGCTTCCACATCACCCTTGATATCGTAGAAATCGAAGTCGCCGGCAACGCTCGCCCAATTCTCCGGACTCCGCTCGCCGGTGACGATTCCTGCCAGCGTGACCCGCTGTTCGAGGCCATCGGGGCCCGGCAGAAAGCGAAGCCCGGTCTCGAACAGGCGCATGCTTCGTTGTTGCCGGTTCTGGTTGAACTGCGCCGCCTTGATCAGCCCCGCCCACAGGGTGGTGCGCATCACGGCCATCTCGGCGGAAATGGGATTCGTGACCGGTACCGGCGAGCGGCCGGGATCGAGCATGGCCTGCAACCGCGGCTCGACAAAGCTGAAGGTGATCGCCTCCTGGTAGCCCATCGCGATCAATCGATGGCGCAGCTCGCCCAACGTATGGCGTGCCTCGGGCAGCACGCGCATTGGCATCGCCGCGGTTTGCACGCGCGCGGGAATGCGGTGATAGCCATGAACCCGGGCGACTTCTTCGATCAGGTCGGCTTCGATCCGCAGGTCGAAGCGAAAGCTCGGCGGCGTCACCTGCCAGTCGGAACCAGCACGCTCCACGCCGAGGCCGAGCCTGCGCAAGATATCCTCGACCTCCCCGGCCGGAACGCTTACCCCCAGCATCATCGCGAGACGCTCCGCCCGCAGCTGGATCGGCGCAAGCTCCGGCAAATGCTCATCGGCACTGGCAAGCACGACCGGGCCTGGCTTGCCGCCAACCGTGGCGAGCAACAGCTCGGTTGCCCGCTCGATCGCGGCAAGCTGCAACTCGAAATCGACGCCGCGCTCGTAACGGTGCGATGCATCCGTGTGCATCCCGTAACCGCGCGCCCTGCCCGCCATCGTGGCAGGCATGAAAAAGGCGGATTCGAGAAAGATATCCCGTGTTTGTTCACCAACCGCCGAATCCAGTCCGCCCATGATGCCGGCAAGCGCGATCGGGCCACCCTGGTCGGCAATCACCAGCGTGTCGACACGCAACTCGACCACGCTGTTGTCGAGCAGCGCGAGACGCTCCCCGGGATGCGCCATGCGCACCACGATCGGTCCCTGCAACTTGCCGAGATCGAAGGCGTGCATGGGCTGCCCAAGCTCCAGCAGCACGTAATTGCTGACATCCACGACCGGGGCGATGCTGCGCACCCCGGCGCGCCGCAGCCGCTCCTGCATCCACAGCGGTGTCTCGGCAGCAGGGTTCACGCCGCGAATCACCCGACCCGCATAACGCGGACATGCCGCCGGCACCGCCAGCGTGACCTCGAGCCTGTCCGGGATCACTGCCGCGACCCTGGCAAATGGCGCGCGCTCGAGCTCGAGCCCGTTCAGCGCAGCAACCTCGCGTGCCAGCCCGGCCATGCCAAGACAGTCGCCGCGATTGGGAGTGAGACCGAGTTCGATGATCTGATCATCGAGGTCCAGCAACGCGACGATGTCACACCCGAGCTCGGCGCTGCCTGGCAACTCCAGCAAACCATCGCCGCGAGCATCCATCCCCAGCTCATCGGCCGAGCAAAGCATGCCGCATGACTCGACGCCGCGCAGCGTGGCGCGCTTGATCGTGAGCCCGGGCAACTGCGCCCCTTCACGCGCCAATGGCACGCGCAGCCCCACGCGCACGTTCGGGGCACCGCAGACGACCTGGAACTCATGGCTGCCATCGAACACGCTGCAGACACGCAGACGCTCGGCATCCGGATGTGGCTGTACCGCGCGCACCTCGGCAACCACGACGCCCTGCATCGGCTTTGCGGCCGCGGTGATGGACTCCACTTCCAACCCCGACATCGTCAGCTGACGGCCAAGCGCCTGCGTATCGAAGGCCGGATCGACCCATTCTCTCAGCCAGTTCTCACTGAATTTCATGCTGTGTCCGTCGCTTCTCGTGTCTTCTGTTATGAACTATTCAACTTTAATATATTGACGTAATCATTTGTTTTAATTGAATTGTTTAAGAAATCTCAAATCGTTATCAAAGAACAGACGCAAATCGTTCACCCCGTATCGAAGCATCGCCAACCGCTCCACGCCCATGCCGAAGGCATAGCCGGTATAGCGCTCGGCATCGATCCCCGACATCTCCAGCACGCGCGGATGCACCATGCCGCATCCCATCACTTCCAGCCAGCCCGTGTTGCTGCACACCCGGCACCCGCTGCCGCCACAGATCACGCACTGCATATCCACCTCGGCCGAGGGCTCGGTGAACGGAAAATAGGAGGGGCGGAAACGCACCTCGAGTTCGCTCTCGAAAAACACACGCAGGAAATCACTCACCACCCCCTTGAGGTCCGGCATCCCGACTCCTTCGGCAACCACCAGCCCCTCGAGCTGGTGGAACATCGGTGAATGGGTCAGATCCGAATCGCAGCGATACACGCGGCCCGGGCAAACCACCCGTATCGGCAACTCGCCACGCTGCATCACCCGCACCTGAACCGGCGAGGTGTGGGTACGCAGCACGGTGCTCGGATCGATATAAAAGGTATCGTGCATGGCCCGCGCCGGGTGTTCGGGCGGAATGTTCAGCGCTTCGAAGTTGAACCAGTCGTTTTCTATCTCCGGCCCCTCGACCACCTCGAAGCCGACCGAGCCGAAAAATTGCTCCATGCGCTCGATGGTGCGCGTGATCGGATGCAGTCCACCGGCGGACTGGCGCCGCCCGGGCAGGGTCACATCGATGCGCTCCGCGCCGAGCTTGCGCTGCAATTCGGCCTGCTCCAGTACCCCGCGCCGCGCGGCTATCGCCTGCTCCAGGAGGTCTTTGACAGCGTTTATCTCTGCGCCACGCTCGCGACGCAGTTCCGGCGCAAGCTGGCCAAGCTCCTTGAGAAGGTGGGTGAGCTCGCCTTTCTTGCCGAGCCAGCGAACGCGCTGCTCGTCGAGCTCCGCAAGCGAGCCAGCGGCGGCAATCACGGCTGCGGCACTGGTGGAAATCTGCTCGAGTCGATCCATGCGAAAACTTCCTGGTCTGCTTCGAAACGCCGGTGGCGCCAGGTAAATCGAACAAAAAAATAGGGAAAGAGCTCTCGCCCTTTCCCTACCTTTTCAAATGGTCAACCGAACGCGCCCGGCCATGGGCGCGTCACAGGGGCTTCAGGCGAGCGCCGCCCTGGCTTTTCCGACGATCGCGGCAAACGCATCCTTGTCGTGAACGGCCAGATCGGCGAGCACGCGACGGTCGAGACCGATCCCGGCCTTGCGCAGACCGGCGATCAGCCGGCTGTACGCCAACCCATTGGCCCGCGAAGCGGCATTGATGCGCGTGATCCACAACGCGCGGAACTGGCGCTTCTTCTGGCGGCGGTCACGGTAGGCATACTGGCCTGCCTTGATCACTGCCTGTTTGGCAACACGGAATACACGGCTGCGGGCGCCGTAGTATCCTTTGGCTCGGTCGAGAATCTTCTTGTGACGGCGTCGGGCTACGACACCACGCTTGATACGGGGCATGTCTCAGTTCCTCAATTCAGATGGGTATGTCACTTGTCGCAAAGCATGCGCGCTACTGCTGGCTCGTCCGACGGGCTGAAGCCATCGGTGCCACGCAGCTGACGCTTGCGCTTGGTGGTCATCTTGGTGAGGATGTGGCTCTTGTTGGCATGCTTGCGCTTGTAACCGGAACCCGTCTTCTTGAAGCGTTTGGCCGCTCCGCTATGTACTTTCATCTTGGGCATTGCAAAAACTCCGCATTTTGTGTAACTGCTAACGTTTGAAGTGATCTCACTTCTTCTTCTTCGGAGCGAGCACCATGGTCAGTTGCCGACCTTCCATCTTCGCGTACTGTTCCACCACCGCAAGCGGCTCGAGATCGGCTTCGATGCGCTTTATCAGCTCCATCCCGATCTCCTGGTGGGCCATTTCACGACCCCGGAAGCGCAACGTCACTTTGCCCTTGTCTCCATGCTCCAGGAAACGTATCAGGTTGCGCAGCTTTACCTGATAATCCCCTTCCTCCGTCCCTGGTCGGAATTTGACTTCTTTTACCTGAATGATCTTCTGCTTTTTCTTCGCAGCATTCTTCTGCTTCTTGGCGTCAAAGATGTAACGCCCGTAATCCATGATCTTGCAAACCACCGGCTCGGCATCGGCAGCAATCTCGACCAGATCCAACCCGGCGGTTTCCGCCGTCTTGAGTGCCTCTTCTATCGGCACGATCCCCAGTTGCGTACCTTCCTGATCGATGAGCCGTACCTGGCGGGCACGAATATCCTCGTTGACTGCAAGCTTCTTGTTTTCTGATTTCAAGTGTTTGTTTCTCTACCTTCCAAAACAATACGGCCGTAACGGCTAATCTCCGAAGTGAGGTGCAACGAGAACTCGTCGAGAGTCATCGCGCCCAAGTCCTCACCACGGCGAGTCCGTACGGCCACCGTTCCAGTTTCCGCTTCCCGATCCCCTACTACCAGCAGGAACGGAAGCTTGTCGATTGTGTGCTCGCGGATTTTAAAGCCGATTTTTTCGTTTCTCAAGTCAGAAATGACCCTGAACCCCTTGTTTTGCAAGGATTCCTCTACCTTTAGTGCGTATTCCCGCTGCGCATCGGTAATATTCATCACCACCGCCTGCGTCGGTGCGAGCCAGGCGGGAAACGCGCCCTCATGCTGTTCGATCAGGATTCCGATGAATCGCTCGAACGATCCGAGGATCGCGCGGTGCAACATCACCGGGGTCTGGCGACTGCCATCCTCGGCCACATACTCCGCATCGAGTCGCCCCGGCATCGAGAAATCGACCTGAATCGTGCCGCATTGCCAGACCCGGCCGATGCAATCCTTCAGCGAGAATTCGATCTTCGGTCCGTAGAACGCGCCCTCCCCCGGCAGCAGTTCCCAGTCGAGTCCCTTGGCATCGAGCGCGAGTTCGAGAGCCTTCTCCGCCTTGTCCCAGATTTCGTCGCTGCCAACCCGCTTCTCGGGCCGGGTCGAAAGCCGGTAGATCACCTCGGTGAAGCCGAAGTCTTCATACACCTCGTGCAGGAAATCGATGAATACACCCACCTCCTGCTGCAACTGGCTCTCGGTGCAGAAGATATGTGCATCGTCCTGGGTGAAACCACGCACGCGCATCAGCCCGTGCAGCGAACCGGAGGGCTCGTTGCGATGGCAAGAGCCGAACTCCGCCATCCGCAGCGGCAGATCACGGTAACTCTTCAAGCCCTGGTTGTAGATCTGCACATGGCAGGGGCAGTTCATCGGCTTGACGGCATAGTCGCGATCATCGTTCTTCAGCGTGAACATGTTCTCGCTGAATTTATCGGCGTGCCCCGAGCGCTCCCACAGCGAGTACTCGACCACCTGGGGCGTGCGCACCTCCTGGTAACCGCGCCCCCTGAGCTTGGCGCGCATGTACTGCTCGACGACCTGGTAGATCGTCCAGCCGCGCGGATGCCAGAACACCATGCCCGGCGCTTCCTCCTGGGTATGGAACAGTTTCAGCTTCTTGCCGATGCGCCGATGATCGCGCCGCTCGGCCTCCTCGATCCGATGCAGGTAGGCCTTGAGCGCCTTCGCGTCGGTCCACGCAGTGCCGTAGATACGCTGCAGCATCGCGTTCTTCGAGTCGCCACGCCAATACGCGCCGGCAACCTTGGTCAGCTTGAACGCCTTCAATCTGCCGGTGCTGGGCACATGCGGCCCGCGGCACAGATCGATGAAATCGCCCTGCCGGTACAGCGAAATATCGTCCGCGGCGGGAATCGAGGCAATGATCTCCGCCTTGTACTCCTCACCGATCCCACGGAAAAATGCGACCGCTTCATCACGCGGCATCAGGCTGCGCTCCACCGGTATATCGGCCGCAGAAAGTTCCTCCATGCGCTTTTCGATGGCGGCCAGATCCTCCGGCGTGAAGGCGCGCTCGAAGGCGAAATCATAATAGAAGCCGTCCTCGATCACCGGCCCGATCGTGACCTGCGCCGACGGGAACAGTTGCTTCACGGCCTGCGCCAGCAAGTGCGCGGTGGAATGACGGATGATCTCCAGCGCCTCTTCCGAGCGATCGGTGATGATCGCGAGGTTTGCATCCTCGCTGATGATCGTGGAGGTATCGACCAGGCGGCCATCGACCCGCCCACCGAGCGCGGCCTTGGCAAGACCGGGGCCGATATCGGCCGCCACATCGCATACGCTGATAGGCGCGTCAAAGGCACGCTGGCTGCCATCGGGCAGGGTAATCACTGGCATGTCGTCATCTCCTGCGGTGGTGGCCCGAACGAGAGGCCGCTTGTCCACCGATATTTGAACCGTCCACGCACGCCAGGGGGCTACTCGATGAGATGGCGAAACCCGACGCGAGGGTGCAAACCGGCAGCGTTTCCAATACAACGCCGCCGGCAGTCAATAATCAGGCGCGAAGCTTAGCACGCCCGCAAGGCGCGGACGCGCTGCCCTTGCGGGGATTTTACCGGTCCCGCCGCGTAACCCGATCGTCGGGGAGACCGGCCCCGGCTCAGGCTTTCTCGGAGTACAGGTGAACATCACGCTGCGGGAACGGAATGGAGATGCCCGCGGCATCGAAGGCCAGCTTGACCCGCTCGGTCATCTCGAACTGCACCGCCCAGTAATCTGCCGCCGCTACCCAGACACGCACCACGAGGTTCACCGAGCTGTCGCCGAGCGACGCCACCGCCACCAATGGCTCGGGATCGGCGTGGATGCGGGTCTCCTCGTTGATGAGCCGCAGAAGCACGGCCTTGGCCTGCCCGATATCGTCGCCATAGCCAATGCCAAAGCTCATGTCGACGCGGCGCATTGCCTCCTTCGAGAAATTCGTGATGATCCCGTTCGACAGCATGCCGTTGGGTACGATGATGATCTTGTTGTCCGGCGTATTCATCACGGTGTTGAAAATCTCGATCGACTTCACGCTGCCGGAAACGCCCTGCGCCTCGATGAAATCGCCTACCTTGTAGGGCCGGAACAGCAGGATCAGCACGCCGCCGGCGAAATTGGCGAGGCTGCCCTGCAACGCCAGGCCGATGGCAAGACCGCCTGCCCCAAGCACCGCGACAAAGGAGGTTGTCTCGACGCCAACCATCGAGGCAACGCTGATCAGCAGCAGCGCCTTGAACAGGATATTGGTCAGGCTGCGCAGGAACCGCGCCAGGGTCGGCTCGACGTTGCGCTTTTCCATCGCGAGCGCAACCCCGGCGACAAAGCGGTTGATGATCCACATGCCGACGATAAGGACGATTATCGCCAGCAGCAGTTTCGGCGCGTATTGCAGCGTCAGTTGAACGGCGGTATCCAGGTACGACTGAAGCTTGTCGGGCGAGAGTTGATCGGTCAGTTGGTCCATCGGAGGTTCTCCGTAACGTTCTGCATGTCAATTGAATCCGCGCCACCCTAAACGGTGACGGCATGGATTTCAAATCATCGCTGCGCGACGTTGCGGCCGGTAGCGTTAGCCCCCCCCCTACGTGCTTCGTATACGTCTTAGCTCCTGGACAATGTCCGCCCAGTAACCCGGATCCGGGCAGCGGTTATGCGTAAGGCTCACACTATCGGCAATGCCACTCAGGCGCTCGGTGAGCTTTGTGGCTATTTCATCACGGCGTCCAACCACCGCGATGGCTTCCAGAATTTCGTCGTTGATCAGGCCGGTCATATCATCCCACCGACCCAGTTTGGACAGGGCATTGAGCTCCTTGTGCACATCCTCCCAGCCGTGGCATTGCAGCGTTGGCAAATAGGCCGGTGTCGAGCCGTAAAAAGCCAACTGCTTTCTCGCCGCGAGCTTGGAGACTTCGAACTGCTCCTCGGTATCAGCGGTGACAATCAGCGTCGCACACATCACTTCCAGGCTATCCCTGCTTCTTCCGGATATCTCCAGGCCTTTGCGTAGTGCCGGCAAACTGTTTTCCAGCAGGGACTTGCGGGTGCTGAAGGGGTGAGCGATGAATCCATCAGATACTTCCCCGGCCACCTGTGTCATCAGGGGGCCAAAACCACCGGTAAAAATGGGCGGCGGACCGTAGGGATTGGGACCAGGATCAAAGGCGGGAATCATGATGGAGTGGGTGTAGAACTCCCCTTTGAAATCCAGTTTGCTATTGCCTTCCCAGTGATCCCAGATAGCCCGGATAGCCTGCACGATTTCGCGCATCCTTGCCGCGGGTTTTGACCAGGTGGAACTGAATCGCTTTTCGATATGTGGGCGTACCTGTGTGCCCAGGCCAAGGACAAAACGACCTCCACTGATGGACTGCATATCGTAGCCGAGATTTGCCAGATTCATCGGGTTGCGGGCAAAGGCAATCGCTATCGCCGTACCCAATCGCAGCGTTTCGGTATGCTCCGAGGCAACCGCCAGCGTGAGGAATGGATCGTGCTTGGCTTCAAACGAAAAGCCTCCGTCATACCCGATATCTTCCAGTTTCTTGTAGATCGTGCGGGCATCGCGCGGATCTTCCAGCGGGGCCGTTGTGTAAATTTTCATGCGCTCATCTCCTGTCATGACTATCAGTACAGTGACCACGCCGTCAACACGGAATGCACCGCGCAGGCCTGCTGGTCAAACGTCGTGGAGTACACCACAGTGTTCCTGACAAAGCCGGAACAAAGGCCTGTCCCGGGCTCAGCTATCGTTCACATTTCAGGGGTACTTGCCAAACTTCCCCTTGGGTTTTGATTCCATAGAGGCGAATCGGTATTGTTCACCAGAAGCTTTCCACAATCCACAGAGCCGGTTCAAACAGTGGCAATCAGAGGGTCGCTACAATATTTCAGGAGCGAGCTATAACCGACACCACGGTGTCAGGGCATGTATGCGCCACCACTGACACTGATCATCTGTCCGGTGATGTAGCTGGATACGTCTGAGGCCAGAAAAAGACAGAGATAGGCGATATCCTCCGGACGTCCCAGCCTGGGAATCGGCAAGCCACTCATATTCCAAAGTGAACCATCTTCCAGCGCGCGCTTCATGTCATCGGGCTTGCCTATGGAATCAAATCCAAAGCGATTCCAAAAACTGCCTTCACCTACGTTATCTTCATGTTCCGGAACGATCCACCCGGGGCAAACATTGTTAACCCTTACGCCTTTTTTTGCCCATTCCCAGGCCAGCGCCTTGCTGAATGAATTGACAAAGCCCTTGACACCGCCGTAGTGCACGATATTGGCCGCCGCCTCTCCCAAAAGGGACGAATTGGATGAGATATTGATAATTGATCCCGTCGATCGTCCCAGCATATCTCCCGCCACCGCCTGGCAGCAATTCACTACACCATCGATATTGAGGGCGATTTCCCATTTCCGGCCTTCCTCGTCCAATTCCTCGAAGTTCGAGGGATGGGCCACACCCCCGGCGTTATTCACCAGCACGTCTACAGGGCCAAATTCAGCGTTACATCGCGCCACCATGGCATCCACCGACGAGCGTGTGGTGACATCGGTGGAAATCGCCAGCACCTTGCCCTCGTAGCCGTTCTCTTGCGCTTTCCGGGCAAGCGCCTCACCCGTTTTGGCGTCCCGGGAGGCACTGATCACATTGAGCCCCTCGCGCGCGAACTCCAGCACCAGGCCCTGCCCGATGCCGCCACTGCCACCGGTGATAACGGCGGTCTTTCCCTTCAGCCCCAGATCCATTTTTCTACTCCTTATCCCCAAAGTGTCAGTTCATCAATTCAAAGCATACCAGCGAGGGGATTCCACAGCGTGGAATGCACCGCACCATCCACCGCCAGCATGGAGCCATTCACAAAGCTCGCATGATCCGAAGCCAGGCAGACAGCAGCACCAGCAATTTCCTCTGGTCGTCCCAGGCGTCCCTGGGGTTGGGCATCGCTGTAGCCTTGCACCCCGCCCGGAAGTGTTTTCAGCCAGTTCACCAATCCGGGAGTTTCCATGGCGCCAGGAGAAATACTGTTGGCTCGAATGCCCTGCCGTCCGTACTCGGTTGCCACGCTCTTCATCAGTGAAATCACACCTGCCTTGGCTATACCGTAAATGGCGAGACCTGGCATGGCGTTGATACCAGCACCCGAAGTCGTGGACAGGATGATGCCACTACGCTGCGGCACCATCACCTTGAGGGCCGCCATGGTGCCGTAATACACCGAGTCGATGTTCAGTGCCATGATATTACGATAGTCCTCGAGCGGTACGTCCAGCATTGCGGTCGGGAAGGAACCACCGGCATTATTGAACATCACATCGAGCTTGCCGTAAGTATCACAGGCGAATAGCACCAGTTCGTCAATTTTTTTCGGATCAGTGATATCCGCCATGAAAACCGTGGCCGTGCCACCCTGCTCCTGGACAAGGCTCAGCGTTTCGCGCGCCAAATCCACGTTTATATCGTTGACGACCACGGAGGCGCCACACTCGGCAAAGGCCAGCGCACTTGCGCGCCCGATACCCGATCCCGCTCCCGTGACAATGACGGACTTCCCAGTGTGATCAATACTCATCATTTTGTATGCTCCAGGGCTTCGACAACGATGCGTTCAGTGAGACAGGGGACTTCCGGCAATCTGCCAGTGAGATTGTTGCGATAATCACTGGCGTATTCCAACAAAGCAAAGGGACACGACACTACACTGGCTCTGACGGTTGGCGCTTTATGATCTGCTCGCCAGCTATAAAGGCAAAGGTAAAGGCCGGTCCGAGCGTGCCACCGCCACCGCCGTACAGCGCCCCGGGGGCGCCAATGCCGGCGGTGTTTCCCGAGGCGTAGAGGTTCCGGATGGGGCGATTGAAAACATCTATCACCTCAGCCCGGCCATTGACGCGTACGCCGCCACAGGTGCCAAGATCAGCTGGGGTAACTTCTGCGGCATAGAAAGGCGCCACTGCTACTGGCGCAAGCGTGGCAGAGGGGTTAATTTCTCCGTGTCGGTCGTAGGCGCTTTCGCCACGGTGAAAATCCGGATCGATTCCCTGTCGCGCGTAATGATTGAAGCGCTCCACGGTCGTAGTCAGCCCCTTTGGATCGATATTCATGCTTCTGGCCAGATCAGGGAGCGTGCCGGCGGTTACTACCCAATCGGGCAAGGGCTCACTGGCGCTTTTTCCGGCAATGGTTGAATTGTTACGCACGCTGCTGTCGAAGATTGCGAAGGCGGGAATATTGCGGTATCCCAGATCGCCCCAGTTTTCCCATGTATGGAAGCTCTGCCAGGTGACGTCGTAGGCGGCCGCTTCGTTGGCGAAGCGCTCACCGTAACGATTGACACATATTCCGCCCGCGAAACGACGCTCGATCTGAGCCGAGAGGGAGATACCACCTCTCAGGTGACCATTGCGTTCCGCGTCCTCACGATAGGCCACTTGATGCCAGACTTCGTTCATATTGCGCAGGTCAGAACCCAGCGCCATCGCCATGTGTATTCCGTCGCCGATATTACCCTCGGCTCCCCAGGTATACGGTGAGGGGCCGCGCAGAAAGTGCGTCTTCATTTCCCGGTTGCGTTCGAATCCGCCACTGGCGATCAGTACCCCGCGACGTGCGCGGATGCGTACGGGTTTGTCGCCAATACTGGCTTCTACACCCAGTACGCGGGTGCCGTCTGCAGTGTGCTCGGCAATCAGCCTTCGCGCCGGTGAACTGGTCAACACTGTGACCCCCGCTTGCTGACAGGCCTTCATCAGTGCCGCAATGAGAACACCACCGGCCATGCCCCCACGTGCCTGAACTGGCTCCACCGAACGGCCGCGAACGTTGGAACCATCCCATTCAGGATGGTAATCCGCCACCTTGCCAAGCAGGGTCGAAACCCGCCAACGAATATCACTGGCAGATTCGATGAACTCGAGCATGCGGGGACCCTGGTCCACAAAGGCCGTCATCAGCTCTTCCGTTGCCTGATCACGGGACAACTTCTTCAGATAGATGAGTGAGTCTTCGCGGCTGTCACTGAGGCCTTCCCGACGCTGGATGGTGTTGTTGGGAATCCATAGGACACCCCCGGACACCAGCGTCGTGCCACCCGGTGTATCGAGCTTTTCCAGCACCAATACGTCGAGCCCTGCGCTGGCGGCGCGCAACGCCGCGCAAAGCCCTGTTCCAGAGCCCACGACGACCACATCGACTTCGCGATCGAAGGACTCCGGCGCCGGGCTGGAAGCCCGCGTCAGCGGAGCGGCGGCCGCCGTGGCTGTCACGCCTGCGATAAACGCGCGTCTTTTCATCTTGTGAATCCCCTGGAAGCGATCCTTATTGCACACACATCTTGCGCCGCTTGGCCATGTCCGTATCTGTGCTTTGGAACAGTTGCACGCCGGAAGTCCGGGGAACTACCGTGACAAGACACGGCAGCGACCACCAGGACGACTGAGTTTACACCGCTAGAGTTCAGGCCGGGCGTCTGCCAATCAGGTCGGTTATCTGGTTCGCGGTCTCTTCAACAGTCAATCCGTAGTGCTGGTAAAGCTGGTGAGGCATACCCACAGCGAGAGGGGCTGCCAAGACCGCCGATCACACCGTGTTCCTCAACCGTGAGAATTGCCCCCGTCGATCTGGCCGCGTTGATGATCGCGTCTTCATCCAGCGGCTTGAGCCAGTTGGCATCAAGAACACCGACCTCAATTCCCTTTTTACGCAGTAGATCGGACGCGCCAGTCGCTAGCTGGGTGCCCAGGCCCGTGCCGATGATCGTGGCGTCGCTGCCCTCACGGACACACATGAACCGACCAGCCTGAAACGGCGGGACCGAATCATAAACCGGGTAGACGCTGGCATCGCTCAGGCGAATGAATACCGGGCCCGGGAGGTCCATGGTGGCCTGCAAGAGGGCACGTGCGGCATTGTCATCCGCGGGGCTCACGACGGTAAGGCCCGGAATGGCCCGCGTGATGGCGATATCCTCGATGGCGTGGTGGGTGGTGCCAAAGAAGCCCATTGCCAAGCCGCTCCATGCCGAAAGAATACGCACTGGCATCTGCGTAGCCGCCAGGTCGGCGCGAATCTGCTCGGCACATTTAATGGCGCCAAAAGCACCCATTTGCAATACGTAGACCTTGAAGCCATAGCTGGCCAGTCCTGCCGCAACTGACATGGCGTTGGTCTCGGCAATGCCTGTGTCAATAAAACGGTCGGGGAACTTCTTGACGAAGGCACCAGTAATCGGACCCGCGCCCAGGTCGGGCGAAACAAGCAGGATGTCCTCGTCGGCCTCGCCCAGTTCCAGAAAAGTCTGACCGATGTTACCAGTGTACTCGCTCTCTACAGCGCCCGCGTTGAAGCTGAAAGGATCGCTCATCTCGCTCATGTCCGTGCCTCCATGATTTCTCTCCGGGCACGCTCCAGGTCCTGTTCGCCAAGTGCGCCAAGGTGCCACTCCCGTGGGGATGCCTCCATAAATGAAACGCCTTTGCCCTTCAGGGTGCGGGCGATGATACAGGTGGGCTTTTCTTTGTCTTGCATGGCTTCGCCGAAGGCGCTCATCAGAGCCTCGGGGTCGTGGCCGTCCACGTCGACGCTGGTCCAGCCAAAACTGGAAAATCGCTCGGCGAGAGGTTCGATACTCATCACTGACTCCGTGGGGCCGTCGGCACAGGAACCATTGGCGTCGACGATCGCAACAAGATTTCCGGCCCTGTAGTGCGAGGCGGCCATCGCCGCTTCCCATACCTGCCCTTCATGAATCTCACCGTCGCCCAGCAGTACATACACCCGGTGATCCAGCTTCCTTCTGCGTGACGCAATTGCCATACCAAGCGCAACAGAGAGGTTGTGACCCAGGGAACCGGAGCTGAAATCGACGCCGGGGGTGCGCAACATGTCAGGATGGTCTGTCAGCCTGCTATTGAAGTCGCCAAAGGTGTCCAGCCATTCGATTGGAAAATATTCGAGCTCAGCAAACAGCGGCCACAACGCCACCGCGACATGGCCTTTCCCGAGCAGAAAGCGGTCGCGGTCGGGCCAGTCCGGCTCCCCTCTGCGCAGACGCAGCACGTGATGATAGAGCGTGACCAGTATCTCGGCACACGACAGACTGCTCGAATAATGCCCCATAGGCGCATGGTCAATGATTCGAAGTATGTCGAGCCGCAGTTGTCTGCTGCGCTCCTTCAGGTCGTTAACGCTGATTGGTCTGAGTCGTTCAAGCTGAGTATCGGTATTCACGTTTTGCTGCCCTCCGGTCCAGATGGTCCACACAGCACTGAAATAGTCAGGGTTGCCGCTTGCGCTTGCACTGTTCAGTGCTGACCCACTGGCTTGGGCATTGATAGCATGCCTCTGCCTATCTTGGCTCCAGAGCATCCCGCACGACACAAATCATTGCTGCTGTGGAACGATAATAGCGATTCGGCTTGATGTGCCCATCCTACATATGTATGACTTGTGTCATCCGTATATGATTAACGGTGTTGGGAGACTGACTAAAGATTGGCAGGGACATCCTATGACGCTCGCTTGCTCTGCGATAGATACACACCAATACGCCTCGCTGGTGGCTGCCCTCTATCGAGGGCCTTTCCAGCAGAGTCCCTGGCAGGATTTTCTGCGGGAGTTGCAGGCTGCCTTCCCGCCCTGTATTCCAGTGATAGGGCTACGACTGCCTAGCCCGGGCGATACCGGAATATCTTTTGTTGGTGGTGTGGAAATCTCGCTCCAGGACCGTCAGAACTATGCCAACAAGTTCAAGGCGCTGGATCCACTGGTGAATCTTCCAGACGTCACGGTCGTAGCGCTAGACGACCTGATCTCCAGGAGCGCTCTGAAGCGCACTACCTATTACCAGACCTTCATGAAGCCATTCAACCAGGAGCAGTTGATAGGTTTCGACATCCAGAGGGATGAACAGGTTGCGCTATTTCTGCGCCTTATCCGTGGTCACCGGGAGGCGACCTTTGCTGGCCGGGACAGAGCGTTTCTCGAATTGCTGATACCCCAGTTCAGGGAACTGGCCAAATGGATGGAAAAAAGCCGTAGCCATCTCCGGGAGCACAGTCTTTTCGAGCAGGCCTTTTCCAATCTGGCAATGGCGACAGTGATTCTGGATGCTGATATGAATATCGTCCACATAAACAACATTGCCGAACAATTGCTCGGGGAAAATAACGGCGTCATCTGCGTAGCTGGCAAGCTACGCCTGATTTCACGCGAAGGTAATCTGCATCTGCAGGAATCGCTTCAGAGCATCCTTGCAAGTGAACAGGACACGATACCTCATGTGATTTCCATGCCGAGAAAAAGCCAGCCGCATCCCCTGCTAATGACGCTCAAGAAGCTTCCACTTGGAGACGGGGTAGAAAATGCTCATCACGTCGCCGTCTACATGACGGCCGTGGAAATGCGCCATTTCGATAAAGCGCAGCTGCTTGTCGAGGCGTTCGGACTCACCCCACAGGAGACCAGGCTGGTGATTGCACTCGTCAATGGCAGAACAATGGATGACTTTGTCGAGGAGATGGGTATCCGCAAGAATACCGCGCGCAGCCACTTGTACAGTGCGTTCCGGAAAGTGGGCGTATCGCAGCAGTCCTCCCTGGTCAGCCATGTGCTAAGGGTAATCTATGGCCTGTGAGCGCTAATACCATAGGAGTAAACCGTGGCGCCGTGCGCCAGGATTCAAGGGCAGCGTGATGCGGCGAGGGCTTGTCGGGCCACGCGATGCCACGTGGCCACGCCAGGCAGTGCTCAGAGATTCATCTTGATGTCAATTCCGAAGCGGCGCGGCTCCAGCCAGTACTTGCCGGCAAAACCCAGTCCGCCGAAGTCGATGCCGTCGCCCACGTTGTTCTGGTCCGTCAGGTTATCGCCCCAGACACCGAGGTCCCAGGTTCCCGAATTGCCGAGTTGCATGCCGGTCAGCGAGATTCGCGCGCTCAGGTTCTCGTGACCTGGATCGTGGATCTCCTCGTTGAACGGGGTCTCCCAATCGAGCGGGAACATGTAGCGTTCGGAACTCTGCGCATAATCCATGCGTGCACTGAGCTCTCCAAAGGACAGCCCCGGAAACACGTACTCGGCGCCAACCCGCCAGTTGTTGCGTACCAGTTGGACGAAGCGCGCTTCGTCAGAGACGTCGATCAGGTTGTTGGTTGTCGGATCGCGGTAGAGGTACTCCTCGTAGGTCGGGTCCGTGTAACCGAACGTAGCAGTCACCGTCAGGTTCTCGGTGAGCACGGCCGCGAGTTCAACCTCGACACCCTGGAATGTCGCCTCGCCCGCGTTCACGATCACCGCCGCCGAGCCCGACGAGTCGGCGAGAAACTGCGAGATCTGCAGATCGTCGTAGGTGGTGTGGAACAGCGCCACGTTGGTCCGCACGCGGTTGTCCAGCCACTCCGCCTTGAACCCCAGTTCCCAGGCGAGAGCCTCCTCCGGCTCGAAAGTGGAGAGCACGGCGGCGCGCGGGGAGAAGCCGCCAGCCTTGTAGCCGGTGGAGACGCGCGCGTAGCCCATCATGTCATCCGTGAATTGATAGTTCACCGAGAGCAGCCAGGAATCGTTATCGAAATCCTTGTCTCCCTTCTCCGGGAAGGACGACGACCAGAAAGTCTTCTCGTCGCGGGTGTAGCGTCCCCCGACCGTGAATTCGAGCCGATCGTCGAGCATGTCCGGTGTGTAGCTGGCCTGGGCAAAGATCGCCTTCGACTCGGTATCCCCACCAAAGGACGATAGCGGCGCCAGGTTGAGACCGGCCTGCCCGCCGGGCAGCACGACGGTCAGCCGCTGGCTGTTGTACTCGTCGGCGCTCTCCTCGAAGTAGAACACGCCCGCCACATACTTCCAGCGCTCGGTACCGCCAACCAGTTGCAGTTCCTGCGAAGTCTGGTCCTGCTTCTGCGGGGCGTTATTACAGCCGTACGGTCCGTTGAGGTCTTCGATACCCACGGGCGCGAAGGTTACCGGGTCGAGCACGAAGCCGCGCATCACGCCATTGCCGGTGAGGCTGCAGATCGTGTCCTGCTCGAACTCGCGGTAAGCAGTGACCGACTTGATCGCCAGCGCGTCGTTTATGTCGTATTGCAGGGTGAGCGCCGTGCCAGACACCTCGCCTTCGCTGTGAAAGCGTCCGTCGAAGGGCGCCTGAAGGCCGTCATCGAGGCGCTTTTCCGTGATGATGAAGGGTGCGCCGCCGAATGTCGGCGAGGCGCCGTAGTAGTTCCGTACGTCATCGGTGGCGGCCACCATCTGGAAGAAAACGGGGCTGCCCTTGCGCTTGCCGTAGTCGTACGTCAAATCCGCCGACAGTTTCTCGCCGAAGTCCCCGTGCAGGCCCAGCCAGATGGAGTTGTTATCGAGCGAACCCGGGTCTTCGGCGTCATTCGCGAGCTTGTTGTCAAAGTAGCCATCGCGCTCGCGGTGCAGGTAGGCCAGCGTGGCCTTGATTGTGGAGTCGCCGATCAGGCCGGTGTCGACGCGCGCGCGGGTATACCAGTCGTCAAAGGAGCCATAGCCCGCCTTCGCCTCCAGGCCGAAATCGTCGGCCGGCTTCTTGCTGACCAGGTGCACGGCACCACCGGTCGTGTTGCGCCCGAACAGCGTACCCTGCGGTCCGCGAAGCACCTCGATACGCTCCACGTCCACCAGATCGAAGATTGCGCCCGCAGTGCGCGCAACGTAGACGCCGTCCAGATAGATGGCCACGCCCGCCTCGGCGGTGGCTGCCGGCTCGGTCTGCCCAATTCCGCGGATGAAAATTGCGGCAGCGTTCAGGCTGCTGGTCTGTTGGGTGATGACGAGGTTGGGCGCCAGCTGGGCCAGGCGAGTTACGTCCTGCACGTTGAGCGTATCCAGCAGCTTGCCCGAGATCGCGGTCACCGCAACGGGTGTCCGCTGCATCGATTCCTCCTGACGCCGCGCGGTCACAGTGATCTCCTCCAGTCGCCCGGACGCTTGCGGCGAAGATGGTGCCTGGGCAATGGCCTGGCTATGCAGTCCGATGGCCGCAATCAATGCCGCCGCGCCCGAGAGCCTGAAATGCAGGTCAGTTTTCATGCGCATGATCTCCTGAAGGTCTTTGAATCAATTACTTATGTAATGCGTCGGCAACGATATTTCGAGCGATGGCGATAAGCATCTGCTTTTGTTCAAATTAACGTCGGGACGCTCAACACACTGTTGTTTGCTTCTGGCTACACCATTATTAACGATGATGTAACTGCATATACGGTAGCCTGAAACAGGAAGCGCCATCTTCCTACAAATGTACTAGATTCCAGATCTTCCAGCGGGCTTTTCGGCCAGGAAACCGGGGGCGATTCAAAATGAAGGATCACATACGCGACTGTTGAACTCGCTCTTCTATTGCATACGCGTGATGCAACGCCAGAGTGACTCAGCTAACCTGAGCTGCATTCATTCACCTGGATGCGCCGGAATTTATCATCGCGCGCAGGCGATCGAACAATAGCGATGGTCATTCCCGGTATGAAAGGTGGGTTGGTGAAGCACTGGCTGCCGACAACGCCCACTTCAATGCCTGGCTGGAGAGGCTCCTGAGTACGCCAGCTTTTAGTTTTGGAACACTGCCGGGCCAGCTGGCATATATACGGCAGGATACTTCGACATCTACCAACGCCGGAGGATTCTGTCTTGTACGTATCGGATTTTTTATTCACGGCATTCAATTAGTAGGGAGCGTGGAGTTATGCAACATCTGAGTAGCCCGAGTAGCGCGGTTGTCGTCACCGGCGGGGTGTCCGGCATTGGTCTGGCGTGTGCGGAAGCCTTGGCGTCCGTTGGCCGGCCGGTGGCGATCTGGGATCTGGACCAGGAACGAAGCGTTGCTGTTGCCAACGATATCGCGGCGCGTTTTGGCGTCCCGACTGTCGGCGTGGGAATCGATTTAACTGGTATCGGCAACATTGCGGCAGCCGCCGATACCACTCGTAACAGTTTGTCCAGCATCGGTGGGTTGGTGCATGCTGCAGGTATCTCCCTGGCAATACCGCTAAACGAGTTGAGCGAAGAACAGTGGGATCAGGTGTTGAGCGTAAACTTGAAAGCGCTGCCGTTTTTGGTCAAGGCCCTGCGTTCCGAGCTTGCTGCACAGCCGGGGTCGGCGGTGGTGGCTATTGCCTCTATCAATGCCACGATGGGCAATGCCGCCAATCCCGCCTACACGGCCTCCAAGGGTGGCGTGCTGTCACTGGTGCGCTCTCTGGCGGACGAACTGGCCAGCGACGGTATCCGGATCAATTCAGTGACGCCGGGCTACATCCTCACACCAATGACGCAATCCATGGTTGATAACTTGCCCGAAGGTTTTTTTGACCGCCCCGTAATGCTGGGGCGGATGGGGAAGCCGCAGGAAGTTGCGGCGGCCGTGCGCTTCCTGCTTTCGGACGAAGCCAGCTATATCACCGCTGCCGAACTGGTAGTGGATGGCGGCACAATTGCCTCACAACGAACACGCTAACCGCGCTTTGGCTGTCGTCCAGGGACTCTGGCGGTCTCGACCGGAGCATGTTAATCCTGTCGCAGACAGGGACAAGCGAAGCACCCAGCGCCATTGATGGGTTCTCAGCGCCCAGGTGAGTCGCAGCGAGTGTAGCGGTCGACTCAGATCTCATCCGGTACGCCGAAGGTCTGCTGATAGCGCTCGAACAACGCGCGCTTGCGAGCATTCTCCTGCGCTGCGCCGACGCTGTAGCGGTGCTTGCCGAATTTGCCCCGGGGCTTTTGTGCCAGGTAGTCCTGCATCGCCTTGCGCGCCGCAGGTTCCAGTTCTGAACCGAAGTCCGCATAGAGCGTATGGAGCGCCTCCAACGGCTGCTCGATCAGCCTGGCGTAGAGGAGGTGATGTACCCGCTCGGTGGGTATCTGGCCTGATTCAAGCAGTTCCAGGATACTGTCCAGGCGCGCGGCCCCCGCCTCCGGGGCCGTCAGGCTTTCGAGGGCGCCGGCATCGAAGGGCTGGCTGCTGCGCATCCAGCAGAGCGTCCCCAGAAGATTGGTCACCGATGCCTGCGCCACCAGCGGGTCACGGTGAGTGATGACCACACGGGCATCGGCAAAGGTGCGAAACAGCACCGGCAAGTTGCCCAGGTGCGTCGGTGCCTTCAGCAGCCAGTGGCGGCGCGGGTTCTTCCACTGAAGTACCTTCAACATGCGCCGGTAATAGCTATAGGCGTAACCCAGATCCTGCCGGTAGTACCAGGCAGTGTAGCTGGGAATCTGGTATTGCCCCGGCAGATTCTCACTGAGAAAAGTGCAACTCATGGCGACAATGCACTCGTTGGGGATACTGGCGCCCATTTCGTGCATCGATGCATATGTGGGAACCACCCGATTCCATTGCGTGACGAGGTGCTCACAGCGTGCAATGCGGGAATCGGTTTCGTAAGAGGCGGTTTCAGGGGGCGGGTAAGGGAACATGATTTCCCAGTTGCGCGGAGAACCGAACTGGCCATCCCGGGCCAGTAATTCGAACAGGATGGAGGTTCCGGAACGGGCCAGGCCGGTGACGATGACCGGCCGGTCAATCACCTCCTCGTCGATTTCCGGGTGCTGCGCATAAGCGGCCTCGATACCCAGGCGGGCTTCCAGCCAGCGCAGAATATCCGAGCGCGTCATCAGACGCCCGAGCAGGTGCAGGTCGGCCTCGTCCTCGAGTGCCTGGAGAAATATGTGGAAGCCCTCCAGCCACTCATCACTGCCGAAGTCATCAAAACCGGTATTGCGGCGTGCGGTATCCATCAGTTCCCCGGCTTGCAGAGGAACCAGGCTGCGGATATCCATGTGCCGGCCTTCATCGACGACCTGTTGCACCCAGTCGGGGCGCGCCGGTGGTGTCCAGTCGCTCACTGTATTGCCTCCGTGTAACGCCGCACGAATCGTTCCCACTTCTGAATTGATTCAAGAGGTGGATTATAGGGCACTTGATGACCGGATACAGGCACTCCTCCCCGTATTCCCGTCAAACAGCTATGCCATTTGCGCGCCGGTATGCGAGGGGCTTCCATCTCCCTGGCTGCGCGTTCCTGGCGGGAAATCATCTCGGCAAACACCATCCCCGACACGGCGAATTCCGCTGCACAAACCGTTTCGAGCGTTCCGGTTGGAGCGGGTTCAGACCAGATCGAGCGCCAGGCACGCCGGGAAGTTCAGCAGACCTGCGTAGACCTTCGATGACTTCCTCGCGGGCGGCGAGTAGTTGGGCGGATTCATCGGATGGTATGGCGGCGCTCCCTGATCGAGAGCGTCGATATTATCTCGCTTCCAAGTAACCCAAAATGTAACCCAGCTTGCGAGAAGCACGCCGGCTAGGACGTTTATCTTCTCTAACTATTGGTTTTCTTTAGGGTTATTTGGTAGGCCCGAGTGGATTCGAACCACCGACCTCTACCATGTCAAGGTAGCGCTCTAACCAACTGAGCTACGAGCCTTCGAGAAGGGCGGCATTATACTGGGTCGCGATACGAAGGCAAATTTTCTGTCGGGCGCCTCAGGCGCTGGCAAACAGACCCTGTTTGAGGGCCGCAAGGCGGTCACGCACGCGCGCCGCCTCCTCGAATTCCAGATTCCGTGCATGCAGGTACATCTGCTCCTCGAGCCGCGCAATCTCGCGCGCGACCTCGGCCGGACGCATGTCCTCCGCATGACGGTACGCGGCCGAAGGCTCCGCCGCCTGCTTGTTGCGGGAGCGGCCGCGCGCACCGGCGGAATACGCGCCCTCCAGGATGTCGGTCACATTCTTGACCACGCCCACCGGCACGATGCCATGCAGGGTATTGTGTTGCAGCTGCTTGGCGCGGCGGCGCCCGGTCTCGCCGATGGCGCGCTGCATCGAGCCGGTCTCGCGATCGGCGTAGAGAATTGCGGTGCCATTCAGGTTGCGCGCCGCGCGCCCGATGGTCTGGATCAGCGAGCGCTCCGAGCGCAGGAACCCCTCCTTGTCGGCATCGAGTATCGCGACCAGCGAAACTTCCGGCATATCGAGGCCTTCGCGCAGCAGGTTGATTCCGACCAGCACATCGAACCTGGCCAGACGCAGATCGCGGATGATCTCGACCCGCTCCACCGTTTCGATATCCGAGTGCAGGTAGCGCACCCGCACTCCGTGTTCGGCCAGGTACTCGGTCAGGTCCTCGGCCATGCGCTTGGTCAACACCGTGACCAGCACCCGCTCATTCAGCGCCACCCGCCGGTTGATCTCCGAGAGCAGATCATCGACCTGCGAGCTTGCCGGACGCACCAGGATCTGCGGGTCGATCAACCCGGTCGGGCGCACCACCTGCTCGACCACGCGATCCGCGCGCTCCATCTCGTAGGGCCCCGGCGTGGCCGACACGAAAATCAGCTGCGGCACGCGTTTTTCCCATTCCTCGAAACGCAACGGCCGGTTGTCGAGTGCCGAGGGCAGTCTGAAACCGTATTCGACCAGCGTTTCCTTGCGCGAACGATCGCCCTTGTACATGCCGCCGAGCTGGGGAATCGTGACATGCGATTCGTCGACAACCACCAGCGCGTTCGCGGGGATGTAGTCGAACAGCGTCGGCGGCGGCTCACCGACATCGCGCCCCGACAGGTAGCGCGAGTAGTTCTCGATGCCGGTGCAATAACCGAGCTCCCTGATCATCTCGATGTCGTAACGGGTGCGCTGCTCGAGGCGCTGCGCCTCGACCAGCTTGTCGGCCGCCCGCAACACCACGAGTCGCTCGGCCAGTTCGAGCTCTATAAAGTCGAGCGCCCGCAACAGGGTGTCGCGCGGTGTGACGTAATGCGTCTTCGGGTAGATGGTCACCCGTGGCAATTGGCGCAGGACCTCGCCCGTGAGCGGATCGAACACCGATATCTGCTCGATCTGGTCGTCGAACAACTCCACCCGCACCGCTTCCCGGTCGGATTCCGCGGGGAAAATATCGATCACGTCGCCGCGTACCCGATAGCTCGCGCGATGGAAGTCGATATCGTTTCTCTGGTACTGGAGTTCGGCAAGGCGGCGCAGCAGGTGGCGCTGATCGATGGTGTCGCCACGATCGATATGCAGAACCATCTTCAGGTACAGGCCGGGGTCACCGAGACCGTAAATCGCCGACACCGTCGCGACCACGATCGCATCGGAGCGCTCCAGCAAGGCCTTGGTCGCCGAGAGGCGCATCTGCTCGATGTGCTCGTTGACCGATGCATCCTTCTCTATGTAGGTATCCGAGGACGGCACATAGGCTTCGGGCTGGTAATAGTCGTAATAGGAAACGAAATACTCGACCGCGTTGTCAGGGAATGCTTCGCGGAATTCGCCATACAGTTGCGCCGCCAGCGTCTTGTTCGGCGCCAGCACGATGGTCGGGCGCTGGATCTCGCCGATCACATGCGCAATGGTGAACGTCTTGCCGGATCCGGTAACCCCCAGCAATACCTGCGACAGCAGCCCGGAGTTGATGCCGTCGACCAACTCGCGGATCGCCTGCGGCTGATCGCCCGCCGGCGCAAAGGGTGAATGTACGGTGAATCGTCGCATGCGTATGGTTCAGTGGCCCCTGGCTGCATGGAAAACTGGCAGAACTGGTCATTCTATCCGCATCAGTACTGCTCGGAGCTTGTACGAAGCCTTTTTGGGGTCTCTGCCGGCGCCCGCGTGATGCGTATTTTTTCACCGCGTTGATTGCGACATCGATCTATTGACCTGCCTTGGAGGCCTCATTAACATACGCGGCCTCACCAGACCGGTGTTTTTCCGCCTTAGCTCAGTTGGTAGAGCAATTGACTGTTAATCAATGGGTCGCTGGTTCGAGCCCAGCAGGCGGAGCCATTAAGCTGCTGAAAACAAGGATGTTTTCAGAGACACGACGACGAAGCGCATACCCACGAGGTACACCAGAATGTACAACGCGGCCTGAAACGCTCGTTTTCGAGGTCTCGAAATGGCAACCATCGTCAAACTCAAGCACGGCCGATTCAAGGCAATCATCCGCTCAGGGCATCGCGTCCTGAAGACCAAGTCATTCACCCGTCGAACTGATGCCAAGCAGTGGGTGCTGCGCATCGAGTCAGACCGCGAGTATCGCGCCGAAGTTGGAAGCGCTGCCGCCGGGTTCGTGGTACGTCATGGCCACGGATGGCGATAATCGGTAGTGCAACGGGCGGATCACCGACAATATGCGGCGAAAGGCGATACGTGCGTGTGAATCAACGGGTTTCGCGCAACGAGTGGGAAGCAACCGAATCACGGAGCAATACGAAACTGCGGCAGCAGACAGACAAACGTTTTCGCGAGAACGTGTTTTCCACAGCGTCGTCATGTGCACAAAAGCCGACACACCGTCGAGGATGGCAGCATGAAAAATAACTTTCTCGTTGAATGCGAGGATGATCTCGAGTCGATTATTGGCAAGCCAATCGAAGTTGTTAAGCAAAAGCTCAGAAAATCCCTTGATGATTCCATGATGGAGTTCATTCGCCGATCACCACTCATCTTTCTTTCAACCGTCGACGATAAAGGCCAGGTAGATATTTCCCCAAAAGGTGATTCCCCCGGCTTTGTGCACGTTGATGAAAAAGGTAATCTGCTTATTCCGGACCGGCCTGGAAACAAGTTGATGTTCGGGTTCAAGAACATCCTGAAAAACAGGAACGTTGGCGTGATATTCGTGGTTCCCGATATGAGGGAAACCCTGAGGATCAAAGGACAGGCATCTCTTTCCAAGGATCCGTCCCTCCTGCAAGACCTGAGCGCCAGAGGAAAGCCGGCGTTACTGTGTACTTCTGTCACAATCAGCGAATGTTTTTTTCACTGCGGCAAAGCGATGATTCGTTCAAATATGTGGAACCCCGATGCTTGGGTAGCACATCATGATTCACTTATGGTGCGTCAGTTAGCTAAAAGCCTCGACGCTGATGAGGAATTTGAAAACGTATTGGAGGCCCAGGTGGAGCAGAACTATCGCGATGAACTCTACTAGCGTATATCTTGATGGTAAAAGGTGGACCATGACCAAGCAGCCCGTCGAAATTGCCATTCCGAAGAACAAGCACCCGCTCATTGCCAGCACAAAATTCGGCGTAATGAGCACCATCAGACATTCGGACGGCATGATTTCGAGCAATCCGGTCGGCTACTTCTGGGATGGCGAGATTATTCGGATTTCTACGCTTAAGAGCCGGGTCAAATATCAGAATCTGCTGGCTGACTCGCGCGTCGCATTGTGCATTGTCAATGCCGGCAACGTCATGGACTATATAGAAATCCGCGGCCACGCCACGCTGGAGGATGATCCGCAACGTGATTTTTTCCGATGTCAGTTCATGGCAGGCAGCGGCGGTGTCGAGCCACCCGAGGATATCGACCCGCCGGGAGCCGAGCGCGTGATTATTACTATCCATCCGAACCGGGTTTCCAGTCCGTTGCTCTACGGCGGGCGCTTCGACACACCGGAAAAATAGAGCGGGAGTCAATCAGTGATTCGGACTCGATGCGACAACATCACGAATTCCCGGCAAGCTGCTCCGGTCCGGATGACGAGGATTGGACCCAAATCGGCTAAACGCGAGTCCGGCTTTTCTGCCTTGAACAGCTGCGGAGTAGTGCATGGATCATGACTGACCCAAAGGACAGCAAAGACAATGCGCGCCGCTATTCGAGCATTGTCGTGGACGGCGTTTCACAGGCACCCAGCCGGGCCATGCTGCGGGCTGTCGGATTCACCGAGGCTGACTTCGGGAAGAGCCAGATCGGGATCGCCTCGACCTGGAGCATGGTTACACCCTGCAATATGCACATCGATCAGCTGGCCCGGTTGGCCGGTGAAGGTGCCGATGCGGCGGGTGGCAAGTCGGTGATCTTCAACACCATCACCGTTTCGGACGGGATTTCGATGGGTACGCCCGGCATGCGCTACTCACTGGTGTCGCGTGAAGTGATTGCCGATTCGATCGAGACGGTCGTCGGTGCCGAAGGCTTCGATGGCCTTGTGAGCATCGGTGGCTGTGACAAGAACATGCCAGGTTGCGCGATTGCCATGGTACGCCTCGACCGGCCATCGGTGTTTGTCTACGGCGGCACGATTGTGCCCGGTGCCAACCGCTGTGACATCGTCTCGGTCTTCGAGGCGGTCGGTGCCGTCGCTGCCGGTCGCATGTCGAAGGCGCAGCTGCTGGCAGTCGAGCAGACGGCGATTCCGGGTGCGGGTTCCTGCGGCGGCATGTACACGGCGAACACGATGGCCTCGGCCATCGAGGCACTTGGTCTAAGCCTGCCGAACAGCTCCGCACAGGACGCAATCTCGCCAGACAAGCTGGAAGACTGTCGCCGGGCGGGCGCAGCTGTGGTCGAGTTGGTGCGTCGTGGCATCAAGCCTTCCGATATCCTGAGCCGCGAGGCTTTTGAAAATGCCATTACGGTAGTGATCGCGCTCGGCGGCTCGACCAACGCGGTCCTGCATCTGCTGGCGATCGCGCACGAAGCGCATATTCCGCTCACGCTCGATGACTTCACGCGGATCGGCGCGCGGGTGCCGGTGCTTGCTGACCTGCGTCCGAGCGGGCGATATGCGATGTCCGAGCTGGTGGCTATCGGCGGGATTCAGCCGCTGATGAAGATGCTGCTTGACCGGGGTCTGCTGCACGGCAAATGTATGACGGTCAGTGGCAAGACCATCGCCGAGAATCTGGCCGACATAAAGCTGTATCCAGCCGGTCAGGATATTATTCGTAACTTCACAAACCCCATAAAGAGTGACAGTCATCTTATTGTTATGAAAGGAAACATAGCACCAGATGGTGCGGTGGCCAAGATTACCGGCAAGGAGGGACTACGCTTCGTCGGCAATGCCCGGGTGTTCGGCTCGGAGGAAACCGCGCTGGAAGCGATACTCGGCGGCGTGGTTGTTGCCGGTGATGTGGTGGTGATTCGCTACGAGGGGCCAAAGGGCGGTCCCGGCATGCGCGAGATGCTGAGCCCGACCAGCGCGATCATGGGTCGCGGTCTGGGTGCCGAGGTCGCATTGATCACGGACGGCCGCTTCTCCGGCGGCAGTCACGGCTTTGTCGTCGGCCATGTTTCGCCCGAGGCCGCCGTCGGTGGCCCACTGGCGATCCTGCAGGATGAGGATCGCATCACCATCGATGCCGAAAAGCGGACGCTTGAGGTGGACCTTTCGGCTGCGGAACTCGAGGCGCGTCGTGCGCGCTGGACCCTGCCGCCGCGAGAGGTACCGCGCGGCGTGCTCAGCAAGTACGTACGACTGGTGAATTCGGCGTCGCTCGGCGCGATCACGACTTGAGCACGGACAGAGCAAGAGGCGCTATCGATGGACGGCTGGGGCGTGATCCGCCGGCGCCTGACGAGCGGCTCACCGCGCCGCCCGTTCCAGCCAGTGTGGCGCTTGACGAAGGCCACATAACGATCCATCCAGCCCGGCATGTACATGCGACTGGCCGCGACGATGTTGCCGGTGTCGTCGAACAGGCCATCCTTCATCTACGGGAACATCTCCCGCGGGGCCAGGGTGGCATGTTCAGGAAGACCAGCACGCCGCGCAGGCTCAGCCCAACTTCGACGAGGTGAGTGACACGGATGATCCGGGCAATCTTGTCGCGAGCCAGGGCATCAGGCAGTGACTGGATGAGCGGTGGTCTGAGCATGTCGATCCGGAGCGTGCGGACTGGGATTTGGTCAGCGCGGCAAAGCAGTCTCCGAATTCATCGGCGGTGAGGTTGTCGGGGCAGCGATCAACGTGCCGGGCGATACGGCGCACGGAAAAGGCGTAGGCTTCGATTGTTTTGCGGGCTTTGCCTTGCAGCTTGAGTGCGACGAGGTGCTGCTGGCCGGCGGGTTTCGACGACGGCAGTGACCTGCACATCGTCGCCCATCAATTCTCCCAAGAACATCCGCGTAGCAGAACGAGTTAGCGCAAATCAGTTACCGATCGGGATGATTTGTCATCAGTCTGTGGGTGAACGTGAAATTGGTACTGATCGGTACTTTTTATAGCCATCCCGCCAGGATTGCCCTACTATGTTACCGATCAGTATTTTTGGAGGCGTCATGAACCAAAGCGGCCTTCTCCCATCCGAGCCTGTCAGTTCAACCGAAGACCTGGGACGACGCCTTCGCAGTTACCGCAAGGCCCGTGGACGCACGCAGGTCGAACTTGCCGAGTTGAGTGGCTCTCGCGCGCGCTATCTCTCCGAACTCGAACGCGGCAAGGATACCGCCCAGATCGGCAAAGCGCTCGAAGTGTTGCGCCTGCTTGGCCTGGACATCTACATCGTGCCACGGAGCCTGAGTGCCCAGGTCCGGCGGGCCATCAAGGAGGCCAACGATGCTCGACCCGGATGAACTGCACGTCTGGCATCGCGATCAACTGGTCGGTTTCCTGTGGCGCGACGCCGATGATCGCATCGGCTTCCGCTACGACGCGGACTGGGTCCGGAACGGTTTTCGGCTGTCGGTCCAGTTGCCGCTCACAACAGCCGCGTTCGAGCCGGGTGATCCGCGTGCACCGTTTTTCTTCCGCAACCTGCTGCCGGAGGGCGAGGCAAGAAGCCGCCTGCTGTCGCTGCGCAGGCTTCCCGACAGCGACTTCGTGCTGCTGCGCGAATACGGCGGCGATTGTGCAGGCGCGATCTCGATCCTCCCCGGCGACATGGATCCGACGTCAACCGCGCGCTATGCCGCGCTCTCCGAAGAGATGTTGCACCAGCTGGTGCAGGATCGAGGCGCATCGGCCTATGCACCGACCGACCGCTCACCGGCCGTACGGCTGTCGCTGGCCGGCGCGCAGCACAAGTGCCCGGTGTTCCACGAAGGCGGCACGTACGCCCTGCCGCAAGGCGTGGCGCCCTCCAGTCATGTGCTCAAGTTCGAGGTATCGGACCTGCGCAACGTGCCACTTTACGAGTGTTTTCTCGGGCGGCTTGCGCGTGCGGCCGGCCTCGAGGTGTGCGAGAGCACGATTGACCAGGTGCGCGAACTGCGCTTTCTGCGAATTACACGCTACGACCGTGTGCGCAACAGCCAGGAACTGCAGCGATTGCACCAGGAAGATTTTCTGCAGGCGCTTGGCCCTACGTATCGCGACAAGTACGAGAGCCTGGGAGGGCCCGGTGCGCGCGCCTGCGCGGAACTGATCCGCACGCACTGCGAAGATCCCGTGACCGACCTGCAGCGCCTTGTGCAGTGGCAGGCATTCAACGTGCTGGCCGGGAATTCCGACGGCCATGCCAAGAATCTCTCGTTGCTGCAAACCGGCATCGAACAGGACGCCTGGCGCCTGGCGCCGTTCTACGACCTGCTATGCACGAGGGCATTTCCGCGACTCGACGCGGCCCTCGCGCTGTCCGTAGGCGGCGAGTTCACCGGGTGACGTGACACCAACGCACTGGGCACGGTTCGCGCGGGACTGCGGCTTCGCGGGCGCGGGCGCGCGGCGCATCGTCGAGGACATACGCTCGCTCGCAGAACGACTGCCGACACTGCTGGATGCAACACGCGCGGCGTTCGAAGCGGAGTTCGGAACCGCACCTGCTCTGCAGCAGGTAGAGGAGGTCGTGCGCCAACAGTGCCGGCGGCACCTGGCCCTCGGAGATTGATTGCGTCTCGTCGATTGCTACCATTTGCCAAGCAGCGGGCGCTGCGCATCGAGTCAGACCGCGAGTATCTCGCCGCACTGGGTGAACCCGGCCTTCGCGCTACCCTCTCCGATCTCCTGTCTGTGTACCTCAAGTCGTGGCCCGGAATCGACGCCGCACGCACCACGCAATTGCGCTGGTGGATCGATGCACTCGACGACAAGGCATAGTCCGAGGTCACCACCGATGATATGCGCAGAGCGCTGGAGCGATATGCCGCAGGGGTTCTACCCCGTTACCGCGCACCGTGCCGATCCTGGTGCTGCGATCGGTGGCGCCCCTCGTGGGATAGGACCGTCCATCCTCGACAGCCCTGCAGGCCACGACCGTGGAAAGGGCATGTCGAGATTCCTATCCACTGGAAATCCGAAGGGTTGATTCGGCAAGGTCACCGACGGCTTTTGATGAACGGCTGGCGTCCTGCCATCTTGGGCGCTGCAGGCATGGGAGTGGTCGGCTGCTTCATTGCGGAAAGACCACCGTGCCCTTGGGATCGCGATTGCCGCTGCTGTCCCTGCAACGACCAGAACCGTCGTAGTTGGAGTAAATGCTACCGGAATCACAGGGATTGGAATTCGAGGTCGGGCCCGTCATCGACCTCATCCTGTTCACTTCCGCCTGGCACAACGGGTCCGCGTTGCATTCCGCGATGGCCCGCTCGCGTTCCTTGGCATGAAGCGCCAGGCTCTCACGCACGCTCATCACTCCACCATTGGCCACGTTGGTGAACGGAATGCTGCCCACGCTCGCAATATGTTGATACTGCTGGGTCGCATTGCTGCATCCTGGCGGCGCAGGATGCTCGCGAATCGCGCGAGCGGCCTCCCCCGGTGCGCCAAGGGTGATGAGGCCTTTCCCGTCACCACCGCAGGTGATGAAGTTCGCATCCACGTGCGATGCCGATATTTCGCTGCCGTTGCCGCCCAGGAAGAACTTCCTGGAGACATTGACCTGGACGAAAACAACCTCCGATGACTTGCAGCCCGGTGAGTTGGACTTTGTCGAAGCGGTGACGTCGTTGCCCTTGAGGGTCAGGTAACGCAGCCCATCGCAGGTGGTGGAAGTCGCCTTGACCCACTTGGCGTTCGCCCAGATGGGTTCATCGGCAGCCGCGGGGCTCGAAAGTTGGAGCATGACGATGCCCGTCACTGTTGCCATTCGCATCGATCGGGAAGCATGGTGTGCCATCGCAATCTCCGTTCAGGGAAGCCGGACAGTCAGAGGATAGTAGTTTCAACAGACCTATTCTACGGACTTGGCTGGTAAAGCTGTCGAGGTAGGCGCCTCTGAGTGGCGTTGATCTTTGGCGCGAACTGGCGAATTGGGCAGATTGCTCGCGCGCATGCGGGCCGTTGCGCACGAGGGATATGCGGAGTCGCGAAGTCCGGGAATGGGGCGCGCAAGCAGGGAATTTGCCGGGATGATTCCCAGGCGGCCTGATCAGTTCTGCCCTTTCCCCCTTCACGCAGGAGGGGGGTGCCATTTGACCAAGCAACGACCGCGATACGGCTGGCTTCAAAGTCACCCCGGACGATCGAAGGACGGTCATCGCTTTATTTCAGTATGGGCTCCAGCTTCACGAAGAACGGATTGCTGTCGGTGGGATCCGTACCCGCAGTGAGCATCGACAGTCTCAGGGTCCGCCGATGCATGATGCGAATCAGTTCAGCATCCAGCTTGGGGTCAGCTTTTTCGATGACGCCCATAATCGCGGTCTCTGCAGCGGCGAGGCTGTCGTGGGGCTTGCCGGTCACGCGGCTGATGTCCTTGATGGTCTCTGCCGTGAGCCAACTTCCGTAGCGGGCATAATTCAGCTGATACTTTGGAATTGCGCCAAGGATGCCACGCTCCCAATCTGCAAAGGCATCCGCGAGGGGAAGCCGCTCGATGTCGATCACGAGTTTTTGCAGGCCGGTATCCGCAAAGAAATCGGCGTTCGGCGCGGGAAGGTGCAGGTCATGGTCGAGCGTGATTCCCTCCAGTTCGGCGATGGACTCGAGTGCGCGCCGTGCGCAACTCAAATACTCGAATACGCCTTCGATCCAGTTCGAATCCCGGGCATCGGGCTCCATAAAGGCTTTTGCGGCGATCGCAGCGAACAGAAGGAAGGATGCGGTGTGGTAATTGATCACCGGAAGATCCAACTTGGTGCCGCTCGCTTTTTCGTAGTGGCGATAGAGCGCGGGAATATCACCCATGTTTTCGTAAGGGTGTCGCCCCCTGAAGCATGCGAGATCCCAATGGATGTCGCCGATATGGGCAATCTCGAAATCCACATAGGCGGCCACTTCGGCCCCACGGGACATGAACTGTCCGGCATCGCCCGTCACGAAGCTTGCCTGGGTGCGATGCTTGGGAACATTCCTCCGCAGCCATGACATGATGCAGGCCAAGACCTGATCATTCAGTCCGTTATCGATTCCGAACTGATATTGCCGCTCGATAATATTGAGCGCGACCTCGTCAGCCGTCTTCGGTTCCAGATACCACTCTATGCCCTTGAACTCGGTGACGGGGATCGTGTGGATCCGGGCCAAGCCCTCCATGTAGGCCATCATGGCTTGCCATCGATCGGGGTCCATGCCGGTTGGCGTATCGATGGCCGTGTAGATCATGCCCGGATCGCGATCGCCGCCGGTCTCGACCCAGTCGATGACATAGGCCTTGGGAAAATCGCTCCAGCCGTGTACATGCGGAACCTTCACGCCATTGGCCTCCAGGGCTTGCGTGACGAGCATCTCGTGTTCCAGGGAAAAGAGGGTGGAAATTGGCCTATCCCCGCGCACGAGCACGGCGCGCTCGTCATTGTTCTTGTCGCGATATTGAACTTTCCACAGCGGCCTCCAGCGGGCCAGCCGCTTGATCGCGATCACGGACCCTCCCAGGTTCTCAGCGACCCAGCGCTTTACGCCTTCAATTCGTGCCGCATCGAAATCCTGCATATCGGCAAAGTCGAATTGCCGATCCGGGTTCTTGGACATGCTCCTTCCTCCTTCGAGCTAATTGGTCTGACAGCGAAGATTCCCGACATTCAATTGCTGAAGCGCCCGGATGTGCGCCGCCCAACACAACAAGCAACGTTTGCCCACCGAACACTCGAACCGGCATCGCGGCCCAAGCGAACACCTCATACCACTCAAATGCCTACCACTTTTACAATTTTAGCGACGTCCCCCCGCCCTGCGTAGCGGCTTTGTTTAGAGTCCTCCGGGCATTGTAAGGGCATTGTCGAGCGGTTGCTTTGCATAAACGGCAGGCGGTAGCCACCAAGATTTCTTCGGTCGCTCGACATAGTATTCGCGGCGCCAGCGCTCGATCTCCGCCCGCGCGCGGGCCGAACTGATAAACCAATGCTCGTTCAGGCATTCGTCTCGGAACCGCCCATTGAATGACTCCACGTACGCGTTTTGATTCGGCTTGTCCGGCTCGATCATTTCGGCTCCATAGCGCCGGTGTCGCTGTACTAACTGGACAATTGTCTTGCGTAACTCCGTGTTGCGATCCAGGCGCGGCTGATACCGCAACGCACTCGCGCTCATGTTCACCCTGCGCAACGCGTGCCGCTCCGTCAGTCCCCTGCTCGTGAACCACCGCACCAACTCTCGCCTCGCCGGTGCGATCACCACTTTTTTTCACAACGCCTCGCGAGTCACCTCCATGTCGATCATCGATTCGGCCAACAGCTTTTTCAACCGGGCATTCTCGGCCTCAAGTGCCTTCAGACGCTCGGCATCGGAGACGTCCATGCCGCCAGCACATGGATGCGGTTGCGGGACTGGAGCACTCAGCCGGGCACGCCGAGCCGCTCCAGCCATTCGTCGAGAAACGAGACCGGGCGCAATTCCAGCCAGTACTCGCGCCGCGCCGCGAATTCGGCGAAGTCGAGCGCGGCGATGCGCTCGATGTCGATCTCGACCGTGCTGAGGGGTGCGCCGCGCCGCACGATGCCGACCCCGTGATCGGTGTCCAGCACGAAAACCTCGAGATCGGCGCGGTTGGCACGCAGGTGCACGATCGCGCGGTACACATCCCCGGTCCAGGCATTGCCGAATTCGAGATGGCGACGTGCATCGGCCTCGTTGGCGCAGGCCTCCGCGGCATTCTTCGGCAGGCAGTCGTGCAGCGCTATCACGCCGCCCGGCGCAAGGTGGGTTAGCGCGTTGTCGATATCGCGCAGCACCTGCGCGTAGCTGTGCAGCCCGTCGATGAACACCACCTCGACCCCGTCCGCAAGGGCCGTGCGCGCGTGCTGCTCGAAGAATTCGTCGCTGGGTACGGCGAACCAGCGCGTGGCGGCGATGCCCTCCACGCCGCCGGGTACCGCGAAGGCCGGGTCCACCGCAACACGCTGCGGCGCATCGATTTGCAGGAAATTCGTCGCGCGCTCCACGCCGATCTCCAGATAGCGCTGCGCGCCGAGCCGGCGGATGATCCGCTGCACGATCGTGGTGCGGTTGACGAGTCCCTCGGCGAGTTGCGCCTCGCGCGCCTCGGCCAGCGCCTGCAGCCCGGCAGCGCGCTGCGCGGTGCCGAGCAATGCGACCGCACGGTGCAGGCGATAGTCGAGCTCCCCGGGCCGGCGGCGCAGAAGACTCGCCCAGGCGCAGCTGCCGAGCGTGAAGCACTGCTCGCTGAAACACGCCTCGCCGATGCGACCCAGCGTGGCGGGTTTCAGCGTGTCCAGGCCACGCTCGAAATAGCCCTGCTCGCCGGCATTGAGCTTGCGCAGCATCAGCTCGACATTGCGCAGCGCGCCCGGGCCGATCGGTGTGATCCCAAGCAGCTGCAGCGCAGGCTCGAGCGCGGCACCGGGGCTGCCGAGCGCGCATAGCACGCCGACCTGGCGCTGGCGCAGGTAGGCATTGTCCGGGAAGCGCGCCAGGCCCTCGCGCAACACGGCGGCAGCGGCGGCGAGATCGCCACCGCGCGCCTCGATCAGGTCGAGGTGGGCGTAAAAACCGGGCAACACCTCGCCGCCGCGCGATTGCGGATCGCGGTACTGGCGTTCGGCGAGCTTGCGATCCTCGAACACCGGTAGTGCCGAATCGCCAGCGCCGCCGCTGCGTGGCTTCTGCAGCAGCGCGAAGCTGTCCTGCCACTGGCCGAGGCCCCAGTCGGTGAACACCTCGACCACCGCGAGGCCCGCGTGACGTGCGAGCGCCCGCATCCCGTCCGGGTAGAAGCGCCAGCAGTCCACCGGGTGGCGGTGCTCGGGGCCCGCCGAGGGCACCACCAGGCAGGCCACGCCGCCGCCGCGCAGCACGCGCGCGATCTGTTCCATCGTGAGCCATGGAAACTCCACATGCTCCAGGGTCTGCCCCGAAATCAGCACATCGATACTGGATTCGGGCAGCCCGTCCCACCGGTACGGGTCCGCGACCACCAGGTCGACATTGGGGCCCGGCTCGATATCCAGCCCGCGATAGCGCCACGCAGGCGCATCGAAGAATCGCCGGTAGGTGCGCATGCCGTCGACGTTGCGCGCGCCGAGGTCGACGATCTCGAGCGCCGATGCGCGGTGCGCGCCGAGGTAATCACGGCAAAAGGCCTCGATCTTGCGCAATGAGGAATCGTGCATACGGGATCCGGTTCAGGTAAATACAGGAAGGATAAAGCCCCTCCCCGACCGAAACCAAGCCTCTGGGACGGCTGAGGCTCGGTGTCCTGTCGGGTGCCCAGCCCGCGAGCGGCGCCCCCCGCCGCGCCCGGGCGCCATCAGCGAAACGGATTTCATGATCGTCACCGGCAGGGTGCGAGGCACATAGCCCGGGCCGGACGACTACGAGTAAGCCCGCCGCAGTTTATTTCCCGGTGTGCAGCAGCGTGTACGGCGCCTCCACCCGAACACACTGACAACCGCTAATGCGCTGTAATACAATGCCTTTCAGCGCTTCATGTGTAGTGTCGCAATGCCAGCCGACGCATTGATTGGAATTTGCCAATCAATGGGTTGCTGGTTCGAGCCCGGCAGGCGGAGCCATATTGACGAGGGGGTTGGCACGAGCCAGCCCCTTTTCGTTTGTGCGTTACAAAGACACAATGATCGCCTCGCGGATCACGGAGGAAGGCATTTGTTGTTGGCAACTCGGCGGCTGGGGCTGGTGGCGTTTGCGTGGCTGATTTGTCAGACAGGCCATGCGACGGCAAACGCATGCTGGAAGGAACTGCATTTCGCGGCAAGCAACTCCTGGGTCGCCGCGACGACGGTCATCCAATACCAGACCATGGCAACCGCCACTGCCGTCGCGGAACTGCAGGGCGCGACCGCTCTTCCCGTGTTGCCGGCGACGTCTTCCGCTATCGGGAAAATTCACGTCACCTTCAGTGCCGCACGCAGCCAGGGCGAGCTCGACACATGGTTCGACCCGGGCAACGGTGCGGTATTGCAGAGCCTGCGCACCACCCAGGGCCGCGACCGCAGGCAGAAACTGTACCGTTTCGCGAGCGATGGAGTATGGCGCGAGCGCCGCGAACCGGCGCCCGCATCGGGCTGGATCCCGACCAACAGCAGGCAGATCGCGTATCCGGTAACGATCAGCACCGATGATCCGGTGATCACTCCGCTGATGCTGATCGATCATGCTGCCAGGCTGGTGCGCGATGCGCAGACAAACTCCTCCACGCACCTGGTATTCACCGACACCCAACTCTATCGGGTCACGCTTGAACTCGGCCCCGAGCAGAATCTCGCGGCGAAATTCACTCTGGTCGAGGATGGCCGGGAAACGCCGATGAACGAATCCCGCGCCGCGCGGCGTGTTTCGATCAACGCACAATTGCTCGGCACGGAACCCGAACAGGACCGCTTCAGCCTGCTCGAACTGAGCGGCGAACTGGCGATCGACATCGATGTTCGCACGGCGATACCACTGCGCATCCAGGGCTCCACCTACCTTGGAGTCGTGCCCGTGGCAATCACGAAGGCGGTACTCGAGCGGAACTGCCAGCCATGACCCTGGCGGTCGCGGCGCATCGCTATACTTCGCTGATCGAAAGCGTTCGCACCGAAAACGAAAATCCATGATCAATGAAACCCCTGCGACGCTTTCCGCAACCCCGCAGGCTGTTCGCCTCGGAATGATCTCCAATCCCAACAGCGGCCGGAATCGCCGCCACCTGAGCAGCATCAGCGCAATGCTGGATCTGACCCCCGGCGCCTTCCATATCGTCACTGCGCGCAGCGAGGACATTGCGCTCGCCATGACCGAGCTGGGACGCGCAGGCGTCAATGTGCTGGCCATCAACGGTGGCGACGGCAGCGTGGCGCATGTACTGGGTGAACTGGTGACGGGAACCGCGTTCGAATCACCGCCTCTGCTGTGCGCACTGCCGGGCGGCACCACCAACGTGACCGTCGGCGACGTGGGAATACGCGGCAGTCTCCAGGGATCGGTGCTGAAACTGCTGGCCTGGGCGCGAGGCGTGCAACGCGGCGCACGGATAGTCCAGCGTCCGATAATCAGCGTGCGCAATGCCACCGGTGAATCGCTCGGTTGCGGCCTGGTGTTTGGCGTGGGTGCCGTGGTTGACGGTATTGAATACTGGCACGAGCAGGTAAGATCGCGCGGCATGCGCAGTGAATTCAGTTCGGGAGTCGCGATGATCCGCACCTTGTGGGGCATGATGCGCGGGCACGAGGGATTTGCCCGGCCGCTCGAGATACACATCAGCACACCAGGTTGCGCTGCTCCGCTCGATGGCGAATTCATGCTGCTGGTCATCAGCACACTGCAGCGTTTGTTTCTCGGCATCCACCCGTTCTGGGGTCCGGGCGAGGAAGCCTTGCGTATCACCGCCATCGAGCGCGGTGCGCAGCAGTTCATGCGTTCGCTTCCCTCCGTGCTGCGCGGCCGCCCCGCGCAATGCGTGCGCGCGGATACCGGTTATCACAGCGCCCGGCTGGATTCGGTTCAGCTCGATTTCAACGGCGCGTTCACGCTCGACGGCGAACTGCACCACGTCGCACCGGGCAGCGGTCCGCTGCACGTGGGCGTGGCCGGCAACGCACGTTTCCTGAGAATCTAGCCGTGGAGCCATTCGGCCCGGCTTTCGAAGGCGACGAACAGGCTCGCGCGGCTCTCGACGCATTGCTCGAATCACTGCAGCAACGGCACAAGGGCAGCGTGCTGGCGGTGCTGTTCTACGGATCCTGTCTGCGCAGCGGCGATCTGTTCGACGGGCTGGTCGATCTCTACGTGATCGTCAGCGGGTATCGGCAGGCACACACCCATTTCCTGAGTGCGTTCGCCAACCGCGTGCTGGCCCCGAATGTCTATTATCTCCAGCGAGCTGTCGGGGAGGGCAGCGTGCGCTGCAAGTACGCCGTGCTGTCCATCGGGGATCTCGAACGCGGGGTATCGCGCAAGTGGTTCGAATCCTATATCTGGGGTCGTTTCAGTCAACCGGTTGCACTGGCATTCAGCGCCGACGACACCACCCGCGACAGGGTGCGCAGCTGCCTTCGCCGCGCGGTCATCACGCTGCTCGATCGCACGCTGCCGTGCGCGCCGCCGAACGGCACGATCAGTGAATTGTGGGAGCGCGGACTCGTACTGAGCTACGCGACCGAACTGCGCGCCGAGGGCAGCCGACGACCCTCGACCCTGGTCGAATACGGCGCCGGTTTTTTTCAGCAGGCAACCGAAGCAGTAGCGGTGCAATTGCGCTGGTCGTTTGAAGTCGATGGCCGCAACTACCGTGCAGCGCCGCCAGACCGCGTTCGCCAACACGCAAGACTGGCCTGGGCCCTGCGCCGCGCATCCGGCAAATTGCTGTCGGTATTGCGCTTGTTCAAAGCCCTGTTCACCTTCGAGGGCGGTTTCGATTACATTGCCTGGAAGCTTGAGCGGCACAGCGGAAAGGTGATCACCATCCCCCCGAAGGTGCGCAAGTATCCGCTGCTGTTCGTCTGGGGCTTCATGTGGCGGCTCTATCGCGACGGAGTGCTGCGCTGATGCCGTGTGAGGACACCAAATCCCCGTCGCCCGCGCGGCCCCTGATCTGGCTGCTGCTCTCCGACAAGCAGGGAGACAACAAGCAGGTTTTCAGCCTGGCCGACCGCCTCGGTTGCGCCTACGAGACCCGGTTCGTGTTTCCGAAGCCCGGTTTCGTCAAGGGAAAGCCGTGGTTTCGCCCGTCCATCGCCCATATCGACCTCGAACGATCCGACCGCCTTGGCGCACCCTGGCCCGACCTCATCATCACGATCGGGCGTCGTCCGGGAATGGTGGCGCTGTGGATCCGGGCCCGGTCGAAGCGCCACACGCGGATCATCCTGATTGGCCGCCAGCCACGCTATCTGCGTGAATTCGCGCTGGTGATTTCATCGTGCCAGTACATCACCGCCGATGACCCCAGGATCATGCGTATCGCGCTGCCGCTGGACAACGAGCCGCAGCGCGGCCGCCAGCCGGATTTGCCGCCGGGCAGCGCGCAATCAACCCCGGGAGCCGGCGAGCTGGCCGTATTGATCGGCGGCCCAACGCGCAGCTTCAGGCTTGGCGAAGCCGAGGCAATGGAGTTGCTGAAACTCGCCTGCGAGCAGCGGGCAGCGGCAGCGATACGTTTCGTGACCAGCCGCCGAACGCCCGCGGCGGTGGTCGCCTGGATAGCCGGCAACCTGCCTCCCCACGCCCGCCTCTGCCAATGGAGTGCGGGAGCGCACACCACCTCCGATTATGCGAATGCGCTGGCGCAATGCGATCGCTTCATCGTGACCGGTGACAGCATCTCGATGATCTGCGACGTGGTGCGCGAGGGCAAGGCACTGGCGATCTATCGACTTCCGTTCAGGAACGCCATCTACGATTACTGGCATCGGTTCATCCTCGCGGTCGCGCCGATCGATGACGGGCACGTTCGTAGCGGTCTGCTCGCCGCACTGCTCAAACGCGTCGTCGATTCACGGATAATTCGCCTGCCGCGAAGTTTTGACGCGTTCTATTCCTATCTCGAGCAGAACGGTTGTGCGTCGGATATCCGCCGCGGATTCCTGCCATCGGGCAAGTTCATGCCGGAGCAGGATCTGGAGCGCGCCACGGAGCGGACCCGTGCGGTGCTGGCGATGACGGGCGAGTCGCCTGCCCGCGATGCACGTTGATACCGGTGACAACCGGCCCTCGATGGACACAATTTCTACCGTCTGACGGGGGTGGCCGCTCCCGGATACGACCCATATAATGCAGGCACTGGCCAACGGGACGCCACGGCATGAAAACTGCAGCTTTCATGCGCCTCCCGGCCCATCCTGGTATGCATGACCATGACGCTCCGTATACTCGACTGCACCCTCCGCGACGGCGGCTATTACAACAACTGGTGTTTCCCGCGCGAACTGACCGAGGAGTATCTGCGGGCCATGGCTGCCGCGCAGGTCGATATCGTCGAGATCGGTTTCCGCAATTTCCCGCAGGCCAGCTTTCTGGGCCCTCACGCCTACTCCACCGATGCGTTTCTCGGCACCCTGGATATTCCCGCCAGCCTGTCGCTTGCCGTCATGGTGGACGCAAAATCGCTGCTGGGCGGTGAGGATGATCCGGTGCGCCGGGTGGATGCGCTGTTTCAACCACGTGCCGGGTCACGGGTCGAGTGGGTACGAATTGCCGCCCATCTCGGGGAAATAGCCCATTGCCAGGCCGTGGTGGCGCGGCTCGTCGAGCTTGGCTACAAGGTCGGGCTCAACATGATGCAGGCCGCTGGCAAACCGTCCGGGTACCTCACCGAGCTTGCGCAAATGCTGCAATCCTGGGGCTCGCTGGATGTCCTGTATTTTGCCGATTCGTTCGGCTCGATGAATCCGAGCGAAGTAGGACAGGTGATCGAGGCATTGGCGGGCGGCTGGCAAGGTGAAGTGGGAATCCACGCCCACAACAACAAGTCCCTGGCGATACAGAACACGCTCGCCGCGATCGATTGCGGCGCGAGCTTCGTGGATGCCACGGTAACCGGAATGGGACGGGGCGCGGGCAACGCGGAACTCGAGATACTGCTGTGCGAACTCGAAGCGCGCGGCCTGAAACAATCGCGGCTGGAGGAACTGACCTCGGTATGCGTTGACGGTTTCCAGCCGCTCAAGGATCAATACGGCTGGGGTGCGAGTTTTTTCTATCACTATTCCGCGCTGCACCAGATCCATCCGATGTTTGCGCAGACGCTGATAACGGACCCGCGCTACAGCCCGCGCGAGAAATTTTCCGCGCTGCAATCCCTGTCCGGGCGCAATTCGACCAGCTTCAGCCAGAACGAGATCGAGCGTTCGCTGCATTCGTTCCGCGATGACCGGCCTCTCGACGAACACGCGCCCGACACCGACCTCAGCCCGTTTGCCGGTGCCGATGTGATGCTGATCGGCGCAGGCGGCAGCGTCCAGCAATACGCACCCGACATCGAACTGTTCATCCGCGAGCACCATCCCCTGGTGGTCACGCTGAACCATCAGGCCGCGATCGACAGCACGCTGGTGGACCGCATCATCTGCGTGGATCAGTTCCGCTTGCTGTACGAGGCGGATTTTCTTGCCGCCTGCGGCAAGCCGATCTACTCCGCGAAACGCTTTCAGGATGCCGCCATGCAACAAAAGCTCGCGGCGACCGAGATGCACGAGTACGACTGCGTGATGCAGTCCGAGCATTTCGAGGCGCGCGCCAACGGCTGCATCATCCCGGTGCCACTGGCATTTGCGTACGCCTTGGCGCTGTGCATCGCGGGCAAGGCGAAGAGGATATTCCTGGTCGGTTTCGACGGCTTTCATGCCGATGACTCGCGCCAGTCGGAAATGCTGCAGCTGCTGAGAATCGTGACACCCGTGTGCGGTGAGGTCTCCCTGACCGCGCTCACGCCCACCAACTATCCCGTGCTGCAGGGCTCGATCTATGCCAGCTACCGGTAGTTCCGATCATGCCATCGTGATTCCGGCGCGCTTTGCCTCCTCGCGCTTTCCGGGCAAGCCGCTGGCCGATATCCTCGGCAAGCCGATGATCCGCCACGTATGGGAGCGCTGCATTGCGACCACGTCGGCAGAGCATGTCTACGTGGCTACCGATGATCCGCGAATAAAGACTGTCTGCGAAGGATTCGGGGCGCGGGTGCTGATGACCTCCCCCGACTGCCTCACCGGCACCGACCGGGTTGCCGAGGCGGCGCTGGGGCTCGACTACGACTTCCTGGTCAACGTGCAGGGTGACGAGCCGATACTGGACCCCGCCGACATCATCGCCGTGGTCGGTGCCTACCGGCGTTACGGCGGCGCGGTCGTCAACGCGATGACCGCGATCCGCGACGAGCGGGATTACTGGTCCCGGCACGTCCCCAAGGTCGTCGCCACGCACGATGCCCGGTTGCTGTACATGAGCCGCGCGGCGATTCCCGCCAACAAGGGTGGCGTCTTCGAAAAAGCCTGGAAGCAGGTGTGCATCTACTGCTTTTCGCCGGCGCAGCTGGCAGCCTATACGGCGGTGAGTGCCAAGGGGGCGATAGAGCGCATCGAGGATATCGAAATCCTGCGTTTTCTCGACCTGGGCATAGAGGTGCGCATGGTCGAACTGGACTCGGCGAGCATTGCCGTAGATACGCCCGAGGATCTCGAGCGCGTGCTCCATGCACTTCGCGCTCGCTGAATATGCCACGCTGGTGTTCGATTGCGATGGAGTGATCCTCGACTCCAATGCAATAAAGAGCGCGGCCTTTCTGACGGTCAGCGCGGCTTTTGGCCCATCCGTTTCCGCGGCTTTTGTCGATTATCACCAGCGCCACGGCGGCATCAGTCGCAATGCGAAGTTTGCCTATCTGCTCGACGTACTGCTCGAGGTGCCCGCGGCCGATCGGGAGCGCCTCCTGGAACAGTTGCTGCGCGATTACGCGGACATCTGTGCCCGCGAACTGCTGCGCTGCCGGCTGATCCCCGGCGTCGCGGCACTGCTCGCGGCAATCCCGCAAAAAGTCGTGGCACACGTGGTTACCGGTGGTGCCGAGAACGAAGTGCGCTCGGTATTCCGCGCGCGCGACCTCGATCGGTACTTTGCTTCGATACGCGGCAGCCCGACCCCCAAGCGCGACAACATGCACGCCCTTCGCGAGGCCGCTGCGTTCCGCGGCCGATCCGTTTATTTCGGTGACGCCGAGCTCGACATGCAGTTGGCCGAAGAGTTCGGTCTCGATTTCATCTATGTCTACGGCGCATCGGACTGGCACGACGGCCGGGAGCGGTGTATCCATCGCCAGATCGCGGATTTCAGGGAGCTCGGGTTCCATGACCCCGATGAATCGACAGCCCGCGCGGAGGAAGTCCGGACATGACCGTGAACCTGTTTGTACTGAGCACCGGCTTTCAATATTATTTTTCGACGTTGCTGATCGAGCACCTCGGACTGGAGCAGGTCTCCTACGCGATGTACCAGCCGCGCGAAGGCATCGAGCGCCGCGCTGCGCTGCGTTATCCGGTGGTGCATGTCGATGCCAGCGACCCGCTCACCCGGCTCTTCGGCAAGAAAGCCGGCAAGCGCCGCTTTGCGCACCGCGTCTTCGGCGAGCTCGGGTTGCGCGGGCAGCAGGTGCGCGTGTTCTGCCCCTATTACAATGAGTCGTTTGTCTACGCGCTGCGCAAGCTTCTCGAGCGCAATTGCCCCAGCGTCGAGTACAACATGATTCCCGACGGCGCAGCGCTGCTGCGGCAGCTGCCGGGCGTTGCCAAGGGGCGCAGGGTACCGGCGTGGCTGTTCCGGTTGTTCATCGGCGTGGAACCGGCGAGCACGCGCCACAAGTCGGGCTCCTACAGTCCCTTTCTCGACAGGATCTATCACTTCGAGGCACGCACCATTCACGCCGACCCGCAAAAGGTGGTGATCGTGCCGCTCGCCCGGTCGCAACAGCCGCCATTCGACGAGGTGCTGGTGCTCGGTGGCCTGCGTGGCATCAGCGAGGCCTTCGTGCTGGCCGCAAGGGAAAAATCCTTCGGGCAGCCGGTGAAATTCCGCATGCACCCGAAGAACCGGCGCGGGATCGAATTCATTGCCACGCACGCTCCGGACTGGATCGAGCTGGAATTGAGCGGCATTCTCGAGGAGCACCTGCTGGCGCATCCGTATCGCATGGTGATCGGCTATTACTCGTCCGCGGTGATGTTCAATCACCTGTTCGTCGGCAACAGCCGCTCCGAATTCATCGTCGATGCCGACAGCGAGGATCCGGATTATCACGTTACCGCGGATGCCTGCGGCATTCCGGTCACGCTGGTCTGACGGAAAACACTGCCGGGCCCGGCAGTAGTGCGGCCCTCAGTACATGCCGAGTTCTTTCTCCGCCACCAACGGCTTGCCCTTGATCAGGCGGGTCATGCGTTTTGTCAGCATCCTGACGCGACGATAATCCTCGAACACGACGATGAACACCTTGCGCAAGGCACCCTCCGGGCATTCGATCGCCCGCACACCGTGCCAGGAATTGCCGCGCCGGGAAAAGATCAGGCTGCGGTTATCCATGGTCTGCGCGGGAACCGCGGAGTCGAAATCCTCGAACGCCGGGCTCGAGTCGACGTCGAAACGCCCGTGGTCATCGAGAATGACCGTTTCGCCGCCCCATGCGGGATCCCAGGAAGGACGCGTATTGAGATAGAAAATATGCGAGCCCAGCTTGGTCCTCGAATCGCAATGCGGCGAGACACTGCAACTGCCCGGCGTGTAGTGCCAGTGGAAACGGAAGCGGAAATGCCGGTGTCCCAGCAGTGAGGCGATGAAGGCCCGGTAACGATCGCCGCGCAACTCGTCTATGAGCTCCTGCCACGGCAAGGGAATGTCAATGCCATCGACGTACTCGAGCACAAAGCGATCGTGATTCTTTTGCCCGTACTTGCGCACCCGCATTGCGTCGATGGCCGAGGTGAACTGACTGACATCGGGAAGGTTCGCCACCAGGCGGGCGAAGCCCGCATCAGTCAGGAAACCGGCCGGATTGATCCACGGAAACGGTTCCGCATGCTGAAACACGGACGGATCCATGGCAGACAGCGCCTTTGCATCGATATATTCCACCGCAACCTCCACACGCCGGCACTGCAACAGCGACGGCAGAAATTCGCAGGTTCCACTGCGGAACTCCGCCGGGGGGTCGAACTCGGTGGCAACCGCCCGGCGCTCCATTCGCAGGGAAATGCTACCAGAGTTGGTGGCGCTTGCCATGTGCATTTGACCGCATCCGGTGGCGTCCGCGAAGCCGGTCCGGGACCTTTCGCGACCTCGATGAAGCGCCGCACAATTACCTTTTCCCGTGCAGGCAAAGTACCGCGGATAGGTAATGAGCAACTTGCGTGCCCGTGCTAGAGTTTTCGCCAACAATTTGACGGCTTTTCAGATGCACACGGTATTCAAGAAAATCTCGCGATTTCTGGTGTTGGGCTTCTGCTTCTGGCTACCGGCCGAGCGCAGGATCCGGCTCGAGCGCAGGATGCGTGGCAAGGAAGAGTTTCGCAAGCTCGAACTGGCCGATTGCGTGGTCGTGTCTTTTGGCAAGAGCGGCCGCACCTGGCTGCGCGTGCTGATCTCGCGCTTCTATCAACTGAAGCACAACCTGCCGGAACACCACCTGATCGGCTTCGACAACCTGCACCGCAAAAACGCCGCGATACCGCGTATCTTCTTTACCCATGACAACTATCTCAAGGATTACACCGGCAACGCGGACTCGAAACGCGACTACTACGGCAAGAAAGTGATCCTGCTGGCGCGCAACCCGCTCGACACCACCGTCTCGCAATACTTCCAGTGGAAGTTCCGCATGCGTCCCGGCAAAAAGGCACTCAACGACTATCCCGAGCACGGCACCGACCTCGGGATCTATCCGTTCATGATGGACGCCGATGCGGGCCTGCCGAAAGTCATCGATTACCTCAACCTGTGGGCCCGCGAAGCACCGAAGTGCGCCGACTTCCTGCTGGTCCGCTACGAGGACATGCGCGCCGATACCGCTGGCACGCTGAAGCGTATCGTGGATTTCATCGGCACTCCGGGTACCGACGAGCAGATTGCCGATGCCGTGCAGTTCGCTTCGGTCGAGAACATGCGCGCCATGGAAACCAGGCGCACGTTCTGGATGAGCGGCAGCCGGCTGGTCGCGAAGGACGCCAGCAACCCCGATTCGTTCAAGGTGCGCAAGGCGAAGGTCGGCGGTTACCGGGACTATTTCGATGACACGCAGGTGCGCGCGATGCACGAATTGGTGAAAAGGGATCTGGCGGAATTCTACAATTTCCCTCTCGAAGAACTGCAAGCCCCGCAATCGGCGTGACATCGTCGAGCAGAGGCCAGGCGATGCGCACAGCCGCATCCGGCGACATCGTGTAACCCGAGCGAAGTGGAGTGTCCTACCATGGAAAATTGCGTTTTCATCCAGACCAACCACAAGCAATACACCGGTGCGCTGGTCGCGCAGCATGCCGTGCGCCGGTATTCGCGGCACAACGACAAATTCGACGTCAGGATCATCGACAAGCGTGATTACCCGTATTTCGATGCGCGCGAAGGGCAGCTCTACCTGCGCGACGGCGTGAAGCGCGTCTGGCTGAACGACGATCTGCAGTCTTTCACCCTTACCCGATTCATGCCACCCGAACTGATGGGCTTCAGGGGACGCGCCGTTGTCATCGACCCCGACGTGTTCGCCTGCGCGGATGTGTGGGATCTTTTCGCGCGCGACATGCAGGGCAAAGCCATCTTCTGCAGGCCGCGTTCCGGCACCAAGGGCCTGATCGACAAATGCCTTGCCACCAGCGCGATGCTGCTCGACTGCTCGAAGCTCGGGCACTGGCACGTCGAGGAACGATTCAATCGGATGTTCGATTTCACTTTCGACTATATGGACTGGATCTGTCTGAAGAGCGAACCGGAAGGAAGCATCGGCCTGTTCGAGAACGAGTGGAACGATTTCGACAGGTTCACCGCCGCCACCCGCATGCTGCATACCACGCGTCGCCGTACCCAGCCGTGGAAGACGGGCCTGCCGGTCGATTACCGCATTGCCGAGCGCTTCCGCCTGTTTCCTCCGGCTGCCTGGCTGATGCGCGCACGCCGCCACCTGTTTGGCGAATACGGCCTGATGGGGCGTTACAAGCAGCATCCGGACCTGAACCAGGAGCGATTCTTCTTCGGGTTGCTGAAGGAGTGCCTCGACACGGGCATCGTGACCGAGAGTTTCCTGCGCGAGGAAATGCGGCAGAATCATGTGCGCCATGACGCGATCGAGGTGCTGAAGGCAACGCCGGATCTGCCACCCGCGCCACAGCACCCGCTTTCCGGTGGGCTGAACCGCGCAGCCTGATCACGCTCAGACGAACAGCGCCGCCACCGCCAGCGCGGCGCGCTGTGCCTGGTCGGCAAGCACAGGGCCCGGATGCCCGGGCCAGCGCTCGCCAAGCCACGCGGCACGCCGCGTATCGAGCAGGTGCTGCAGGATCGTATCGACGTTGCGGCGCATTCGCTGCGGACCGATCGCCATCGCCAGACGATGAGTCAGGGGTTTGAAGCGATAATTGTACGAGCGGCGCCACCAGTCGGCGCCGTCATCCAGGCTGAACAGGTACAGCGGCTTCGCCGTGAAACTGGCCTCGGCAACCATCGACATGCTGTCCGATGTCACCACGAACTGATCGGCCAGCGCCAGGTATCCAAGATAGGGATTGTCGGTGCGCCCGGCCGACCAGCGATGACAATGCACCGGCACGTCTATCGCGGCCAGGAATGCGTCCATCGCCTGCGGCGGGGTACGGGCACTGTCAGTCGCCATGACCGAGCCACCGGCGGAGCGAGCCAGGCCGTTGACCAGGACACCCAGCCTGCGTGCCTTCTGCGGGGTGAATACACTGGCGCCGCTGTTGCCGCCGAGCAGCACCGCGGTTCGCGGTGCTGCATAACACGAGAGTTCCTTCGCCCAGCGCTCGCCTGCCCGCTCGAGCAGCGCAGAGTTCAGGCAGTGCATGGGCAACTCGTTGACCAAAACGTTGCCGCGTTCGGGCAGGCTGTACTGCGGCGTGCTGATGACCAGGTCGAAGGTTTCGATCGGCGCCCACGGGCGCCCCACGTGCACGATGCGCGTGCGGCTTGCGGATTGCTCCCTGATCCAGCGGGCAACCGGTTCATTGCGCCGCCCGGAGCTGATCACCAGTTCCGGCCAGGGCGGTTGCAGGGGGCTGGAACGGCCGCGATCGACCCCGGCCAGGGTCGCGCCGAGCAGCCGATTGCTCAGCAATTCCCAACCCCGGTAGAAAATGCGTTTCTCCTCGCGCGGCCAGCCCAGCGCATCAGCCAGCGCGAGGACCTGGTTATTGTCGCCGGCCTTGTGACCGAGCAGCAGCCACAGCAAGGGACTGCTGCCGCGGCGCGCCGCAGAATTCACGTTACTATCACTCACCCCGGGCAATACTCCTCGGCTCCTGCATTACAATGGCGCAGCGCATGAGCAGGGCCGTTCCAGGCGCCCGCTCCTTGCTTGCGAAGCGTCATGCGCTGCAGCTTGATCTGCCTGGCCACCAACAGCACGGACACCACCGCCGCGCATGCTTATCGAGCGCTATCTCACAACGGAAATCGTCAAGCCCTTCCTCGCCGGGTTGCTGATCCTGGTGACGGTGTTCATCGCGTTCAGCGCCGCAGTACGGCTCGCGGACGCCGCGTCGGGCGAAATCGCCGCTGCGGCGGTGACGCAACTCATCATCCTGAGCACACTCGCTTCGATGGAGGTACTGGTACCGACCACACTCTATCTTGCCATACTGTTCGCGATCGGACGATGGTACAAGGACTCCGAAATGGCAGCACTGGCTGCCGCCGGTGTCGGTGAAATGCAGCTCCTCTGGTCGGTTTTCAAGATCGGCGTGATCGCCGCCGTCATCGTCGCCCTGCTGTCGATCTATGTACGGCCGTGGGCCTATGGCACCAGCTATGCGCTCGAGCAGGCAACCATCAGCCGATTCGACCTGGGCAATATCCCGCCTGGCAGCTTCGTCGACCTCGGCAATGGAGGGTATGTGCTGCATGCGCGTGAAGTCGACAAGGATCGCGACGAGTTGCGCGGCGTTTTCGTGCAGAGAGATCGTCCGGGGCGCTCGCAGGTGATTGCGGCCGAGCGGGCCAGGATCAATGCCATGGACGAAGAAGGATCGCGCTCCGTGGAGTTTTTCGACGGGCATGCCTACCTGCTCGACAAGTCGGGTCCGCACGATATCAACATGCGATTCGCGAGTTTCCTGATCCGTTTTCCCGAAGAGGAACGCATCAGCAAGTTCCGGCGCAAGGCCGTCGATACGGCCACGCTCGGCGCTTCCGATGAACCGAAAGACATTGCGGAATTGCAGTGGCGCCTGAGCACACCGCTGGCAACACTGCTGCTGACACTTCTGGCCGTGCCGCTCAGCCGTGCCAATCCGAGGCAGTCCCGGTTCGCGATTTTGCGGTTGCGGTGCTGGCCTACCTGTTGCTTTTTTCCGCATCCAGCGTGGTGCGCAACTGGCTCGAAAACGGTGATATTCCTGCATTCCCCGGAATGCTCCTCGCCTACGTGCCTTCACTCGCACTGCTGGCACTGCTGCTCGCAATGCCGCGTTTGCGACTGCACGGGCTGCGCCGGTGATTATCCGTCGCTTTCTCGCCGGTCACCTGTTGCGCGGGTGGCTGGTGGTATTCACGGTGCTGACCTCGCTGTTCGCGTTGCTGGCGCTGGTCGACGAGGTCGACAATCTGAACGAGCGCTACACTTTTCTGAACGCGCTTTCCTATATCGCACTTACGACACCACAACGGATCCTGGAACTTTCGCCGGTGGTCGCCGCCCTCGGTACCATACTGGCATTTGCCGGCCTGACGCGCACCAGCGAGTTGGTGGTGATAAGGGCAGCCGGCTTCTCGATGCGCCAGCTGGTACTGCTGTGCACTCCACCGACCATGTTGCTCGCCCTGCTGCTCGGCCTGTCGAGCGAATTCCTGGTCGCCAGCATGCACCAGAGGGGAGAAACGCAGCGCACCGTGCTGCGCAGCGGCAACTTCGACCTGCTCGCCGGACAGGGCTTGTGGTCGAGCAGCGGAACGCGCCTGTTCAACGTGCGCAACCTGCGCGTCGGACAGATACCCGAGGGCATTTCACTCTATCAGTTCGACGCGCACGGCGCGCTGGTCACGGCAATCGACGCCGCCCGCGCCGAGCCGATGAAGGACCGCAACTGGAAGCTGATCGATGTACGGCGCAAGGACTGGATCGACGGCAAGGTGAGCACGACGTCCCTGGCGGAACTCGAACTCGGTCCGTTCTGGTCGGCGTCGGAATTGCCGGTGCTGGGGCAATCGCTCGCCGCGATGTCACCAAGCGCACTCTACGAGTACTCCGGATACCTCGAACAATCCGGGCAGGAGTATCAGCGTGTACGCATGGCGTTCTGGCAAAAGATCGCGCTCCCGGTCTCGGCAGTGGCGATGGTGCTGCTCACCACGGTCATCGGTCTCGGTTTCGGCACCATGCGCAGCAGCGCATTCGGATTCCGGGTGCTCGGCGGAGCAGTGCTCGGCGTGGGGTTCTATCTCCTGACCCAGATATTCCATACCGGCGGCCAGCTGTTGGGCCTCGACCAGAGTGTCGTGGTGCTGATTCCGATTTGCCTGGCCGTGCTGCTGGCGGGACTGGTGGCGGTCGTGACCCGCGGTCCGCGCTGAACGCAGGCACTGCACAAGGAAACCCACATGTCCCTGATGTTGAGCTTTTACCGCGCCTATCCACTGCCGACACTGCTGGCGCTGCTCGCACTCCTGGTGGCCGGCCTTGCCGAGGGGATTGGCCTGTCCGTGCTGCTTCCGCTGCTGAATATCGCCATCGCGACGGAGTCCGGGGGCAACGGCGGGGCGCCTTCCGCCGCCGAGGGCGATTTCGAGCACGCGGTGCGCGGAATTCTGGGATATATGGGTGTCGAACCCACGCTGGCCAACCTGCTGGTGGTCGTGGTCGTGGCGATCGGGTTCAAGGGCGTTCTGCTGCTGGTTGCGCAGCGACAGGTCGGCTATACCGCGGCGCGTCTCGCCACCGACCTGCGCCTCGAATTGCTGCGCGCGATCCTGCTGAGCCGCTGGGAATATTTTCTCAATCAACCGGTTGGCAAGCTCACCAACTCCCTTGCCACCGAAGCATCGCGGGCATCCGATGCCTTCGTGAACGGCGCGACCGCGTTGACTTTCCTGGTGCAGGCCCTGGTATACGCCGCAGTCGCCATCGCGGTGTCTTGGCAGGCCACGCTTGCCGGAATACTGGCCGGCTCGATCATCATCGGCCTGTCGCACTCGCTGGTTCGCATCACCAAGCAGGCGGGGCGCAAACAGACCTCGGTGCTGCTGTCGCTGATGGCAACCATGACCGATACCCTGGGCTCGGTGAAACCGCTCAAGGGAATGGGTCGGGAACATCTGGCCGATGCGGTACTGTCGATGGAAACCACCCGGCTCAACCGCGCGCTGGAACGGCAGGTACTTGCCAGTGCCCTGCTCGAATCCACGCAGGAGTTTCTGTTCACCCTGATCATTGCCGGCGGCATCTATATCGCGCTCTCCTTCTTCCATCTGCCGTTTGCCAAGATCATGGTGTTGGTGGTGGTGGTCGGGCAGATGGTCGCGCTGCTCGGGAAAGTGCAGAAGCAATACCAGAAGATGAGCCTCGGCGAGAGCGCCTACTGGTCGATGAGACGCACCATCGGCGAGGCACAGCGCGAGGAGGAGGAATTACGCGACGGTGATCGCCCGCATCTCCATCAGCGCCTGGTGCTGGAGAACGTCTGTTTCGCCTATGCCGATCGGCAGGTGCTGGACGGTCTCGACCTGGAAATACCGGCCGGCTCGCTGGTCACGCTGATAGGCCCTTCCGGCAGCGGCAAAACCACGGTGGTCGACCTGATCATCGGCCTGCTCAAACCCGATTCCGGCGCGATCAGTCTCGACGGCACATCAATGCGCGATATCGATATCCGTCAATGGCGGCGCTCGATCGGGTATGTACCGCAGGAAACGCTGTTGCTGCACGAAAGCGTGGCTCACAACGTGAGCCTGGGCGACCCTGCACTTTCCGACGATGACATCGAGCACGCGTTGCGCGCCGCGGGTGCCTGGGACTTTGTCAGCACCCTGCCCGAGGGGATGCACAGTTCGGTTGGCGAGCGCGGCGGCAAGCTGTCCGGCGGACAGCGTCAGCGGGTGGTGATCGCCCGCGCACTGGTGCGACGCCCGCAGCTGCTGATTCTCGACGAGGCAACCAGCGCTCTCGATGGAGACAGCGCGGATGCAGTGCGCCAGACGCTCAGCGACTTGCGGGGCGAACTGACCATACTTACGATCACTCACCAGAGCGTGCTGGTGGATATCGCGGATCGGGTCTACCGGCTGGTCGATGGCAAGGCCGTTCTTCAGCCACGCGTGGCATCCTGAGCAAGCAGTGAGCGCACCCGCATCCGCGCCCGCGCAACATCACTCTCCCGCGTCTCGATGTCATGCGAGAATTCCTCGCCAAGCCACACCGCACGACCATCACGCACGAGCTGCGCGTGCACCAGGCTGATATCACGCCCGAGACGTCGCGGACCAAAGCGCATCAACGCGCGATAGGCCAGTGACTTGATGCTGTGATCCGTTTTCGCATTGCCCCCGCCCTCGCCATGATCACGCTCGAGATCGAACATATGGACCGGGCGCCGCGTGGCGCAGGCTTCCGACAGCATGGAGATGCTGTCGAAGCTGACGATGATGTGCGCGGCGCAACCCAGGTACGCCAGATAGGGATTGTCCGGATCCTGCGGCTTCCATTGGTACAGCTCGTGCGGCACGTCCACGATGCGCCGGATCGTCTCGATCACGGCTCGGGGCGTACGCGCGCTGCCGCTGATCAGCAGACTTCCGCCCAGCGCCCGCGCCATCGCACTCGCCTGCAACGCCAGGCGCGCGGCCGCATGCACCCCGAATGCGTAGGGACCGCTCGGTCCGCCAACGATCACCGCGATATGGGGTGACGGCAACTGCCGCAAACGCTCGCGGTGACGCTCGAGCGCGATCTCCAGCCGACCGCGCGTAATCGCGTGCAGCGTCAGCGTGTTCTGGAGCACCCGCGAGTCGCTGGCGAGACGGTACTGCGGGGTGGTGATCACCAGGTCGAACTGACAGGCCCGGGCCCACGGCCGACCGATATGCACGATGCGGGTCCTGCCCCCCGAGGCCCGCCGAATCCAGCGGCACACCGGCTCGTTGCGCATGCCTGCGGCAATCACCAGATCCGGCCACGGTGCCTCGAGCGCTGCCGAGCGGGCGCGATCGATGCCGAACAGCCCGGTGCCGCGAAAGAGATTGAACAGCCCGCCCTGCCAACGATGCACCAGCGTCTTGACCTCGAAGGGCCAACCGAGCGCCTCGGCAAGTGCCAGCAACTGGCTCTGCTCGCCGGCCCGATACGCGCCGATCACCCAGACCCTTGGTTGCGGCTTGTCATTCGCTGAAGGCACGTTCTTGAATTCACCAAAAAATACACAGAGCAATGATGCCACCGCGCAGGTGACGGTCCGGGCCAGTATAATCGGGCGAACGTTGACCGCGGCGCCTTTTTTCTTCGCATGCAGCAGCAGGGAAATTCACCATGACGAGTTATCAGGACTGTGTGCAACGGGTGCTCGGAATGCTCGAACCGCTGGCAAGGGACCGCGGCGCGGTCGCCGAGGCGAGCGACCTGGTGGGTGATCTCGGCCTGTCTTCGATCGATGTCATGGAAGTGATCGAGAGTGTCGAGGACGAATTCGATGTTTCATTTCCACTGAACAGCCTGCCGACAATCCGCACCGTAGGCGATCTTGCCCGTGAAATCGCGAGGCTGACCGCAGCATGAAACTCCTCGAAAAATTCGCCCCCATGGCCGGCGTTCGCGCCGAGCTCGCGGGACTCGGCATACGTCCGTTCGGTGCCGTCACCGAAAAGCTGCTGTCGTCGACCGAAGCCATTGTCGATGGCCGTCGCGTGATCCTGGCAGGCACCAACAATTATCTTGGCCTGACCTTCGATCCGGAGTGCATCGCCGCGGCCCAGCAGGCGCTCGCGGAACAGGGAACCGGAACCACCGGTTCGCGGATGGCGAACGGCACCTTTGCCGAGCATGTCGCACTCGAGCAGGAACTCGCCTCCTACTACGGACGGCAGCATGCGATCGTGTTTTCGACCGGTTTCAGCGCCACCATGGGCATGGGCGCCACGCTCGCCGGCGCCGGCGACGTAGTGATGCTCGATGCCGACAGCCATGCCAGCATCTATGATGGCGTGCGGCTCGGCGGCGCCGAGATCATCCGCTTTCGCCACAATGACGTGGAAAATCTCGAGCGCAAGCTGGCAAGACTCGGCGAACGGGCCGCCAGCACCCTGGTCATTACCGAGGGCATCTACAGCATGCTCGGCGATACCGCGCCACTGGCCGAAATAGCCGCGCTGAAGCAGAAGTACGATTTTTGCCTGATGGTCGACGAGGCCCACTCGCTCGGGGTGCTCGGCGAACACGGGCGCGGACTGGCCGAGGCCGCCGGCGTGGAGGACCAGGTGGATTTCGTGGTCGGCACGTTCAGCAAGAGTCTTGGCTCGATCGGCGGCTACTGCGTCAGCAACCTCCCCGAACTCGAAGCCATACGGTTCTCGATCCGTTCCTATATCTTCACCGCCTCTCCTTCGCCATCGGTGATCGCCTCGACGCGGGTCGCGTTGCGCCAATTGCAGCAGCGCCCGCAATTGCGCGAACAGCTGTGGCGCAATGCCCATCAGCTCTATGACGGCCTGAAGGCTCTGGGCTTCACCGTTGGCCCGCAAGCCAGCCCGGTGGTTGCGGTGAAACTCGAAGACCGCGAACTGGCGTTGCGCTGGTGGCCGCGCCTGCTGGAAATGGGCGTATACGTCAATCTCGTGGTTCCACCGGCATCGCCCTCGACATTCAGCCTGCTGCGCTGCAGCGTCAGCGCCGCCCATTCCGGGGACCAGATCCGGCGCATGCTAGAGGCATTCGCCGCATTGCGGAACGACCCGTGAGCGCGGCTTCCGGGCCGATGCAGACGCCATTTCGTTTCGCGCAGCTCTCGGATCCGCATCTTTCCGATCTTTCCTCGGTACGCTGGCGCCAGCTCGCCAGCAAACGCCTGCTCGGTTACCTCTCCTGGCGACGCCGCCGGCGCCACGAACACCGGATCGAGATGCTCGACGCACTGCGTGCCGACCTGCAAACGGTGGCGCCGGACCACACCGTCGTGACCGGAGACCTGACCCATATCGCCCTGCCCAGCGAGTTTCGCGAGGCACGCGACTGGCTGCGAAGTGTGGGTACGCCCGAGCGCGTCACCGTGGTTCCGGGCAATCACGACTGCTATATCGCCACACCCTGGGTGGGTACCCTCGGTCTGTGGAGCGAGTACATGCGCAGCGACCACGCCCCTGCAAACACGAATCCCGAGGTGTTGTTTCCATCTCTGCGGGTGCGTGGTCCGGTGGCATTCATCGGCCTGAGCAGCGCGGTACCGTCATGGCCATTGCTCGCCATCGGCCGCCTCGGTTCGGCGCAACTCGACAGGCTGCAGACCATTCTCGATTCACTGCGCAACAGCGGTCTGCTGCGTGTTCTGCTGCTGCATCATCCCCCGGTACCCGGGGAAGAGAAATGGCGCAAGCGCCTGGTGGATGCGGCGAAGCTGGGCGAATTACTGGGCGAGCACCGCGTGGATATGGTGCTGCACGGGCATCGCCACCGCGCGATCCAGAGTGCCATGCGCATCCCGGGATGCGAGGTGCCGGTATTCGGCATTCCCTCGGCATCCGCCGCCGGGAAAATCTCGAATTATCCCTCGGAATACAATCTTTACGCGGTGCGGCCCGGAGAAAGATCCTGGAACATAGAAGCCAGCGCACGCAGTTACGATGCGCGGAACAGCGGGTTTCGGGAGCGAATCGTCGCGCGTTTCGAGGTGCTGCGCCACGCAGCCCACTGAGGCATCGCATCAGGTGCGTGCCTGGCGCTCGAGCAAGCGCTGTTCGACCAGCGCGTGATCCGCCAGCGAATCGACATCCACCGCCACATCGCCAAACGGCATCTTGATGGCAGCGAGACGCAATCCCATGCGTCGCGACAGCAGTTCCATCGCCCCGTCGAGCGACAACAAGCCCATGCGGTAGCGCAACACCGCGCTCCAGCCGAGCAGACGAATCACCCGCAGCGGGGACTTGCGCTCGCTTTCGACCTCGCGCCAGCGATCGGCCATCGCGCGTCCCGCGGGGCTCAGAAACGCAAACAGGTTGCAGCCACAATAATCGTCATCGCGAAAATTCAGCACGGTTTTTTTCATGGTCGGGAAAATTTCCCGGACCCGGGCATGGGAAGCAAGCCCGACCGCGACATCGGCACCGCTCGCAATCGCCGCATGGCAGAAATAATCGATGTATTCCGGCAGCAGCAAAGGATGGTCCGCGGTGGTCAGCAAGACCGGCGTCGCGGGCTCGATAGCCGCGAGCGTGGCGTAGGCGCTGGTGCTCGGTGTTGCCCGCGGCGCCTGCCACAGCACACCATGCGTGCCAATGTAGGCGCCGAGCAGCGAACTCCCCGCGACGCTGTCGGGACCGGGCCCGCTCAGGTGGATCGCCTCGATCTCGGCCGCGGCTCCAAGCGCCTCCAGGACGCGCAGCACCATCGGCACGCCCGCTATCTCGAGCAGCGCCTTGCAGCCATGCCCCGATGCCACCAGCAGCGCATCGTCCGGCGTTCGATCACCGGCAAGAACGAGCGCGGCAAACCTGCCCCCCGGCATGACTCATAGCTCCTTTTCGTAGATCCGGTAGCGCTTGTACAACTCGCCGCCGATCAACTCGATAATCCCGCGCATGCCCGCGTTCTCTTCCAGTATCCACGACATCTCGACCTCGCGTACGCCATGCGCGCAAAGGCCCTTGCGCACCGCGTCGATGACCATGAACGCTAGCCCGGGACCCAGGCGCGAGTGCTGGAATTTCTGGCGCACGCCCATCAGGGGCACGCGGGCGCTGTGCGGGTGACGAACCTTGAGTCCCCACAGCAGGCGCAGCCAGCCAAACGGCAACAGACGTCCGTTCATTTTCGCGGCGATTTCATTCACATTGGGCATCGCGACGATAAACGCCGCTGCCTCGCCCTCGACCTCGGCGATCTGAACGTATTCGGGTGGCATCAGCAACGTGACCATTTTCCCGATATCGGCGAACTCCTCCCTGGTGAACGGCACAAATGCGAAGTTGTGCGCCCAGGCGTCGTTGAAGATATCGCGCACAAGCTCCAGCTCGTGCGCGCTGTTGCGCCTGTCCAGGGGACGCACCCGCACCCGCATCTGCCGGGTCAGCGAGTCCGCAAGGCGTTGCATCACCCGTGGCGCCTCGAAATCGGGAGCCACGCGGTAGGCCATCAGGTTGCGCGCCGTGACCAGACCACAGGAGCCAAGCAGGGCGTCGTAGCCTGGCAGAGCATGGCCCATCATGATCGAGGGCGGTGTGTCGAAGCCCTCGACCAGCATCCCGCATTCCTCGTTGACCGACAGGTTGAGCGGACCGCGTATCCGCCTCGCCCCCTGCTCGCGCAACCACGCGGCAGCAGTTTCGAACAGCGCCTGCGCCAGGGCCGGCTCGTTTTCCGCCTCGAAGAAGCCGAACGATCCGACGCCATCGCCGTGCAGTTCCTGGTGCAAGCGGTCGAACTGCGCCGTGATCCGCCCTGCCGGCTTGCCATCGACGCCGTAGGCGACCCAGGCCTGCACTTTCGCGTGCAGCAGATACGGGTTGCTGCCCCATATGCGCTGGCGGACTTCGAACTCGAGTGGTGCAACCCAGTGCGGGTCGGCGGCGTACAGACGCTGCGGCAAACGCAGGAAATCACGACGACGCGATCGCGAATCGACGGGCTGGATCAAAAAACGGGAATCGATATGAGCCACTACCGATTACTCCCGGTTGCCGCTGAGGAAACGCCGCGCAGTATACAAGCGCCCGTCATGAGCCGGCCAGCAAGGACGAATGCGGCAACCGGGAATTCGCCCGACACGCATCTCCTTGAAGCAATTTTCTTCGTGAAATCCACGAATTAGCGCGAACGCGAACCATTCCGAGCGGGCTTGTTGCGGCCAAATAGTACCACTCAATGAAGGTTGATTTGAAAGCGATCCCAACCAAAAATAGGACGGTGGTCAGCGGCTTCGAGCCGAGCCCGCCCAGGACATGGGGAAGTCAGCTGCGGGTATCCGGTATCCACCCGCTTGTCGTGACTCCTGAAAGGCTCGACGGCGGATATGGCAAACAACAAGGGAATCTACCGTTTTGCGTACCGAATCCACACCGACGACTAATACCTTGCCGTTTCGCGCGGCGGATTTCAGTACCCTGACTGAAGCGCTCGACTACGCATCACAGGGTGTTACCGGGGCAAATTTCTACAGCGGTCGCGGCGATCTGTACGCCGCGCTGTCGTTTGCGGATCTGCGCCAGCACGCCATCAGCCTCGCCCGCAAGTTCATCGCGCTTGGCCTGGGCAAGGGCGATCGTGTGGCAATGGTCGCCGAGACGCACCCGGATTTCCTTCGTGTATTCTTTGGCTGCCAGTACGCCGGCCTGGTTCCGGTCGCGCTGCCCGCGACCATCAACCTCGGCGGACACCAGAGCTTCGTGGCGCAATTGCGCGGCCTGATCGAAAACAGCGGCGCCGCGGTCGTGGTTGCTTCGGAGGGCTTTCTTCCGTTCGTGATCGAGGCCGTCGAGGGTCTTGAACTGACGATGATCGGCGAACCCGCGGAGTTCGATGCGCTGACCGAAAGCAGTGAGCCGTTGCCGGTAATCGGGACCAACGACATCTCCTATCTGCAGTACACCTCGGGCAGCACGCGCTTTCCGCGCGGCGTGATCATCGAGCACCGCTCGGTAATGAGCAACCTGACCGGCATCATTGCCGACGGCGTCAGGATAGGCGCAACCGATCGCCTGTTCTCGTGGCTGCCGTTCTATCACGACATGGGCCTGGTGGGTCTGGTGCTGGTGCCGGTCGCCGCGCAGATATCCGTCGACTACATGGACACGCGCGATTTCGCGATGCGCCCGCGGCAGTGGCTGAGCCTCATGTCGCAAACCAAGGCCACGATATCGTTCAGCCCCTCGTTTGGTTACGAACTGTGCGCGCGCCGCCTGCGCGAGGGCGAGGCCGAGCGCTACGATCTCAGCAACTGGCGCGTCGCGGGCATCGGCGCCGAAATGATCCGCTGGGAAACACTCGAGCGCTTTGCCGAGGCACTGGCGCCCGCCGGTTTCAACCCGAAGGCATTTCTGGCCTGCTACGGCATGGCCGAGTGCACGCTGGCAGTGAGCTTCTCGCCGCTCTTCGAGGGTTACAGTACCGACCGGATCGATCTCGATCACCTGGCCGATCATGGAGTGGCCCGCCAGGTGCCCGCGCATGACACCAGCACGCGGACACGTGCGTTCGTGAGTTGCGGCACGCCGTTGCCGGGCTATGAACTCGAGATTCGCGACGATGCCGGCGCCCTCCTGCCAGAGCGGGTGACCGGAACGATATTCGTGCGTGCCGCCAGCGTGATGTCGGGTTATTTCAATGCCCCCGCGGAAACCGGGGCCGCGCTCAGCGCGGATGGGTGGCTCAACACCGGCGACATTGGATACACGATCGACGGCAGTCTGATCATCACCGGACGCCAGAAAGACCTGATCATCATCAACGGCCGCAATATCTGGCCGCAGGACCTCGAGTATCTTGCGGAGCATCAGCAGGAAGCCCGGGTCGGCGACGCTCTTGCATTCTCGGTGCCGGGACCCGAGGCGCGCGAGATCTGCGTGCTGGTGGTGCAGTCTCGCGAAACGAATGTCGGCAAGCGCCTGGCGCTCATCGACCGCCTGACGCATCTGGTGCGTCTCGAGATGGGCATCGACTGCTACGTCGAACTGGTGCCGCCGCATACCCTGCCACGCACCTCCTCCGGAAAACTGTCGCGCTCCAAGGCCCGTCAGAACTTCATTGCCGCCCACGACCTGGCCGAGGTGGCGGCCGTTGCCGAAGGCATGCCGTTGAGGCAGGCCTCGGCCTGAACACCAGACTCCGCGGCGCGACCAGCGGCGCATGCAGATAGCTCTTACCGGCGCCACCGGCTTCATCGGCAGGCGCCTGTGTGTCACCCTTGCCCAGGACAATCACCGCGTGCGTGCGCTTGCGCGCAACCGCGAGGCTGCGGCCCGCTTGCTCGATCCGCGCACGGAGATTCTCCGCGGCGATCTCGACTCGCCCGAAGCACTCCGGCGCCTGGTAAGCGGCTGCGATGCGGTAATCCATCTCGCAGGAGCCGTGCGTGGCGCGAAGCGGCAGGATTTCGATGCGGTGAACGTGGCCGGCACGGCACAGTTGCTGAGGGCGATGGATGCGGTTGCGGCGCAGGTCCCGTTGCTGTTCTTCTCTTCTCTCGCCGCCCGCGAACCCGGCCTGTCCCATTACGCCCGCAGCAAGCACCTGGCAGAGGAATTGCTGCGCGCAGGCACCCGCGAGCGACCGTGCCTGATCCTGCGCCCACCCGCGGTCTACGGGCCAGGCGATCGCGAACTGTTGCCGGTGTTTCGGTTCATGGCAAGGACCGGCCTGGCACCTGCCGCGGGTAGCGCTGCCGCCCGCCTGTCGCTGCTGTTCGTGGATGATCTCGGTACCCTGGTTTCAGCGTGGCTCGGCACCGCCGGCGAACTCACGGGAACCTTCCCGCTTCATGACGGGCACGCGGGTGGTTACTGCTGGTCCGACATTGCAGCGATCGTGGCGGCACAAGCAGGCAGGGTTGTCCGGGTGTGGGAAATTCCCCGGCTGCCACTCGATCTGCTGGCCCGTGGCAACGCCGGCCTGGCGCGGCTGCTGGCGTACCAACCCATGCTGACACCGGAAAAGCTGCGTGAACTGCGCCACCCCGACTGGGTATGCGCAAACGACGGCATCACCGCGGCCCTGGGCTGGAAGCCGCGGATCGAGCTGAGCGCCGGGTTGCGCCTGACCCCGGGCTGGAGTGATTGAGATCAGAACGTGCGCACCGGTTCCGCCGCCAGCCGATCGCTCTCTTCATGCCACTGGAACACGTTGAGTTCGATGAACACGAATGCCACCAGCCACAGGAAGGCATCCCAGAAATCGATGAAATTGCCCGCAAAGCCCCAATATACCGCGGCGCCCAGCAGAACCGCATAGGTAATGAACTTGAGTACCGAACTGAGACGCAGCAGCATGCCGGTCAGCGCGCCACGAAGCTGCAAGCGCACATCGGCCTCGAGCAGGACGATGACCATTATCCACGCCCCGGCATTGACCACATCGACCAGGGCCATTTGCTGGGCATCGTTCAGCGTGGTGTAGGTAGTGAGAATCTGCGAATTATCGAGGCGGAACAGGGTCTCGCCAGCGAGCGCGGAACAGTTTTCGGTGCCGAGCGCCACGAACTCGTCGAAATTCGTCAACAACGACCAGCCGGAATCCGCCAGCGTGCAGGCATCGGCTGCAATGCGCTGGACTTCGAGATAGGAAATGAATTTTCCGGTATAACCGATAAACGTATCCACGATGACGAGCCCGAACAGGGCACGCAGGCCGTGCAGGCTCCATTTCACGCCACGCCTCTGCAAGCTGCTGTCGGGCAGATAGGAAGTCTCCAGCTCGAACAACAACAGCAGACACACCCAGGCCCCGGTGTCGATGGTCTGCGCATAGACCTCGACGATGCGCTGCCAACCCGACAACTCGTCCAGGCGGAACACCGCTGCCTGCCAGTCCTCCTGGAAAAAGAGCCAGGCATTCCACACCACGGCCAGATAAACCGCATACTTGAACAGCGCGAAAATGTGGCTCGGATGAAGGAGTTTGTGCTCCATACGCTGCGTTTATCCAATGCGGCGGGCTGCGGGCATTTTCGACGGGGCACGCGCAGATGACAAGCCGCCGTCACGCGCCGCAGGGACACACGCGCCCGAGCGCGCCACGATTCGATGCATCCGGGCATGAGTCCTCGCTCCCGGCCCTGACGATGGGACAGTATTGAACACTGACGTTTTTATGACGCGGCATGTATTTTGCTGGTAGCACCCCAAACCCTGTAATGGTGCTGCCATGTCGACAAAACCCAGAGCCGGCGAATCAAAACCAGCCAATTTCCGTTCCGATCGCTTTTGCCAGATCAACGGAATGTGGTATTTCATAACCCGCGAAAAAACCCAGGAGGGGCCGTTCCACAACCGCACCGGCGCCGATCTGGGAGCGCAGCGTTATATCGCGAACAAGCAAGCCGAGCGCCGGGAAGCCTGGAGATACTGCCAAGCCAGATGAGCATTATTCCGGGCGAGGCCTACCTGCAGCGCAAGGCCGCTTTCGATCGCTGCCTTACGGTCTACGGGCGCAATCCGGTACTCGAGGCCCTGCAGGCGCCCGGTGTCGTGTGCGAGCGGCTCCATCTCGCCCGCAGCAACAAGCCGGCACCGGCAATCGAACAGATCGAGGCACTCGCGCGCGAGCAGCGGGCCGAAGTCCTCCTGCACGGGCGTGCGGAACTGGCGCGTATCTCGCGCAATGCGCGCGAGGATCAGGGGGTCGCGGCGGATCTGCGCTGGCCAGGTTACCGGCAACTCGCCGACATTCTGCCGCTGAGCCCCCTCGAAGGGCGCGCATTGCTGGCCGTCGATGGCATCACCAATCCGCAAAATCTCGGCATGCTGATCCGCTCGGCTGCCGCCGGTGCCTGCGAGGGCATCCTGCTGCCGCGCCACGGCGGCTGCGATATCGGACCGCTGGTGATCAAGGCCAGCGCCGGCGCGCTGTTTCGCGCCACGCTGCTGCGTTGCGAACGATTGCCCGCGGCGCTCGGGCAATTGCGTGATTGCGGCTGGAAGATCTGCGTGCTCGACGGTGCCGCGCCGCGCAGCCTGTTCGGCGAGCTGGACGATGTCGCGCGCGTGTACGTCCTGGGCAGCGAGAGCACGGGAGTCAGCAGCACGGTACAGGCACTGGCCGACGAACGACTCGCGATACCGATGAACAATGGTGTCGAATCGCTGAACGTCGCGGTGAGTGCCGCGTTGGTGGTATTCCGCGCGCAGCTGCGCGGGCTGCCTAGCGGCTCAGGTAGGCCATTGCATCCTCGAGACCCTTGATGGTCATCGGGAACATGCGATCCTCGAGCAAGCGACGGGCGATATCGATCGACTGGGTGAAGTCCCAGTGTTCTTCCGGTATCGGGTTCAACCACACGATCTTGCTGTAAGTTTCGCAAAGCCGGCGGATCCAGACCTCTCCCGATTCCTCGTTCCAGTACTCGACGCTGCCGCCAGGCTGGAGAATCTCGTAGGGCGACATCGAAGCGTCGCCGACGAAGATCACCTTGTAGTCGTGCGGGTACTTGTGAAGGATATCGATGGTCGCCATTTTCTCGCTGTGGCGACGGACATTGTTGCGCCACACCGCGTCATAGATGAAATTGTGGAAGTAGAAATATTCCATATGCTTGAATTCACCGCGCGCCGCCGAAAACAGCTGCTCGCAGGTGCGCACATGCGGGTCCATCGACCCGCCCACATCGAAAAACAGCAATACCTTCACTGCATTGTGCCGCTCGGGCACCATTTTCAGGTCGAGCAACCCGGCATTCCTTGCGGTCGAGCGGATCGTATCCGGCATGTCGAGCTCTTCGGCGGCACCGGTACGGGCAAACTTGCGCAGGCGGCGCATCGCGAGCTTGATGTTCCGCGTGCCCAACTCCACCGAATCGTCGAGGTTCCTGAACTCGCGTTTCTCCCAGACTTTCACCGCGCGTTTGTTGCCGCCGTTCGGACCAATCCGGATGCCCTCCGGGTTGTAGCCCTCGGCGCCGAAGGGCGACGTGCCACCGGTGCCGATCCACTTGTTGCCGCCCGCGTGCCGGCCCTTCTGCTCTTCGAGGCGCTTCCTGAATTCCTCGATGAGCTTGTCCAGTCCGCCCAGCGATTCGATTTTCGCCTTTTCCTCCTCGCTCAGGAATTTCTCGAATTCCTTGCGCAGCCACTCCTCCGGTATCAGCGCCTCGATGATGTCGTCAATCGATTCGATGTCCCTGAAATAGGCGCTGAACGCACGATCGAACTTGTCGAAATATTTCTCGTCCTTGACCAGTACCGCGCGGCTGAGATAGTAGAACGCATCGACGTCGGCAAATACCACCCGCGCGCGCAGCGCCCCCAGCAGGTCAAGGTATTCGCGGATCGATACCGGGACGCCGCCGCTGCGCAGACCGTGAAAGAAATTGACCAGCATTCGCCGTACCGCCCTAGCGGCGGCTCTCGCGCCGGTGCATGAACGCCAGCCGTTCCAGCAGATGCACATCCTGCTCGTTCTTCACCAGGGCACCGTAGAGCGGAGGAATCGCCTTGCTGGCATCGTGGTTCCTGAGAATCTCGTCGGGTATGTCATCGGCCATCAGCAGCTTGAGCCAGTCGATCAACTCCGAGGTCGAGGGCTTCTTCTTCATTCCAGGCACGCTGCGCACATCGAAGAATATGTCGAGCGCATCGCTCACCAGCTGACGCTTGATGCCCGGGTAATGCACATCGACGATGCGCATCATGGTGTCGCGGTCGGGGAAACTGATGAAGTGGAAGAAGCAGCGGCGCAGGAAGGCATCCGGCAGCTCTTTCTCGTTGTTGCTGGTGATGATCACGATCGGGCGAATACGCGCACGGACCGCCTCACCGGTCTCGTAGACGTGGAACTCCATGCGATCGAGTTCCAGCAGCAGGTCGTTGGGAAACTCGATGTCGGCCTTGTCGATCTCGTCGATCAGCAGCACCACCTGCTCGGGAGCATCGAAGGCTTCCCACAGTTTGCCCCTGCGGATGTAGTTGCCGATGTCCTGTACCTTCGCATCGCCCAGCTGCGAATCCCGCAGGCGCGATACGGCATCGTATTCATAGAGACCCTGCTGGGCCTTGGTCGTCGACTTGATATGCCACTGCACGAGAGGTTTACCCAGCGCCTGTGCCACCTCTTCGGCAAGCAGTGTCTTGCCGGTACCCGGCTCGCCCTTGATCAGCAACGGCCGCTGCAGGATCACGGCCGCATTGACCGCCATCTGCAGATCTTCGGTGGCAACATATCGCTCGGTACCCTTGAACGTCATGCGATCTCCCCTCGCGTGGTGCGGATATGCCGGAGACGATGTGCCGCCGGGAACGGGGAGTTTATACGATTGAACCCGGTCTCTCGACTGACCAAAGCGCTCAGCGGCGCAGTCGGATCCGCTCAACGCCGCACCGGCCATGGACTTGGCGCAGGAGCAGTAGTAGCCTGTGGCCCATCACTCCGCTCCCGACTCACCTCCCACCGGAGACCGTATCGTCATGAACATTTTTTCCGACAACAGCCTCTCGATCGGCAACACGCCACTGGTGCGGCTCAACCGGATCGGTGGCGGCAAGGTACTGGCGAAACTCGAAAGCCGCAATCCGGCGTTTTCAGTGAAATGCCGCATCGGCGCGAGCATGGTTTGGGCAGCCGAGGAAAATGGCAGCCTGAAACCGGGCATCGAGCTGGTCGAGCCGACCAGCGGCAATACCGGCATTGCACTCGCATTCGTGGCCGCCGCACGCGGCTATCGCCTGACACTGACCATGCCACACACGATGAGCCTCGAACGACGCCAGATCATGACCGCGCTCGGCGCCAATCTGGAGTTGACCGACGGCGCGTTGGGCATGAAGGGCGCCATCGCGCGGGCCGGGCAGATCGTCGCGCAGGATCCGGCGCGTATTCTGATGCTGCAGCAGTTCGACAATCCCGCCAATCCGGCCATCCACGAACGCACCACGGGCCCGGAAATCTGGCGCGACACCGACGGCACGATCGATGTACTGGTGAGCGGCGTCGGCACGGGCGGCACCATCACCGGAATCTCGCGCTACATCAAACACGGCCAGGGCAAGCAGATCACCTCGGTCGCGGTGGAACCGGTGTCATCGCCGGTGATCGGCAATACCCTTGCGGGCAAGGCTCCCACCCATGCGCCACACCGCATCCAGGGCCTCGGTGCCGGCTTCGTGCCCGGAAACCTGGATCTCTCGCTGATCGATCAGGTGGAATGCGTAAGCGATGACGAGGCGATGGAATACGCGCATAGACTGATGCGCGAGGAGGGCATCCTGGCCGGCATCTCCTGCGGCGCGGCGGTGGCGGCGGCGGCGCGCGTGGCCGAACAGCCACAACATGCGGGCAAGACCATCGTGGTGATCCTGCCCGACTCGGGTGAGCGTTATCTGCGCAGCCCGCTGTTCGAAGGCCGTTTCGGCGACCGTGAACTGGTGCAGGCGATCAGCTGAGTCCGTTCAGTGGCGTGCGGTGCCCGCTCTCGCGCGCGCCGCGGGCGCAGCCTTGGGCTTGGTGCGGGTGCGACTGCCTACCAGCCAGAACCACAGCAAGCGCAGCAGCCAGACCCCAAGCACCGCGAAGATCAGGATCAGCAGCAGCCGCACACCCAGCAATGGCCCGAGCCCACCGTCCTCGGCGGTCAGCAGCTCGAAACAGACGATCACCATGGTCGGTGCCAGATGTGCGGGATCACCATCGACCGAAGCCGGCGCGAGCAACAGCACCGCACTCACCACGCGCAGCGCGTCCTTGGCCCAGCTCCACATCCATGAGCTAAGCCGCCACCCGGTGATCAGCAACGCCGTGGCACTCAGCAGGTAGATCGACCACGCCATCAGATAATCGGAATTGCTCAGCATGGGGGCCCACCGGTCTGGCCTGCGGCCATATCAGGCTGTGGTGGCAACTGCAGATAGAAGCCCTGATCGCGGATCGCGCGCAGAACAGCCGCCGATTCCACCCGCGCCAGCTGGCGCCCGGGTTCGAGAACCAGGGTCATCGCCCGGTCCATGCCGCCGAGCTCGCGCAGCAGTGCTTGCGGCACCCGGACCAGGCCCTCGAGATGATCGACATAGACATAGGTCGCCTCGTTGCGCCGGGAGCGATAGATGGCGCAAATCATCTTCATATGACCCAGCCTTCTGTCAGGCGCAGCAGTTCCTCGCCTATCACCGCTCGTCGCCAGCCGCGCATCAGCCCGAGCCCGTCGCTGGATGCCACATCGGCACGCCAGCGCACCAGCTCCTCGAGATCGCGGCGCCGGGCCAGCATTTCCGGGGCAATACCCAGGCTCGCACCACGCTGCACCAGTTGCGCACGCAGCGCTTTCACCAGCCGGCCCTGGGCCGCGGTTGGCGGAGCCGGAACCGGTGCCGGCAAATCGGTGCTGCCGAGCCCCGTCCCGACCGCGGAAATGATCTCGCTCCCGAAGCGGCGTCTGCTGCCGGGTTGCAATTCGCTCAATGGTTCGAGCTGTTGCGCATCGACCGGCTTGAGTTGCGCGATTTGCAACAGAACGGCGTCGGGCACCACCCAGTTGCGCGGCAGATCCTTGTCACGCGCGGTCCGTTCGCGCCAATCGCAAAGCGCTCGCAGTACCGCAAGTCCACTCCCGTCGAGCCGCCAAGCGCCACCGATATTGCGATAGGCATTCGCAGTGTCACGCTCGCGGAATCTCTCCAGCACCGCGGTGCACTCCTCGCGCGCCCAGGCGCCCGCAGGCACGGCAGCGAGTCGCTGCGCCAGCTTTGCCCACAATGCAGGAAGATAGGCCACGTCCTCTGCCGCGTAGCGCAGCTGGCTGGCGTTGAGCGGGCGTTGCAACCAATCGGTGCGGGTTTCGGATTTCTCCAGCGCCACACCGAGCTCCTGGGCCAGCATTTTCTGATATCCCACCGACAGCCCGTGACCACAGAAGGCGGCCACGATCTGGGTGTCGATCAACGGCTCGGGCAGCGCCCCGAGGTGGTGCTCGCAGACCTCCAGGTCTTCGCTGCACGAATGCATGATCTTGACGATTGCCGGGGAAGTGAGCACCTGCGCCAGCGGTGCGAGATCGCGCACCGCAAGCGGATCGATCAGATAGCAGGCCTCGCCATCGCACAACTGGAACAACGCGGCCTGGGCGTAAAAGGTACGCACGCGCATGAATTCCGTATCCAGCGCGAGCACTGGCCGCTGCCTCCATCCCTCGGCCGCACGCGCCAGTGACTGCGCCGAATCGATGCAATGCACCGCCATGCCGTTGACGGGGTCCACGATGCCCATCAGAGCGGCTTGCGCCCGAGGAATGCGTGCTGCAGCGTGCCTCCGTCCACATATTCCAGTTCGCCGCCCAGCGGCACGCCATGAGCGATGCGCGATACCGTGACCCCGGCGGAACGCAATTGCTCGGTGATGAAATACGCCGTCGCCTCGCCCTCCACCGTGGGATTGGTCGCCAGGATGACTTCCTTGACGCCTTCTTCCCGCGCCCGCTCGCCAAGCAGGTCCAGCCCGAGCTCCGCGGGCCCGATACCATCGATCGGCGACAGGCGTCCGAGCAGCACAAAATACAGTCCGGCATAACCGCCTGCCTGCTCGACCGCAAAGACATCCGCCGGCGTTTCCACCACGCAGATCAGGCCCTGATCACGCCGCGCGCTCGCGCAGATCGGGCAGAGCGGATCTTCACTCAGATTGCGACAGCGCTTGCAGCGCCCGACTCTTTCGATCGCACGCGCCAGCGCCGCTGACAGATACTCGCCACCCTCGCGATCGCGCTCGAGCAGGTGCAGCGTCATGCGCTGCGCCGACTTCGGACCCACGCCGGGAAGGCACTGGAGGGCTTCGATCAGCTGGTCAATCATCGGGCCGAATCGCATCAGGGCGGGTTCCAGGTTCAGAATGGCAGCTTGAAGCCGGCGGGAAGGGTGATTCCGCCGGTGGCGCCGGACAGGCTCGCGCGCTGCAATTCCTCCACCCGACGCACGGCATCGTTGACCGCCGCGGCAATCAGGTCCTCCAGCACTTCGCGGTCCTCGCTCATCAGCGACGGTTCGATATGGATACGACGCACATCGTGACGCCCGGTCATCACCACCCGCACCAGGCCACCCCCCGCCTCGCCCTGCACTTCGCTGCGCGCCATTTCCTGCTGCGCGTCCTGCACCTTTTCCTGCAGCTTCTGCGCCTGTTTCAGCAAATCGTCCAGACCCTTCATCTCACAACTCCTCGTGCGCCATCGCGCCCTCACTCGGTACCGAAAGCACCCTGATGCTGTCGCGATGCAGGCGGCCGGCAAATTCGTCCAGCAAGGCGCGCACATTCGCATCGGCCTCGATGGCTGCTATCGCCTGCCGCTGGCGCGCCGCCTGGATTCGCAATTCGCGCGTCGCCGGCGTTTCGGTGCCGGGTGTGCCGATGCGTGTGGCGACTCTTATCGTGCGCCCGAAATGCACGCTCAGGGCTGCACCGATGCGCTCGTCGCACTGCGGGTTGTACAGCATTGCCTGCTGTTCCTGCAGTACCAGGTGCAGCATGTCGTTGTCGATGCGTTCGGGTACGCTGTTGGAGGCCACGCTGCGGGCCATGCCCACCAGCTCCAGCCTTGCCAGCAGCGCCGCCCAGTTTTCCGCGTACAGCGCCTCGAACCTGGCCGGAACCGCGATATCGTGCCGCGGCTCCCCGGCCTCCTGGCTCGCAGCCTGGTCCGGCGTCTCGGTAGTTACGGGACCGGCGGGCCCTGCGGCCGCCGGTTCAGGCTTTTTTGCCGATACCGGCGCCTCCCGCGCTGGCGTATCCGCGCGCGGCAGAGCAGCCATGCGCGCCGGACCCGGCTGGATGTCCGTGGCAGTGGCCGGCCTGAATGCGAGCATCCGCAACATTGCCATTTCCACACCGCTGCGGGCATCCGGCGCGTAGCTGATATCACGCCGGCACAGCAACCCGATCTGGTAATAAAGCTGCACGTCGGCCGCCACCGCGCTTTGCGCCCATGTTGCGTAACGCTCACGGTCTCCATGCAGGGTATCGAGCATCGCCGGCACCGCCTGCACCAGCGCCACACGGTGCAGCACAACCAGCAGTTCCGCCAGCGCACGCTCGAAATCCGTTCCCTGCTGCGCCATTGTCGCCAGCGCGGCGAGCACCGCGGCCGCATCCGCGGCCAGCAATGCATCGATCAGCGCACCGAGCAACTCGCGATCCACATAGCCGAGCATCTCGGTGACCGCGACTGCCGAGATCGCGCCAGCCCCGTGCGCGATCGCCTGATCGGTCAGGCTGAGTGCATCGCGCATGCTGCCCTGCGCTGCCTCGGCAAGACTCCACAGGGCCGGCGTTTCGAACTCGATCTGTTCCTGCCCCAGCACCTGCGCCAGATGGGCGGAAATCTGCTCCGGGCTGAGGTTCTTCAGGTGAAATTGCAGGCAGCGAGAGAGCACCGTGGCCGGCAGGCGTTGCGGGTCGGTGGTTGCGAGGAGAAACTTGACGTGCGGCGGGGGCTCCTCGAGCGTTTTCAGCAAGGCATTGAACGAGTGCCCCGAGAGCATGTGCACTTCGTCGATCAGGTACACCTTGTAGCGGCCACGGGCTGGCGCGTATTGAACGTTATCCAGCAACTCACGGGTGTCTTCGACCTTGGTGCGCGAAGCGGCGTCCACCTCGAGCAGATCGACGAAACGTCCTTCGGCGATTTCCCGGCACGCGGAACATGTCCCGCAGGGAGATGACGAGACGCCCTGCTCGCAATTTAGGCTCTTGGCAATGAGCCGGGCCAGCGTGGTCTTCCCCACGCCGCGGGTACCCGTCAACAGATAGGCATGATGCAGCCGGTTGCGATCCAACGCATTGACCAGCGCACGCAGTACATGCTCCTGCCCGACCATCTGCTCGAAGGTCTGGGGGCGCCAGCGGCGCGCCAGTACCTGGTATGTCATCGCGGTTTGCCGGCTCCCTGGGATTGGTCGAGGGCCGGGATTATACATGCTTGAAACAAGTGGGTGGCGACCCCGGCCAGCCACACCCCGGCACACGCCTTGACGATTACCGTTGCTCCCTTCCGGGCCTGGCGGGGTTCATCGTCCAGCGTTGCGAGGGAACCGACCGGGATCACCATTGACTGGCAGTCGCGGAAAAAATCACGCGCCGCATTATGCGTGATCGACCGCGTACCGGCAAGCGAACGACCGGCCCAATGCACCTGTGAGGGATGATCGATAGCCTGACCGGATTCACGGCAGAATCTCCTTGACATTTGAATTTCCAAATGGAAAGAATGCCGCGCCTTGCGCAGGACGCCCCGGCTCCCTGCGCCAGCAGCGTCGGCTGCTTATCCGATAAAAGGGGATCCGGATGTCGCAACTGCCCTATGCCGAATCTGACAAGCGTGTTCTCAAGGAGGATTATTGCAATTTCGATCTCATCGCCCGCTGCTGGAACGATGAATATCGCGGCAGGGCGTGGAAGAACAAGGAACGGATAGCCGACTTCGAAGGTACCGACCTCGACGAGATCATGTCCGAACTACGCGTCATCGTCGACCGTATACAGGGCGAGAAGCGCAAGCAGCGCGGCAAGAAAAAGCCCACCCCGCAGGAAATAGCGGACGCCATCGTCGCAATCGAGCCAAAACTCTCGCGCGCGCAGAAGATGATGCTGGCGATCCACGGCAAGGCGCTCAACCAGCGCGTGAACGTCAAGGCCATCAGCCGCGTTGGCGACTACGCCTCGCCCGAAGGCGCGTTTGCCGACTACGCCTGCGTGGCGCGCCGTGTATGCGACGAACTCGCCTATGCGCCGGGCAGCCGGCGCAAGGATGTGTACCCTGGCGTGGTGTTGTTCTTCAACGAGGAAATCACGGTCGGCTCGGTGACAACCGATACCGTGCTCAGCCTGCGCCCCGAAATTGCCAAGGCGCTCGAAATACTGAAGTGGTGAAGCGCAGGTGAATTACTGCGCATCGGGCTCTCCCGGCGTCCAGCGCAACATGACAGCGGCCGATCCCGGATCGGCCACAAAACCGTCACAGATGCACAGATCCGCCACCGCGGCCAGCTCGCCATCGACAAACAGCAGCGGCACCCGGTCACGCAGCCACGGCGGCACGGACAATTCCTGAAGCAACTTCTTGAGACTCTTGCGCGGCCGCCCCGCCACCCGGCAATACATGCCCGGCCGCCGAAAGCCGATCGAATAATTCCCGCCTGCCCGCACCCCGGCGGCACAGTTCTGCAGCCTCACCCGGCCCACGCCCGCCAGTGAACCATCGTAACCAGGCTCCATTCCGCCGAGCGGCTCGGCGCTGAATACGCTGGACGAGGCTTTGACCACATACAGCCGATCGGCGAAACGCCGCAGCTGCACCCCTCCTGAAGCGAACAGCGGCTGGCGGTCGGTGGCTGCCCCGATCAACTCGCTCACCACCGTCTCCAGGCGCCGCGAATCCATCGACATTGCCTGCCGCTCGAGCCAGGCACGCAGCACGTTGAGGGCGCGCGGCCCGGGCAAGCGGCGCCACGCCTCGAGCACGAAGCATGGCAGGCCCAACGCATCGTTACTACACACTGCACGCAGGTCCTGTTCGGCACGCTCCGCGCAGATCTGCGCCGCCTCGGCGCAGTGCGATGCGGTGCGCGCCATGCGCGCCCCCGCTCCGGGCCAGCGCTGCTCCAGGAGCGGAAATATCGTGGTGCGCAGATAACTGCGGTCGTAGCCTGACAAGGCATTGCTCGGATCATCTACCCAGACGATGCCCTGTGCGAGCGCATAGCCGAGCAAGCCGGCCCGGGGCAGCGCCAGCAGCGGTCGGCACAGCAGGGTGTGCCCCAACACCCGCGTGCGGGGCATGCCGCCAAGTCCCGCGGGGCCCGCCCCACGCAACAACCGCAGCAGCACGGTTTCCGCCTGGTCATCGCGCTGATGCGCCAGCAACAGCAGATCGGTTCCAAGACAGAAGGCTTCGAATTCGCGGTATCGCGCCACCCGCAACACATCCTCGGATGCACCGTCGGAGATTCCGTCCGGGAGTTGTGCGCGACGCGCAACGAAGGTCACGCCAAGCGCCGCGCAGACCCGGGCACAGTGCAGTTCCCAGTCCGCCGCGTTTTCATGAACGGCATGATTGACGTGCAATGCCACCAGTTGTGGCGCGCCCCCGCGCCCCGCCAAAAAAGATGCGCAGAGGTGCAGCAGCACGCTGGAATCAAGACCCCCGCTGAACGCCACCACCCAACGCCGCCGCGCCGGAAATTCGGCGAGGAGCGATTCGAGAACGGCGGGCGTCACGGCATCGGCGATCAGCGGCTGCCGTAGGACATCAGGCGCTGGAAACGGATTTCGCACAGTTCATCGAGCGGGATCGATTTCAGGCGTTGCAATTCCGTGAGCAGATGTTCCTGGACACGCGCGGCAATCGCGTCCACGTCCCGGTGAGCGCCACCCAGCGGCTCGGGAATGGTCGCATCGACGATGCCCATCTCCTGCAGCACCGTGGAGGTGACGCCCATCGCTTCGGCCGCCTCCGGCGCCTTGTCGGAGGTTTTCCAGATGATATTGGCACAGCCCTCGGGCGAGATCACGAAATAGGTCGAGTACTGAAGCATCGCAAGATGATCGCCCACGCCGATGCCGAGCGCACCGCCCGAACTGCCCTCGCCGATCACCACGCAGATGATCGGCGTACGCAGCCGTGACATCACTGCGAGATTCTGCGCGATCGCCTCGCTGATTCCCCGCTCCTCGGAATCGATGCCCGGATACGCGCCGGGAGTATCGATCAGGGTGATGACCGGCAGGCCGAAGCGCTCCGCAAGCTCCATCAGCCGCAGCGCCTTGCGATAACCCTCGGGCCTCGGCATGCCGAAATTGCGCCTGACCTTTTCCTGGACGCCCCGCCCCTTTTCCTGCCCGATCACCATCACCGCCGTGTCGCCCAGCCGCCCGATCCCCGCGACGATGGCATTGTCGTCGGCGAAATGCCGGTCACCGTGCAACTCCTCGAAACCGCTGAAGATCCGCTCGATGTAGTCGAGCGTGTAGGGACGACGCGGATGACGGGCGACCTTGACGATCTGCCAGGCGGTCAGGGAGGAATAGATTTTCTCGGTCAGGCGGTCGCTTTTCTGCCGCAGCTTCTCGATTTCTTCCGTGATATTGATCTGGTTGTCATTGCCGACCAGACGCAACTCCTCGATCTTCGCCTCGAGTTCGGCGATCGGCTGTTCGAAATCGAGATAGCTGGGGTTCATCTAGGAAATGCGATCCTGGTCCATGACGGGTGCTAGAGCTTAACAAGCCGCACGTGAAACTTCCACGATCCTTTGAGCTCAGGACGAATAGCGCAAGCTCACCCGCCCCGCTCCGAGGCGCTCGCGCAACCGCGCCAGTGCCTCGTCGCTCGGCAGCAGGCGCCACTGATCCCCCAGGCTGATCTCCGCACTGGCATCCGCCGTGCTGTAGACCACCCGCACCGCGCAGCCCTCGCGCGCACGACCGCCTCCCAGGAGACGGCCCAGCACGCTGGTGAAATCAGCGGCGAAATCGTCCTCACCGAGCTGCAGCACCAATTCGCGCGCAAACCGGCGGCGCGCCTCGACAAGCGTATAGGCCTCGTTGGCGCGCATTCTCATGCCACCCGAAAAATCATCGACGCTCACCACCCCCTCCACGACGAGGATGGTATCGCGCACTGCGTGTTCACGGCAGGCGCGGTAGACATCGGAAAACAGCGACACCTCGACACGAGCGCTGCGATCGTCGAGCTGCAGGAACGCGATATCCTCGCCACGCTTGCTTTTCATGGTGCGCATGCCAACCACCAGGCCCACGATACGCTGCGGCTCCTGGTCCGCCCTCAATTGCGTGATGCGCGTGCGCGTGAACTGCGCGATCTCCGCCTCGTGATCGTCGATCGGATGCCCCGTCACGTAAAGGCCGAGCGTCTCCTTCTCGCCACGCAGACGCTCCCTCGCGCTCCACTCGGCAGCCGCCCTGAAGGCGGCATACACGTCCTCTCCGGTGCTCGCAGGCGCGTTGTCGGCAAACATGTCCATCAAACCGACATCGAGATTGCGCGCGCGCTGTTCGGCCGCCTTGAGCGCCTCCGCCATCGCCGCCATCAGCACCGCACGCGAGGCGCCAAGCCCATCCATCGCACCGGAGCGGATGAGCGCCTCGAGCACCCGCTTGTTGACCCGACGCGGATCGGTACGTGTGCAGAAGTCGAACAGGTCACGGAACTCTCCATCCGCGGTGCGCGCCGCGACGATGCTCTCCACCGGCCCCTCGCCGATACCCTTGATCGCACCGAGACCGTAGACCACCTCGCCGCGTTTGTTGACCGTGAAACGGAATTCCCCGCTGTTGACGTCGGGCAGCACCAGCGCCAGCTTCATGTGCCGGCACTCCTCGATCAGCACCACCACCTTGTCCGTATTGCTCATTTCCGCCGACAACACCGCGGCCATGAATTCCGCCGGGAAATGGGTCTTCAGCCAGGCTGTCTGGTAGGACACCAGCGCATAGGCCGCGGAGTGCGATTTGTTGAAGCCGTAGCCGGCAAATTTCTCCATCAGATCGAAGATCGATGCCGCAACCTCGACGGCGACCCCCTGGGTGCTGGCGCCGGCAATAAAGATCTCGCGCTGCTGCGCCATCTCCTCGGCTTTTTTCTTGCCCATCGCACGGCGCAACACGTCCGCGCCGCCGAGCGTGTAGCCAGCCAGCACCTGGGCGATCTGCATCACCTGCTCCTGGTAGAGGATCACACCGTAGGTATTGTTGAGAATCGGCTCGAGCCGCGGGTGCGGATAGCGCACGATCGAGCGCCCGTGCTTGCGGTCGATGAAATCGTCGACCATTCCGGACTGCAGCGGTCCGGGACGGAACAGCGCGACCAGCGCAATGATGTCCTCGAAGCAACTCGGCTGCTGGCGCTTTATCAGGTCCTTCATGCCGCGCGATTCGAGCTGGAAGATCGCCGTGGTTTCCGCGCGCTGCAAGGATGCATAAACCAGCGGGTCATCGAGCGCGATGCGGTTGATGTCGATCGGCTCGCGCTGCTCCCCCGCAAGCCTGCGGTTGACGATCGCCAGGGCCCAATCGATGATCGTGAGCGTGCGCAGGCCGAGAAAATCGAACTTGACCAGGCCGACCTGCTCGACATCGTCCTTGTCGAACTGGGTAACCAGGCCGCCACCGGCTTCGTCGGAATAGAGCGGTGCGAAATCGGTGAGCGTGGTGGGAGCGATCACCACGCCGCCGGCATGCTTGCCCACGTTGCGCGCCAGGCCTTCGAGCTTGAAGGCCATCTCCATGATCTCCGCCACCTCCTCGTTGCGGGCAACGAAATCGCGCAGCGGCTCCTCCTGCGCCATGGCTTTTTCGAGCGTCATGCCGGGTTCGAACGGGATGAGCTTGGAGAGCTTGTCGGCCAGTCCGTATGGCTTGCCCTGTACCCGCGCCACATCGCGCACCACGGCCTTGGCGGCCATGGTGCCGAAGGTGATGATCTGGGAGACCGCGTCGCGCCCGTAGGTATCCGCCACGTAGGCAATCACCCGGTCGCGTCCCTCCATGCAGAAGTCCACGTCGAAGTCGGGCAGCGATACCCGCTCCGGATTCAGGAAGCGCTCGAACAGCAGGTTGTACTGGAGCGGATCGATATCCGTGATGCCCAGAACATAGGCGACCAGCGAACCGGCACCCGAACCGCGGCCTGGCCCGACCGGCACCGCGTTGTTCTTCGCCCAGCGAATGAAATCCATCACGATCAGGAAATAACCGGCAAAGCCCATCGAATTGATCGTGTCGAGCTCGAAGTCCAGCCGTTCCTGGTAGGCGTCCCTGCGTGCCGCGCCATCGCCGAACGCCGCCAGGCGCGCAACCAGCCCTTCCTGGGCGAGGCGCTGCAGAAAATCCTCGATCCGGGTACCCGCGGGTACCGGATAGTCGGGCAGATAATATTTGCCGAGCTCGAGCTCGATGCTGCAGCGGCGCGCGATCTCCACGCTGTTCTCGAGCGCCTCCGGGATATCCGCGAACAGGGCCTGCATCTCCTGCGCCGGGCGCAGGTACTGGTAAGGGCTGAAAAGACGCTGGCGGCGCGGGTCTTCGAGTGCCCGCCCCTCGTGAATGCAGACACGCGCCTCGTGTGCCTCGTAGTCGCTGCGATCAAGAAAGCGCACATCGTTGGTGGCAACCACCGGGCAGCGCAGACGTCCCGCGAGTTCCACCGCCAGGTGCAGGTAGTCCTCTTCGTGCGGCCGTCCGGTGCGGCACAACTCGATATAGAATCGCCCCGGGAACTGCGTCATCCAGGCGCCCAGCAGCTCCTGCGCCAGTTCGCCCCGTTCGGCCAGCAGTGCCTGGCCGACATCACCATCGCGAGCGCCTGACAGCGCTATCAACCCGTCACAACTTTGTACCAGCCAGTCGCGCTGCAACACCGGCCGCCCCATTTGCTGACCCTCGAGCCAGCCGCGCGAAATCAGCCGCGTCAGGTTGCGATAGCCCTCCTGGGCGCAAACGAGCAGGGTCAGCGGGAAAATCGCACCGCCCGTCTCGACCTGCACATCGCAGCCGACAATCGGTTTGACACCCGCTTTCTGCGCGGCCTTGTAGAACTTGATCAACGCGTACAGGTTGCTCTGGTCGGTCAGTGCCACGGCCGGCATACCGAGTTCGGCGGCGCGTTCGACCAGCTTGTCGATGCGCACCAGGCCATCGATCATCGAAAATTCGGAATGGAGCCGTAAATGGACGAAGTGCCTGCTCATGAATGCCTCAATCGAAATCCAGCGCGCATTGCGCAACTGCCGTGCGTACCGGTGCAAAGGAGCGGCGATGGATCGGGCACGGACCAAACCGCGCAAGGGCCGCGAGATGTGCCGCCGTGGGGTAGCCCTTGTGCAGTGCAAAGCCGTAATCGGGGTACTGTCGATCGAGCAGCTTCATCTCCTCATCGCGCGCAACCTTGGCCAGCACCGAGGCGGCACTTATCGCGGGAACCAGCGCATCGCCCCTGACCACCGCCACCGACGCATACCGCCAGACGGGGCAGCGATTGCCATCGACCAGCACCAGATCCGGAACCAGGTTCAGCGCCTGCACCGCGCGGTGCATCGCCAGCAGGCTCGCCTGCAGGATGTTCAGCCGGTCGATTTCCTCGACACTGGCGCGACCGAGCGCCCAGCCGCGCGCCTGCTCGCGCACCGCCGCCGCCAGCTGCGGGCGGCGGGCATGGCTGAGCTGCTTCGAATCGCGCAGTCCCGGCAGGCAGGCGTCGGCTGGCAGGATGACCGCCGCAGCAATCACATCGCCGGCAAGCGGGCCGCGCCCGGCCTCATCGACACCCGCCACACATTGTCGCGTCGCGAGCAGTTCGGCCCAGTCGCTCATGCTCCACCTTCACGCGTGGCGAGTTCGATCACCGCGTCCGCGGCGCGCACCACGCATGGAGCAGCGCACGCGCATTGATCACCGCCGGCGATCCGCACACAGGATGCTCGCCTCGCACACCAGTTGCCCGTCGACCGAGGCCACGCAGTCGAACTTCCAGATACCGCGCTTCTCGGTGACGATGCGCGCCTCGAGCTGCAGGCGGTCACCCGGCACCACCGGGCGCTTGAAGCGCAGCTTGTCGGCACCCACGAAGTAGTAGATCGAGCCGTCGGCAGGTTTCTTGTTCATGGTCCGGAAGCCGAGAATTCCGGCAGCCTGGGCCAGCGCTTCCACGATCAGCACCCCCGGCATCACCGGCAGCCCCGGGAAATGACCCTCGAAAAAACCCTCGTTCACGCTCACATTCTTGTACGCGACGATCGACGTGCCGGGCGTCAGCTCGGTCACCCGGTCCACCAGCAGGAAGGGGTAGCGATGCGGCAGGTATTCGCGGATCTCGTTTACGTCCATCAGCATGAGCGATCATCTCCAGGTTGGCGGGCGGTGGTACCCAGGTGCCGTTCCATTTCCGCCAGCGTACCCGAAGATTACGAGCCTGGCTCGGGAACGGAACGGTTTATCAGGCTCATCGCGGTGATCGTCACATGATCGGCGATTTCGAGCGGCCCAACCAGAGCGGCACCGCCGCCCATGCGACAATATTTTCCGACCCGCACACTGCCGCCGATACCCGCGCATCCGGCGATCGCCGTGTAGTCGCCGATTTGTGCGTTATGCGCTATCTGCACCTGATTGTCTATCTTTACACCACGACCGAGCAGGGTGTCGGCCAGCGTCCCGCGATCGATGCAGGTGCCGGCACCGATCTCGACTCCCTGTTCGAGGCTGCAGTGGGGCCCGGTGCTGGCGCCCGGAGGGACACGCGCAGACACATCGATCACGGCGCTCGGGTGAATGCCGGGGACCGCTCGCGGAGTCTCGTCGAACAACGCCGACAGGCGGGCAAAACACAGGTAGGAATCCGGCACGACCAGGCAGTCAACCGGACATCGAGCCGCCATTGGGACCCGCAGCATAACCGCCCCGGCCGCCGTGCCGCGCACCCGTCAGAGAGTGCGCCGGCGCGGCGCAACATCATTTTTTCAGCTGGTTGAGCTTTTCGGTGACCTTGCCGTTGATGCTGTAACCGGCATCCGCGTACAGCGCAGCCTGGGCATTCAGCAACAGGCCAATGCTCTCGGCTTTCACCACGTCCATCACCACCGTGTTGGCGCGCGGCATCATTTCACGCATCACGCGCTGCGCGACATCACGCTCGGACTGCTGCAGTTTCTTGACCACGAACTCGAGGTCCGCACCCACTTCCTTGATCTTGCGGCCCTGCTCGGCTTCTTGCTCGGCGCTCATGACTTCGCGGTTCTTGTTGAACTGCTCCGCGAGGTCCTCGTACTGCTTCTTCAGCGCCTCGGCATCTTTCTTGTTCTTGGTGTAATCGGGCGTCTGGCGCAGGATATTGAACTGCGCTTTGGCTTCTTCCGTGCTGAACACGGCTTCCTCGAGGTTCAGTACCGCGACTTTGCCCTGGGCAAGAGCGGTGGCGGAAAACACACACATCAGGCAGGCAATCGCCGCTGTACGACCAAAGCGCTTCACTACACGACTCCAAAATGTTGAGGTGATGGGGAAATAACCCGCTTAAAAGCCCTGACCGAGCGAGAACTGGAAGATCTCGGTGTTGTCCTCGCGCTCGTCGTTGAGCGGTTTGGCCAGGCTGAAAGTGATTGGACCGAAACCGGTGATCCAGGTCACTCCGAAGCCGACCGAGTAACGCAGCTCGCCGAAATCAAGGTCGGAGCATATTAATTGCTGGGATTTGCAATTGGTATCAAAAACATTACCAAAATCGAGGAACAAGCCCGAGCGTACGGAGCGCTGATCCTTGATGAACGGCAAGGGGAACAACACCTCGGCGCTGCCTTCGACGAGTATGTTGCCGCCAAAGGGATCGGTGCCGTTGTTGTTGGTGTACACCCCGTCAACCAGGATCTTTTCGCCATCCGGGCCATCACAGCGCACCACGCCCGCGCCATCGACCGTCGGCGCACAACTGATATAGACGTACTGATCGTTGACCACGTCGACGACGTTGCCGTTGGCGTCGTAAACGGGGACATTCTGGATCCGGTAGGTCTGGGCCGGCGTACTCTGGGGACCCAGCGTATTGCTCTTGTAGCCGCGTACCGAGCGGAAACCACCGGCATAGAAGTGCTCATAGAACGGCAACTCGCTGGTGTCACCCCAGCCGCCGCCATAACCGAGATCGGAACGCAGATGGAAAGTGAACTGGCGCCACAACGGCAGAAAGATCTGGCCGTTGTAAGTGATCTTGTAATACTCGAGATCGCTGCCCGGCGTGGAAACCTGCAACGAGAGATTCTGCGAATACCCGCGGGTTGCGAGCTGGCCGCGGTTCAGCGCGAACTGCGACCAGCTGCCGGTGAGCAGGAGGTTGTCATAGACGTCGCCATACAGATCGAGAAAGCCATCCGGGGTGCCGGTCTGGAAGAAACTGTCGGGTACCGGGGACTGGATGGCATCGAGCGGGTACCAGCCGTTCGTCAGCGAAAGATCGCTCTGGTTGACATAGCCAATGGTGTTCTTGATCGGGCGCGGGCTGCCCTTGATCTCCTGCACCGCGCCGCGACCGGCGGTAATATCGGTGTGATTCACGCCCACACTCAGCCCAAGGCGCTGGGTCTCGCTGATCGGATAGCCGAAACTCACCGTCCCGCCGATGGTATCCGTGGTGTAACTCGCGACGTTGATCTCTTCCAGATCGGTCGAACGGTAGAACAGCGTGAAGCCACGGCTCACCCCGTCTTCCGTGAAATACGGATCGACGTAATTGAAGCTGTAGAGCGACTGGTACTGGCTGGTGTTCAGGCCGATTCCGATCTGCTTGCCGGTGCCAAGGAAGTTGTTCTGCTGCAGGTTCGCGCCGAGGATGAGCCCGGCGTCCTGCGCATAACCCACGCTTGCCCCGATACTGCCGGAGGACTGTTCCTCCACCGTGTACTCCACATCGATCATGTCATCGGTGCCGGGTACCTCCTTGTTCTCGGTCTTGACCTCCTTGAAGAAGCCGAGCCGCTCGAGACGCACGCGCGACTGCTCGATCAAAGCCGAGGAAGCCGGCGCCGACTCCATCTGGCGCATCTCGCGGCGCAGCACCTCGTCGATGCTCTTCACGTTGCCACGGAACTCGATGCGCCGCACATAGGTGCGCTTGCCCGGATCGATGAAAAACTTGACCGCGACCGTCTTGTCCTCGTCGTTGATCTCGGGAATCCCGTTGACCTTGGCAAAGGTGTAGCCTTCCACGCCGAGGCGCTGCGTGATCAGCTCCTCGGTATTGGTGACCTGGACCTGGGAAAAATCCTGACCTTCGCGCAACAGCAGGTAACGCCGCATCTCTTCCTCGGAGAGCACGATATCTCCCGACAGATCGACCTTCGTCACCGCATACTTGTCGCCCTCGGTGATATTCACGGTGATGTAGACGCCGCTGCGATCCGGGGTGATCGCGACCTGGGTCGAGTCGATGTTGAAGCGGATATAGCCGCGATCGAGATAATAGGAGCTCAGGTTCTCGAGGCCGCCGTTGAGCTTCTCGCGCGAGTACTTGTCATCGCTGGTGATCCACGACAGCCAGCCCGAGGATTTGAGCTCGAACAGATCGACCAGATCGTCTTCGTTGAACACCGAGTTACCCACGATGTTGATGTGCTTGATCGCGGCAACGCTGCCTTCGGAGATATTGATGTTCACCGCGACCCGGTTGCGTGCCTGCTCCGCGATCTCGGTCTCGATCGTGGCATCGTAACGCCCCTGGCTGACATACTGGCGTTGCAGTTCCACGCGCATCTGCTCGAGCGTGGCACGCTGGAACACCTGTCCCACCGCGAGCCCGGCTCCCTTGAGTCCGTCCATCAGCGCATCGGTTTCGATCGCCTTGTTGCCATCGATGTTGATTTCGCTGATCGACGGTCGTTCGACCAGGGTGATGACCAGCACATCGCCATCGCGGCCAATCTGCACATCATCGAAATTGCCCGAACGGAACAGCGCCCGCGAGGTGTCGGCGATCGCCGCCTGGTCGATGCGATCGTTGACCTTGATCGGGATATCGTTGAACACGGATCCGGGGGAAATGCGTTGCAGGCCCTCGACACGGATGTCGGTGACCACGAACGACTCGGCCCATGCCATCCCGGCGAGGCCGAACAGCAACGGCAGCAGAACTAGATATCGCTTCATGGGGGGTATCTGGCAGGTCCTTGTGCGTCGAGTCCTGCCCTGCGCGGCAAACCACATCAGTTTGCCGCAAGGCGACTCAGGTCGTTGTAAAAAGCCAGCATCATCACGCCGACCAGAATGAACAGGCCGACCTGGTAACCGAGCATCTGCACCCGCTCCGAAACCGGGCTGCCCTTGAGCATCTCGATGAAACAGTACATCAGATGGCCGCCATCGAGCACCGGAATCGGCAACAGGTTCAAAACACCCAGGCTGATGCTAAGCAGCGCGAGAAAGCTGATATAGGCTTCGAAACCCGATCGCGCCGAGGCGGACGCCACTTTAGCAATCGTGATGGGTCCGCTCAAGTTTTTCGGTGATATGAGACCCTCGAGCATCTTGCGGACCGAGTCCACGGTAAACACCGACAGCGACCAGGTCTGGGCCAATGCGGGCGTCCAGGCCTTCAACGGGCCATAGCGTTCCATTCTGAGGTATTCGGCAGGCCATTCCGGCACCTGCACCGACACCCCGACCTGCCCGCCCTCGCTGCCGTCCGCGCGCTTGACGCGCGCAGGCGTGATCTGCAACAGGTGCGGCGACCCGTCGCGCTCCACCTTGACCCCGAGTGTCACTCCCGCGCTGTCGCGCACCAGGTCCACCCATTCCTGCCAGGTGGATACCGGCACCCCATCGACGGCGAGAATGCGGTCCGCCGGGCGCATGCCGCCCAGTTCGGCCGGACTGCCAGCCATCACTTCCGCGATCCGCGGCTCGACCACCGGCTGCAGATACTCGATGCCGAGTCCGTCCAGCAGATCGGGTTCGTCGGCGCCTTTCAGCCAGCCTTCCACATGCGCCGTGGTCTCGTAGACCAGTTCCGAATCGGGGTAGCGCGCCGAGAAGCGGATCTCGCCACTCTCTCCGAGCCGCTGCAGCAATTGCATCGCCACCGCCTGCCGCGTGCGAGTCGGCTCGCCGTCGATGGCCACGAGTTCCTGTCCCGGCTCGAGGCCCGCCGCTTCCGCTATGGATCCGGGACGGACCTCGCCGATCACCGGTGCCAGACCGCGCACTCCAATCATGTAAAGGAGATAGAACGCAAATATGGCGAGCAGGAAATTGGCCAGCGGGCCCGCTGCCACGACCGCGATGCGCGCCAGCACCGGCTTGCGGTTGAAGCTCAGCGTCAGCTCGTCGTCGGCCACCGGCCCTTCACGCTCGTCGAGCATTTTCACGTAGCCGCCAAGCGGCACCGCGGCCACCACGTATTCCGTCCCGTCGCGCCCCTGATGGCGCCATACGGCCTTGCCAAAACCGATCGAGAAGCGCAGGACCTTGACGCCACAGCGGCGCGCAACCCAGAAATGGCCGTATTCGTGCACCGCGACGAGGATCCCGAGGGTCACCACGGTAATCAGGATGGTTTGCAGCATATCCATGTCTTTTCCCCCGCTAATCCAGCACGCCGAGCAGCTCGCGCGCCAGCACGCGCGCATCGGCATCGAGGGCTTTGACATGCTCCAGCGATTCCGGTTCTGCGACAATGTGCCGTTGCAGCACCCTGTCTATCAGCTCGGCGATCCGGGTGAAGCCGATCCGTCTTTCGAGGAACGCAGCCACCACGACCTCGTTTACCGCATTCAACACCACCGGCGCGGATCTGCCAACACGCGCCGCGTGCATCGCCAGACCCAGACAGGGAAAGCGCCCCAGGTCGGGTTTCTCGAACGCCAGCGCCGGCCCGCCGGCCAGATCGAGCGAGGCCGCTCCCGATTCGATACGCTCGGGCCACGCCAGGCCGCAAGCGATCGGAACCCGCATGTCGGGGTTGCCAAGCTGCGCCAGCACCGAGCCGTCGACATACTCGACCAGCGAGTGGACCACGCTCTGCGGATGGATCACGACTTCGATGCGATCGGCGGGCATCGCGAACATCCAGCACGCCTCGATCAGTTCGAGACCCTTGTTCATCATGCTCGCCGAGTCGACCGAGATCTTGCGCCCCATCACCCAGTTGGGGTGCTTGACCGCCTGTTCCGGCGTCACGCGCGCCAGTTGCTCCGGTGCAAGTTCACGAAACGGCCCGCCCGAGGCCGTGAGCAACAGGCGGCGCACCGCCACTTCCCGTTCGCCGCTGCGATAGCCGCCCGGCAGGCATTGAAAAATGGCATTGTGTTCGCTGTCGATCGGCAACAATTCAGCGCCGCCCGCGTGCACCGCATCCATGAAAAAGGCTCCGGCCATGACCAGCGATTCCTTGTTCGCCAGCAACACCCGCTTGCCGGCGCGGGCCGCCCCGATGCTCGGCATCAGTCCCGCCGCACCGACGATGGCTGCCATGACGGTATCGACCGCCGCATGGGTGGCGATCTCGACCAGTCCCTGCTCGCCATCCAGCACGTCGACCGTGAGACCGGACTCCGCGATCGCCGCGCGCAACTGCGCCGCCGCACGAGGATCGACCACCACGGCATACTCTGGGGAAAATGCCTGGCATTGCGCCAGCAACTCGCGCCAGCGCGTCGCACAACTCAGGGCGAATACCCGAAAGCGCTGCGGATGTCGCGCGATCACGTCGAGCGTGCTCACGCCGATCGAGCCGGTGGAGCCGAGTACCGCAATGCTGCGTACGCCGCCGCTTACTTCCATGGGTCACCCGCGCACATCAGACCGAACGCAAACACCGGCAGGCCCGCGGTCAGGCTGTCGAGCCGGTCGAACAGACCCCCGTGACCAGGCAACAGCGAGCCACTGTCCTTGATCCCGCTGTGGCGTTTGACCATGCTTTCCAGCAGATCGCCGACCACCGAGGCAAGCACGGCACCAAGCGTCACGGCAAGCCAGGCGCCGAGACGCGCGCCGCTGATGCCCACCACCACGCCGACCAGCACTGCCAGGGCCATGCTCGCGGCAACGCCCCCGCAGAAGCCGGACCAGGTCTTGCCAGGGCTGACTCGCGGCATCAACTTCGGACCACCCAGCGCACGCCCGGTAAAATAGGCGCCGATATCGGCAAACGCGATGATCGCGATGGCACAGATCACCAGGTATTCGCCATTGGGCAGCGAGCGCAGGAACAGCGCGGCAAGCCACGGAGGCACCAGCACCAGCGCACCCATCGCCCGCAAACGGTCGTTGCCACCCCAGATCCCGGCGCCGCGCGGATACAGTACCACGCCCAGGCCCGCCAGCAACCAGGCGCAGACAGCCAGCGTGAACAGCGCACCGAGACCGGAACCCGGCTGCATCGACCATGGCGCCAGCAGCAGGCATGCGCCTCCCAGCACGACGCCGATCAGCGCGACATAGGCTCCTTTGCCCGTTCGCGTGGCCAACCCGGCCAGTGCTGCCCACTCCCAGGAGGCCGCCAGCACCAGCAGCGCAAACGCCATGCCCATCCACGCCGGCGGCGCAAGCAGGATCAGCGCCACCACGAGCACGGCAAAAACCAGCGCGGTAATGAAGCGTTGTTTCAGCATCAGGATTTCTCGCTCGCAATCCGCGCCGGGCGCGCGCCGAAACGGCGCTCGCGGGCGGAGTAATCGCGCAGCGCCGCCGCGAACTCCCCGGCATCGAAATCCGGCCAGAAGCACTCGGTGAAATACAACTCGGTATAGGCCAGTTGCCAGAGCAGGAAGTTGCTGATGCGATGATCGCCACCGGTGCGGATCAGCAGGTCCGGGCGCGGCAGATCGCTCAGGCAGAGATGCTGCTCGAGACGCTCGGCATCGACCTCGTGCGCAGCGATGCGTCCGGCAGCTACCTCGACGGCAATCGCCCGCGCAGCCTGCACGATATCCCACTGGCCACCGTAATCCGCCGCGATGACGAGGGTAAATCCGCGATTGTCCGCGGTCAGCCGTTCACCGTCCTGCATGAGCCGGCGCAACCGGGGGGCGAAACGCTCCCGGTCACCGATCACCCGCAGACGGATCCCGTTGCCGTGGAGCTTGCGTACCTCTGCGCGCAGATAGCGCATGAACAAGGCCATGAGGCCACGCACCTCCTCCCGCGGACGTTGCCAGTTCTCGCTGCTGAATGCGAACAGTGTCAGCACCTCGACCCCATGTTCGCGGCACGCGCCGAGCAGCTTGCGGATCACCTCGATGCCGGCACGATGGCCGGCGATCGCGGGCAAGCCGCGCGCCTTGGCCCAACGGCCGTTGCCATCCATGATGATGGCCACGTGCTGCGGTATGTTGCCCGGTGCTTCGACCTCCGGAACGAATGGCGTGGATGCCATGGGAATTGCGACTCGCGCCCGCTGGCCTGCGCTCAGATATCCATCAGGTCCTTTTCCTTGGACGCGAGCATATGATCGATCTCGGACACGAAACGATCGGTGAGCTTCTGCACCTCGTCCTGGGCGCGCCGCTCCTCATCCTCGGAAACCGTCTTGTCTTTCAGCAGGGCTTTCAGATCACCGTTCACGTCGCGACGGATATTGCGCACCGACACCCGTGCGGCTTCCGCCTCGTGACGCGCCTGGCGGATGAAACCCTTGCGCGTCTCCTCGGTGAGTGCAGGCATCGGCAGGCGTATGACCTGTCCGGCGCTCGAGGGGTTCAGCCCCAGATCGGATTTCATGATGGCCTTTTCCACCTCGGGCACCATGGCCCGCTCCCACGGCGTGATCATCAGTGTGCGGGAATCCTCGACGCTGATGTTCGCCACCTGGCTGAGCGGCACCTCGTTGCCGTAGTAGGCGACACGGACCGTGTCGAGCAGGCTCGGATGGGCCCGCCCGGTGCGGATCTTGTTGAACGCCAGCCCCAGCATCTCGACACTCTTGCCCATGCGGGTCTCGGCATCTTTCTTCAACTCATTGATCACGACAAGTTCCTCTGCAGCAACGGCTAATCGATCAGGGTGCCTTCGTCGCCGCCCATCACGATACTGAGCAGCGCGCCGGGCTTGTCCATCGCGAACACGCGCACCGGCATGTGGTGATCGCGACACAGGCAGATCGCGGTGAGGTCCATCACCTCGAGCTTGCGGGCCAGCACCTCGTCAAAACCGAGCCGCTCGAAGCGCACCGCATCGGGATTGGTCAGGGGATCGCTGGTGTAGACCCCGTCCACCTTGGTGGCTTTCAGCACCAGCTCCGCATCGACCTCGATGCCCCTCAGGCAAGCCGAGGAATCGGTGGTGAAAAACGGATTGCCGGTACCCGCGGCAAAGATCACCACATCACCCTGGCCAAGCTGGCGAATCGCCTTGCGCCGGTCGTAGTGATCCACGATCCCGCTCATCGGAATCGCGGACATGATCGACGAGGAGATATTGGAGCGCTCCAGCGCATCGCGCATCGCCAGCGCATTCATCACCGTGGCCAGCATGCCCATATGATCGCCGGTCACGCGGTCCATGCCGGAGGCATGCAGCGAGGCACCGCGAAACAGGTTGCCCCCGCCGATCACCAGTCCGACCTGCACCCCGATCCCTACCAGCTGTCCGATCTCGAGCGCCATGCGATCGAGGATCTTCGGATCGATACCGTAGCCTTCGTTACCGGTCAGCGCCTCACCGCTCAACTTGAGCAGGATCCGCTTGTATTTCTTGTCTTTCTGCTTTTGCATCGGGAGACTCGTCTGGAAATCGCACGGGCGCAAGTCTACAGCCATATACGCGTGGCGTCTGCCGCTTCGCACCCCCCGGCGCGCCGGCACGTCCGGCGCGGCGTTGCGTGCAGCGCCCCCGGCATCAGCCTTTCAATTGCGCCGCCACCTCGGCCGCGAAATCCTTGTCTTCCTTCTCGATGCCCTCGCCGACCTCGAAGCGTACGAAGCCGATCAGCTCGGCCCCCGCCTGCTTCAGCAGCTTGCCCACGGTGGTATCGGGATCCTTGACAAAGGACTGCTCGGAAAGACTGATCTCGGCAAGAAACTTGCGCACCCGACCGTCGACCATCTTGGCCACGATATCGGCCGGCTTGCCGCTGTCGGCAACCTGGGCCACGAGAATCTCGCGCTCCTTATCGATCACGGCGGCGGGCACCTCGGCCGGCGTTCCGAACTGCGGGTTCAGCGCCGCCACGTGCATCGCCACATCGCGCGCGAGCTCGGCCGATCCACCGCGCAGTCCGACCAGTACGCCGATCTTGTTGTTGCCATGCACGTAGCTGCCGAGCACCCCGCCGCCCACATCCATCGAGTCGAGGCGCCGCACCGAGATGTTCTCGCCGATCTTCTGCACCAGGGCGGCGCGTTCGGTCTCCAGCGCGCCGCTCATCAGCGCGCTCACGTCGCCGAGCTTTGCGGCAAACGCCTGATCGGCCACCTTGGCGACGAAGCCAAGAAAGTTGGCGTCACGCGCCACGAAATCGGTTTCGCTGTTGACCTCGATGATGAGACCTCGCCCGTCTGCCGCGCGCACGCAGATCACGCCATCGGCAGCGGTGCGCCCTGCTTTCCTGGCCGCTTTCATGCCGCTCGACTTGCGCAGTTCGTCGACCGCGGCGTCCAGATCGCCATTTGCCTCGACCAGTGCCTTTTTGCACTCCATCATGCCCAGACCGGTACGCTCGCGCAGTTCCTTTACCATTGCAGCACTGATGTCCGCCATTTCGATTACCTCCGGATTTGCTGAATTTGCATGCGAAAGCGGCGGCTCACGGGCCGCCGCTTTCGATTCGATGCCGGCCGGACCTTTCCGGTCGGCGAATGTCGATCAGCCGGCGCGCTCCTGCGCGGCGACTTCGACGAACTCATCCTTCGCGACCGCACCGCCGGCATCCTGGCGACCGGCGAGACAGGCATCCGCAACCGCCGACACATACAGCTTGACCGCACGAATCGAATCATCATTGCCCGGAATCAGGTAATCGATGCCCGTCGGATCGCTGTTGCTGTCGCAGATGCCGATGACCGGGATGCCGAGCTTGTTGGCCTCGGTCACCGCGATGCGCTCATGATCGACGTCGACCACGAATATCGCATCCGGCAGCCCGCCCATGTCCTTGATGCCACCGATGCTCTGCTCGAGCTTGGCCATCAGGCGAGTGCGCATCAGCGCTTCTTTCTTGGTGAGATGCAGGAAGGTTCCGTCCATGCTCTGCTGCTCGAGCTCACGCAGCCGCTTGATCGAGGCACGGATGGTCTTGTAGTTGGTGAGCATGCCGCCGAGCCAGCGGTGGCTCACGAACGGCATGCCGGCGCGACTCGCCTCTTCCTTCACGATACTGCTGGCGGCACGCTTGGTACCGACGAACAGCAGGCGGTTCTTGTTCGAGGACAGCTGGCGCACGAAGCCCAGCGCCTCGTTGAAAGCCGGCACCGTGTGCTCGAGATTGATGATATGAACCTTGTTGCGCGCGCCGAAGATGTATTGCTTCATCTTCGGGTTCCAGTAGCGGGTCTGGTGGCCGAAATGGACCCCAGCCTGCAGCATTTCCTTCATGGATACCGTAGTCATTGTTCACCTGCATTGATAAGGGTTGATCCTCCACGCACCCCATGGGCCGACCCCGCAACGAGAAACCCGGAGGCATCGCGCGCGTCGGTGGGCACCCCAGCCCATGTGACGGTGCATGTGTGACATTCGGGCAAGTCACCCAACGTCCACGCCGGATGGCGCTGGATCGTGTGACTTCACCCCACCCCGGAAACGCTTGGCGGCTCTCCGAGGCGGGCGGCTTTATACCACGTCCTCCGGCCAAATTGAACCTGGGCCCCCATTTTTGACAAGATTGACCGGCCGTGAATGGTTTACAATTGTCCGCGCCCGCGAGAGCCTGTCGCAGATGTCCAACAGCAGGGGAACCGATAACACCATGAGGAGCCAGCCAAACCCGATGCCGGGTTACGTCAAAACCGCCGAGGAAATCGCGCGGATGCGCGTCGCCGGTCGTCTGGCGGCGGAGGTGCTGGAAATGATCGCTCCGAGCGTGGTGCCCGGCGTCAGCACCGGCGAACTCGATCGCATCTGCCACGAATACATCGTCGGGGTCCAGCAGGCGATACCGGCACCGCTGAACTATCACGGCTTTCCCAAATCGATCTGTACCTCGCTCAACCAGGTGGTTTGCCACGGCATCCCCTCGGATCGCAAGATTCTGAAGAGCGGCGACATCATCAATATCGATATCACCGTGCTGAAGGATGGCTACCACGGCGATACCAGCGCGATGTTCCTGGTCGGCGATGCCGGGCCCCATGCCGAGCGCCTGAGCAGAGTCACCCGGGAATGTCTCTATCGCGCCATCGAAATCGTGCGCCCCGGGGCCCACCTCGGGGATATCGGTGAGTTGATCCAGCAGCACGCCGAAGGCAATTATTATTCGGTGGTACGTGAATATTGCGGGCACGGAATCGGCAGCCAGTTTCACGAGGAACCCCAGGTGCTGCATTACGGCCGGGCCGGGACCGGCATGGAACTCGTGGAGGGAATGACCTTCACCATCGAGCCGATGATCAATGCCGGCAAGCGCTTCACCAAGCTCTCGAAACGCGACGGCTGGACCGTCGAGACCAAGGACGGGCGCCTTTCGGCGCAGTGGGAACATACCATCCTGGTTACCGCGGACGGCCACGAAGTGCTCACCGCCAGGCGCGGAGAACCGTTCTTCGGCGCCGCGTGAGGGAACAGCATACGTGGGCGTACCCCTGACCGAGTCGCAGCTTGCCGCGACACTGGATGAAGGCGCACCGCTGCTCGCCTCGGTTCGCGAACAACTGAGCCTGCTGCGCACCCATCTGGACCAGCGTTTTGTCGCGGGTGACGACATCCGCACGCTGGTCTGCGAGCGGGCACGCCATATCGACACCATCCTGCGTTGCATATGGACTCATCTTGGGCTCTCCGCACACCCGGGCATCGCGCTGGTGGCGGTGGGCGGCTACGGGCGCGGCGAACTGCACCCGCATTCGGATGTCGATGTGCTGGTGCTGCTCGAGGCGGCGGAGATCCGCGGCGCGAACGCCGCGGCGCTCGAGTCTTTCATCACCTTCCTGTGGGACACCGGCCTCGCCATCGGTCACAGCGTGCGCACCATCGAGGAATGCCGCGCCGCCGCGCTCGCCGACATCACCATCGCAACCAGCATCATGGAGGCTCGCATCGTCGCCGGTGAGGGCGCGCTGCTCGAGCGTCTGTCCGCGCTGACCGGACCCGACCAGATCTGGCCGAGCGCCCGGTTTTTCCGCGCCAAGTGGGACGAACAGATCGCGCGTCATCGCAAGTTCAACAACACCGAGTACAACCTCGAACCGAATATCAAGGGTTGTCCGGGCGGATTGCGCGATGTACAGACGGTCGGCTGGGTGGCCAAGCGCCATTTCCGCGCCACAAGCACGCTCGAGCTCGTGGCCCAGGGCTTTCTGACCGAGTCCGAATACCAGGGACTCAGCACCGGGCAGGATTTTCTGTGGCGGGTCCGCTATGGACTGCACATTCTGGCCGATCGCGCCGAGGACCGGCTGCTGTTCGATTACCAGTTGAGCCTGGCCAGGCTGTTCGGCTACGAGGACGACAAGCGCGGGCTCGCGGTCGAGCATTTCATGAAGGATTACTTCCGCTGGGTGCTGAAACTCGGCGTGCTGAACGAAATGCTGACCCAACTGTTCGACGAGGCGATCCTGCGCGCCTGCGAGCCAGTGAACATCTACGAGCTCAATCCGCGCTTCCGGGTCTGCAACGGCTATATCGAGGCGACCAGCGACACCGTGTTCCGGGTCACGCCATATGCGCTGATCGAGATATTCGTGCTGATGGCACAGCACCAGTTCATCGTCGGCGTGCGCGCCACCACGATGCGCCTGATTCACCAGCAGCAACGCATGATCGATGACGGACTGCGCCACGATGCACGCGCCAACCGCCTGTTCCTGCAATTGCTCGGCTCGCCGTGGCGGGTTGCCACCCAGCTCGACCGGATGAAGCGCTATGGCGTTCTGGGGCGTTTCATTCCCGAGTTCGGACGCATCATCGGCCAGACGCAGCATGACCTGTTCCACGTCTACTCGGTCGATTCACATACCATCCGGGTGGTGCGCAACATGCGTCGCCTGTTCCTGCCGGAAAGCCGCGAGATGTTCCCGACCGCCTGTTTCGCGGTGCGTCGCCTGCCGCGTCCCGAGTTGCTGTATCTCGCTGGCCTGTTTCATGACATCGCCAAGGGACGCGGCGGCGATCATTCGGAACTCGGCGCACGCGATGCGCATGATTTCTGCCTGCGGCTGGAACTGAGTGCGCGCGAGGCGAACCTCGTCGCATGGCTGGTCAGCAACCACCTCGTGATGTCGACCACCGCGCAGCGCAAGGACGTGTCCGACCCGGAGGTGATCAACAACTTCGCGCAGCTGGTCTCCGACCAGCTGCACCTGGATTACCTCTATACCCTCACGGTTGCGGATATCAACGCAACCAATCCCACGCTGTGGAACAGCTGGCGCGCGAGCCTGTTGCAGGCACTCTATGTGGAGACCAAACGGGCGTTGCGCCGGGGTCTGGAAAATCCGGTCGACAGTGGCGAGCGGGTCGCCGAGACGCGGGCCGGCGCGCTGGTGCTGCTGGCGGCACGCAATGTCGCGCCGCAGCGCGCCGAAGCCTTGTGGCAACACATGGGCGATGATTATTTCCTGCGTGAAACCGCCGAAGACGTGGCCTGGCACACCGAGGCAATTCTTGGCAGCCAGACTCCCGACGACCCTCTGGTGCTGCTGAAGCAGTCCGGTAACCGTTTCGATGCAGTGACCCAGATCTTCATCTACACGCCCGATCGCGACAACCTGTTCGCGGTCATTACCGCAACCATGGAACAACTCGGTCTCAACGTGCATGGCGCGCGGGTCTATTCATCCGCCGACCATCACACGCTCGATACCTTTTTCGTGCTCGATCTCGATGGCAAGCCGGTCGATCACGGCGATGCGCGCGGCAGCGAGATCCGCCGCACCCTGCTCGAGCATCTGCGTGGCGAGGAGCAATTTCTCGATATCGTCCAGCGCCACACCCCGCGCGCGCTGAAGCACTTCCGCTCGCCTACCCGAACCCGCCTGGTGGCCGACGCCGAAAAGGGCTATTCGATACTCGAGATCATGACCCCCGATCGCTCCGGTCTCCTGGCGCGCATCGGGCGCGTGTTCCTGGCCTTTGGCATCAAGGTACAGAATGCCCGCATCACCACGCTCGGCGAGCGGGTCGAGGACGTGTTCTTCATCACCGATGCCAGCCAGCAGCCGATCGAAGCCGAATCGCTCGGCGAGCCACTGCAGGAGGCGATACGCGATGCGCTGGACAGCGAAATCGGCGAGCCGCCACGCATCAGCCGGTCAGCCACATGAACCCCGATCTGCAACGTCTGCACCCCTACCCCTTCGAACGCCTGGCAGCGTTGCTCGCGGGGGTGCCAGCCCCCGCGGCGCTGTCGCCGGTCCTGATGTCGATCGGCGAACCGCGTCACGCGGCACCCGCCTTCGTGCTGGAGGAAATCAGCGCCCGCAGCAGCGGCTATTCGCAGTACCCGAAAACCGCCGGTGTGATCGAACTGCGCGAAGCGATCGCCACCTGGCTGGTGCAGCGCTATGAACTGCCCGCGACAAGCATCTCGGCCGACGCCCATGTACTGCCCGTCAATGGCAGCCGCGAAGCGCTGTTCGCGTTTACCCAGTGCGCGGTTTCGCGCGCCGCCAATGCCGCGCCGCTGGTCGCCATGCCCAATCCGTTCTACCAGATCTACGAGGGTGCGGCATTGCTCGCAGGGGCAACGCCCCTGTTCCTGCCCGAGCGGCAGGACCGGCCCGGAATCGCGGATTTTGCCGCGGTCTCCGCCGCTGACTGGCAACGCTGCCAGATGCTGGTCGTGTGTTCGCCGGGCAATCCTGCCGGCGCGGTGCTGGATCTCGGGGACTGGCGTGAAATCTTTGCGCTGGCCGATCGCCACGATTTCATCGTGGCGTCCGACGAATGCTATTCGGAACTCTACCTCGACGAAAACGCGGCACCGGTGGGCGTATTGCAGGCGGCCGTTGCCACCGGTCGCGAGGACTTTCACCGCTGTATCGCGTTCCACAGCCTGTCCAAACGCTCCAGCCTGCCAGGTTTGCGCTCCGGTTTCGTGGCCGGCGACCGCGCGCTCATCCGCGACTTCCTGCTCTATCGCACCTACCATGGTTCCGCGATGCCGGTCCCCCACCAGTACGCGAGCCGCCTGGCATGGTCCGACGAGCAGCACGTGCGTACCAACCGCGCGCTCTACCGTGAAAAATTCCGGGCGGTACTCGAGACGCTCGACGGTTGTCTCGAACTGAGCGCGCCGGCCGGCGGCTTCTACCTGTGGCCGCGCACGCCGGTCGACGAATGCGTATTCACCCGCGAGTTGTACCGCTCCACCCACGTCACGGTTCTTCCCGGCAGCTTTCTCAGCCGCCCCGATGAGCGTGGCGACCCCGGCAAGGGGCGCGTTCGCATGGCACTGGTCGCGGAACTCGCGGAGTGCGTCGAGGCCGCACGCCGGATCCGGGACTTCGTGAACCGCGCGCAATTCTGCTAAGCTCGCCCGTCAATCCCCTGGAGTGGAATCCCTGCCTTGCTGCTGGTCTACGGAATTTCCAACTGCGACACCGTCGCCGCTGCACGTCAGTGGCTGCAAGAGCGCGGTATTGCCCACGAATTCCATGACCTGCGCAAGGAACACGTGGATGCCCACACCATCGAGCGGTGGCTGGAGGAACTCGGCCGCGAACGCCTGATCAACAAGTCGAGCGCCACCTGGCGCACGCTCGATCGCACGCAGCGCGAGCAGGTCGACCAGGGAAATCCGGTTCCGGTGATCCTTGCCAATCCCACCCTGATACGGCGCCCGGTGCTGGTCGGTGACGATCTGCTGCACAGCGGGTTCAGCAAGGCCGACTACGAAAACCTGTTTCCGCGCACCTGAGAAATTCTGCTGGAGAAACCATTGTCCATGACGGCACCACTGTTTGCCTTTGGAGTCGGGATCGGCACCCGTGCCACACGCGGCGACTGGCTCGAAGTCTTCTACCCGGCGCCGCTGCGCGCACCGGACGCAGCGCTCGGTGCCGCGCTGGCGCAATCCTGCGCATACCAGGGCGGCAACGAAACGCTGCAACCGGACGCCGGCTCGTTGCGGGATCTGTGCCGCCTGATGCGCACCACCGGCTTCGAAGCACAGGCCGCACTGATCGAACGGCTCGCCGGCACGGATCGGCCACAGCTGCTCACCTGTCTCGCCACCGACGCCCCGCCACGCGGCGTGGCCGAGGCCTATCTCAAACTGCATCTGCTCTCGCATCGCCTGTGCCGTCCACGGCAGCAGAACCTCGAAGGCCTGTTCGCGGTTTTGCCCAACGTCGCCTGGACCAGCGAAGGGGCGATCGAGGTGGTCGAACTCGACGAGCGGCGCCTGCAGGCACGCCTCGCCGGGCGCACCCTGATCGTGCATGGTATCGACAAGTTCCCGCGCATGACCGACTACGTGGTGCCCGCGGGAGTACGGATTGCAGACGCCTCGCGGGTGCGCCTCGGCGCCTATCTCGGCGAGGGCACCACCGTGATGCACGAGGGTTTCGTCAATTTCAACGCCGGCACCGAAGGGCCGTGCATGATCGAAGGGCGCATATCGGCGGGCGTGTTCGTCGGCGCGGGCTCCGATCTGGGCGGGGGCTGCTCGACCATGGGTACCCTGTCGGGCGGCAACAGCAGCGTCATCGCGGTGGGACGCGAGTGCCTGGTCGGGGCCAATGCGGGAATCGGCATCTCGCTCGGCGATCGTTGCACCGTGGAAGCCGGACTTTATGTGACCGCCGGCTCGCGCATCACGGTGCGCGATGAAATGGGCGCGGTGGTCAAGACAGTGGCCGCGCGCGAACTGAGCGGAGGGTCCGACATGCTGTTCCGGCGCAATTCGCTGAACGGCGCCATCGAGTGTCTCAGCAACCGCTCCGCGATCGCCCTCAACGAATCACTCCACAGCCATAACTGAGCGATGACAAACCCCGAGGCGCTGTCCCCGACCCTGGAGCTGGCCATCGAATTGATCCGGCGCCGCTCCCTTACGCCCGACGATGCCGGCTGCCAGCAGCTGCTCGGCGCACGCCTCGGGAAGCTCGGCTTCGAATGCACGCACCTGCGCTACGGCGAGGTCGACAACCTGTGGGCAGTGCACGGCACCGAGGGGCCGCTGTTCGTTTTTGCCGGACACACCGACGTGGTACCGCCGGGACCGGAAAGCGCGTGGCTTCACCCGCCCTTCGCACCCCTGATTCAGCACGGCATGCTGCTCGGCCGCGGCGCGGCCGACATGAAGGGCAGCCTGGCGGCAATGGTCACCGCCTGCGAGCGCCTGCTCGCCACGCAGCGGCCACACGGCCGGATCGCGTTCCTGCTCACCAGCGACGAAGAGGGGCCATCGATCGACGGCACGCGCCGCATGGTCGAATACCTGCGCGCGCGCGGCGAGCAGATCCGCTGGTGCCTGGTGGGAGAGCCGTCCAGCAGCATTGTGGTTGGCGATGCGATCAAGGTGGGGCGGCGCGGTTCGCTCGGTGCCGAACTCACGGTGCGCGGCGTGCAGGGCCATGTTGCCTATCCGGAGCGCGCCCTCAACCCCATCCACGGCGCCGCCGCAGCGCTGGCCGAGCTGGCGAGCGTCAGCTGGGACAATGGCAATGAATTCTTTCCGCCCACCTCATTGCAGATATCGAACATCCACGCCGGCACCGGCGCCACCAATGTGATCCCCGGTGACATGCAGGTGCTGTTCAACCTGCGCTTCGGCACCGAATCGAGCACCGCGCGATTGCGCGAGCGGGTCCATGAGCTGCTCGACCGTCACGGTCTCGACTACACGATCGAATGGACCCTGCACGGCGAGCCGTTTCTGACCGCCGGCGGCGAACTGCTCGATGCAGCCGTCGCGGCAATCACCGAGGAGACTTCAGCCGCGCCCGAGCTGCTGACCAGCGGCGGCACCTCGGACGGGCGTTTCATCGCCCCGCTCGGTTGCCAGGTGATCGAACTCGGCCCCTGCAACACGAGCATTCACCAGGTCGACGAATGCGTGCGCGCGAGCGATCTCGATTCACTCAGCGCGATGTACCAGAACATCCTGCAAAAGCTGCTCTGCGGTCAGGCGAATTTGCGCAACGCGTAGACATCGAAACGGGTACTGCGCCCTTCGATCGCATGGCTGGGTTGCGGCCCGGCCAGCGGCGGCGCCTTGCGCGGACGCTTGACCACAACCCGGTGCACGGCGCTCCCGAGCGCGGCTTGCAGCAGTGATGGTGCATCCTCGTCGCCGCCGACGACACCCTGAAAGAATCGCATCTCCTTGCGTACCCCCGCGCTGCCGTGGCGCTCGGGGAACATCGGATCGAGCAGCACCACATCGGGTGCCGGGGCGGCCCACGCATGCAACACACCGCGCGCATCGGCGCAAATCAGCCTCAGCCGCGCCGCCAGTTGCCGCACCTCATCGCGCTCGCACGAGCGCGCACGCACCAGGGCATCGTCGAGCAGCGCGGCAATCAACGGCTGGCGCTCGATCATCGAGACTTCGCAACCAAGCGCGGCCAGCACTGCACTGTCACGCCCCCATCCCGCCGTCGCATCGACCACGCGCAGGGCACGGCGCTGATAGACACCAACCGCGCGTGCCAGGTCCTCGCGGCGCGCGCCCGGCCCCCGCATCCGGTACCACAACGCCGGATCGGCAAAATCGGCGCGCACCGCCAGCATGCGGGCACTTCCGGTCATGCCAAGTGCCAATCCCGCTTTGCTCACCAGCAGCAAATAGACATGACCGGCGTGTTGCCGCCAGTCGTTGTTGCCCAGCACGACACTGTCGAGCCCCAGCACCTGCGCCAGCGTGCCGGCGCGCGCGGTGCTTGCCTCGTCCAGGCAGGCGAGCGCGACACTGCCGTCAGCGGCCATCGGCGCCGGGCCCGAAGCCAATGGCGGTATTGCCGGCCCTTTCATCCCGGGTACAGGGATTCACCGTGGCGCACCCAGCCGGCATCCACGACAGCCTCGCAGGGCCTGAAACATCATTCGGGAGACCCGAAATGTAGTAGGCTTGGCAAAGGACGCAATGGCAAGCGGAACCGGACCATAAAGGACTTCCAATGAACACAAAATCCCCCGTTGTTGCTGCCGGCATGGCCGTATTGCTCTCGGCGCTGAGCGCTTGTGAAGGTTATACCTACACCGTGAACGAGCGTACCGTGTTCGAGAAACCGAAACTGTTCTCGGAGTTCGACATTGCCGATGAGGGCCTGCGCGCCTGTGTCGAGCAGGCAATCAGCGATGGCAATATCAAGAGCGCCGAGACACTCGAGGATCTCAACTGCTCCAGCGCCGGCATCGGCAGTCTCCAGGGAATCGAGATTTTCGGCAACCTGGAACGGCTCGGCATTGACGACAACGCGATCAGCGATCTGTCTCCGATCTATGCGCTGGGGAAGCTGGAGCTTCTGCAGGCGCGTGGCAACGCCCTGGAATCGCTCGATACCCGCCTGTGCCAGGGCACCGCGAAGCAGATTGCCCTGGCCGGCAATGACGCGCTCGACTGCGCCGATATCGCCGCAATACACGCCTGCGGCACGACCATAATCGACCAGCCCGCGCATTGCGCCGGCCCCTGAGATCAGGCCATGGCGATACGCGCGGAGCTCTCGAGCATTGCGCGCAGCTGTGCAATCGGTAGCGGGCGCGCAAAGAAATAACCCTGCAGCAGGTCGCAACCCATCTCGCGCAGCAACGCGACATGCTCCGCGGTCTCCACACCCTCCGCCACCACGGTCATGTCGAGTCCGTGCCCCAACGCGATGATCGAACGGATCAGGGCGCGATCCTCGGTGTCGGCGCACAGATCGCGCACAAAGGAACGGTCGATCTTCAACGTGGTGATGGGCAGCCGGTTGAGATAGGAAAGCGAGGAATAACCGGTGCCAAAATCATCGACCGCAACCCCGACGCCGAGCGCCCGGATCGAGGCGAGCTGGGTCTTGACGCGCGCGAGATCCTGGATCATCACGCTCTCGGTGAGTTCGAGCATGAGATGTTTGGCCGCCATTCCAGCCTCGCGCAAATGCGCGCTCAGGGTATCGAGCAGGCGACCTTCGCGGAACTCGGAGGCGGATATGTTGACCGAGAGCCGCAACTGCACGCCGAGATCGGCGTTCAGAGCCGCGACATCGAAGATCGCGCGCCGCATCACGAACTGGCCGATATCGCCGATCAGGCCCGCATCTTCCGCGATCTTGATGAACTCTTCGGGGGATACCTGGCCAAGCTCCGCGGAATACCAGCGCACCAGGGCCTCCACGCCGTGCATTCGCGCCTCGACTCCGGGGTCGTGAATCGGCTGGTAGTGCACGCTCAGTTCCTGCTGGTTCTGCAACGCCACGCGCAGGTGCGTCTCGACCGCGGTGCGTCGCTGTGCGGCGTGATTCAACCGCGCGTCGAAAAAACTGTAGCAGTGACGCCCGCGCCCCTTGGCATCGTAGAGCGCGAGATCGGCGTGACGCATCAATTCCTCGGGATCATCCGAATCGCGCGGTCCCACCGCAATCCCGATACTGACCGAGGTGTGGATCTGCTGCGTATCGATCTCGATGGCATCGCGAAAGCGCGCGAGAATGCGCTCGGCGACCAGTTTCGCATCGCCGTCATCGATCAGGTCGGGCAACACGATCAGGAACTCGTCACCGCCGAGCCGCGCGACGGTATCGCCGGGACGCACCGCGGCACCGAAAATCTCCCCCATGCGCACAATGACACGGTCACCGAAGCGATGCCCGTAGGTATCGTTGATCACCTTGAAGTTGTCGAGATCGGCGAACAACAATGCCGCACCGCGATTCTGCCGCATCGACATCGCAATCGCCTGGCGCAGGCGGTCCATCACGAGGGTCCGGTTCGGCAGGTTGGTGAGTGGATCGTAATGCGCCAGGTGCATCAGCCGGCCGTCGTGACGACGCTGCTGGGCGCGCGCATAGCCGTAAGCCAGCCAGGTGGCCAGCAGATAACCGAACATCAGCAGCAGCGGCAATGCCAGGGCTTTCAGGACGCGCAAACGGAGCAGTCTCATCGAGGTGCCCGCCACCACTGTCAGGCCGCTTTCGGGAAGATGCACCACGGAGACCAGGAATTCGCCGCCGAGCCCTGGCAGCGCCAACCGGGCGACCTGCCTTTCTGACTCGATGAGTGCCCCGAGCTGCTGGATCACCATCGACGGGAGCGGCGCCCCGTAGAACTTGCGCAGGGTGTCGCGGTTCATGTACGGGGAATTCACCACTGACGCGTATTGCAGGTAGCCATCGTCACGGATTACCGCAAGCCCGGTCTTCGGTGGCTGTTGCAGTCGTGCCCAGAGCGTGTTGCCACCATCGAGATCGAGCCCTGCAGTCATCACCCAGCGCACGCTGCCATCGGGTTCCGGGATCGCCACCCGCATCGGGATCACCCAGTCGTTCAGCCGCTCGATGAAATAGGGACGCCCGATTTTCAGGGTGTGACTGTGCAATGCCGCGGCGAAACTCTCGCGGGTGTTCTCGCCAAGAGCCAGGTTGGGAAGCCTGGTGCCGGCGGCAACACCGCTCGTCAGCACCAGCTGTCCGTCCGCTCGTACCAGCCCGAAGGCCTTGATACCGCTGTCGGCGCTGGCAACCTGCTCGATCAGCGCGCGTCCGTTCTCGGGATTCTCGTCAACCCCGAGCTGGCGCAATTGTTCTCCGATCATGCGCAGGCGTGACTCCTGCACGATCAGCGTGGCGCGCGTTCCCTCGGCGAACAAACGGTTGACATAGCGTAACTCGGCTTCCGCGTCCGCGCGCTGCTGCGCTACCGTCTGCCATGCATACAAAGCAAACAGCAGCACGAACAACGCCGCAGCCGCGAAAAACTGCGCCTTGAGCGGATCACGCGTCCTGCCTTGCACCTGCGGTGCCGACATATTCCTTCCCGTCACGAGCAACGCTTGTCAGAATAGGTCATTTTCGCGCTGCGGGAAACGGACGCTCGCGATTGGTTCTTCCGACTGCCTTCCAGTCGAAAATCCACGGTAATCCGTTGACGATGCAATAGCCGATCACAATCAGGTTGGCCCGACAGGTCCCGGCGGCGACCGTGTTGATTTTCAATGCCGCGAAACGCTGCCGCCAATGGTCTGACTCGCCGCGCGCATGCGCCGCGGTCCGTTTTCATCATGAATGCCCTCTGTTTTACCTGAGCAATCTCAACGCGCAGGAACCGCGGCGATGAACTTCCTGTTCGCCGTGCATTACCACCAGGAGCCAGTGGGGTGGCCTTTTGCGAGGCGGCAATCTGGCAGCCTTGCCGAGCCTGACAATCGCGCTCGCGCTGCAGCAGATCCGTCGCGAGGAAGTGCGCTCACTGTGTTTCGATCAACGCAATCGGGGTGCGAACCTCGGCTTCCTCACCTTGCGCCAGAAGGATCGACGTGAGGGTTCCTGTCACCGGCACCTCGAGATCCTGTACTGCTTTTGCGGTTTCGATTTCCACAAGTGGCTCGCCCTGTGTGACCGTGTCGCCTACGGCCTTGTACCAGCGCAGGATCGTGCCTTCGTTCATGCCGGTGCCCCATTTGGGCATGATCACCTTGACCTTCATCTGTCGCCTCCCGTGTTGCGGTTCACATCAGGCTGCGCGCGATGGCCGCAATGCTGTCCCTGTTCGGATAAAGTGGTTTCTCGAGCGGGGGACTGAACGGAATCGGCACGTCCGGCGTGGTCACGCGACGGATCGGCTTCTTCAACAGATCGAAACCCTCTTCCGCAACAATGGCCGCAATTTCCGCCGCCGCGCCGCAGGTGCGGTGCGCATAATCGACAATCACGAGTCGGCCGGTCTTGCCGAGCGAGTCGAGGATCGCATCCGTATCCATCGGCACCAGTGTGCGCAGATCGATCACCTCGGCACCGATGCCGTCGGCCGCAAGCGCCTTGGCGGCAGCCAGTGAGGCCTTGAGGCAACCGGCGACCGACACGATGGTCACGTCGCTGCCTTCGCAGCGCACGGCCGCCTTTCCGATCGGCACGACAAAGTCCGTATCAGTCGGCACCTCTTCGCGCATACTCCAGAGGTCGTTGTCCTCGAAAACCAGAACCGGGTCGTCATCACGGATCGCCGCCTTGAGCAAACCCTTGGCATCGGTGGGCGTCGCGGGCACCACGATCTTCAAACCCGGCACGTTCATGAACATCGGATAGGGGCGGTCGGAATGCTGCGCCGCATTCGCCTGGTTATGCCACATCGACGCACGGAAGGTTACCGGCACACGCAGTTGTCCCCCGCTCATGTAATGCAACTTGGCCGCCTGGTTGATGATCGGGTCGGAGGCGAGATAGACGAAGCTCGCGATGGTCAGGTCGACGATCGGTCGCAGGCCCGTCATCGCAGCGCCGACCGCCATGCCGGAGAAGCCATTCTCCGAGATGGGCGCGCTGCGGATCCGCTTGGGGTCGATATCGCCATAGGCTCCACCAGCGGCGTACAGGGAGATATCCTCACCGATGATGATGACGTTGGGGTCGCGCGCCATTTCCTCGCGCTGGGCGAGGGAGAGAGCATCGAGATAGCTGATCCTGGCGGTCTGGCTCATCGTGCTGCACCCCTCGGGTTGCGGATGACAGGGCTGGAATAAACGAGTTCAAATGCCTCGCCCGGATCGGGAAACTGACTTTCCCTGGCAAACTCGACGGCCGCGTTTACAGAGCGCGATACCTCCTCCTCGATCCCGGCCAGGGCAGCCTCGCTGTTTCCACGCGCAAGCAGTGCAGCCTTGAACAACGCAACGGGATCGCCCTCGGCCTTGAAGCGTTCCAGTTCCTCTTTGGGTCGATAGGCACCATTGACGAAGAGACCGACGCAGTGCTCATCGAAGCGGTAGGTCTTGGCCTCGATAAGCGTCGGTCCCTCGCCGCGCCGGGCGCGCGTGACAGCTTCGGCGGTGGCACGGAAAACTGCCTCGAAATCCTGACCGTCGACGATCACGCCGGGCATTCCATAGCCCTCGGCGCGGCGCGCCACATCCGGTTGGCCATGCGTGGAGGCCGCCGCAGTCACGGCGGCATAGCGGTTGTTTTCACAGAAGTAGATCACCGGCAATTTCCACACGGCGGCCATGTTCAGCGATTCATGGAACGCGCCTTCATTGACCGCGCCGTCGCCGAAGAAGGACAGGGCGACCTGATCGGTACCGCGCACCTGGGCGCTCAACGCGGCGCCCGTTGCCAGCGAGATGCCGCCACCGACGATCGCCGATTCGCCAATGCTGCCGACCGAGGTGTCGGTCAGGTGCATCGAACCGCCGCGGCCTTTGCACACCCCCGTCGCCTTGCCAAGAATCTCGGCCATCAGCGGCTTCAGATCCGCACCCTTGCCGATGGGATGGCCGTGGGAGCGGTGGGTGCCCGACATGTAGTCATCCTGGCGCAAAGCCATGCAGGCGCCGACGACGGCCGCCTCCTGGCCGATGCTCGAATGGCACGCACCGGGCACCTCGCCTTCATTGATGAGTCGGGTGACGGCCTGCTCGAAGCCGCGAATGCGCAGCATGCGGCGAAAGCCTTCGATCTCGATTTCGCTGTTCATGTCCGGACTCCAGATCCTTCGCTTGTCTATCGAGCGCAATTCGTGCAGTAATTCGTGACACTAACCTGTTTTGGAACCCGAAAATAGGGGGATCAGGAACGGTGATTGGCAGGTACCTGTTACGAAGCATCGCACTGCTGTTGACACCGGTGCTGCTGTACTGGCTGCTCGGCGTGGCGGTCTATCGTTACGTGCTGCCACCGGTGACGCCGCTGATGCTCATCCGCTCGGTCGAGCGCGGCCACCTGGTCTGGCACCAAGGCGTGCCGCTCGAAGCGATCGCGCGACCGCTGGCACTGGCAGTCGTGGCGGCAGAGGACAGCGGTTTCTGCCTGCACCGTGGCGTGGATCTGCAGGCCGTGGAGACCGCGGCGCAGGAGTACCGCGATTCCGGGCGACTGCGCGGCGCCAGCACCATCACGATGCAGGTGGCGCGCAATCTTTTCCTGTGGAACGGTGGCGGGGTATTCAGAAAGGCGCTGGAAATTCCGCTGGCCCTGGCACTCGATGCGCTGTGGCCCAAGCGCCGCATCGTCGAGGTGTACCTGAATATCGCCGAATGGGGACCGGGGGTGTTCGGCGCGCAGGCCGCGGCGCAATTCCATTTCCGGGTGAATGCCGCGCAACTCACCCCGGTGCAGGCGGCGCGTCTCGCCGCCGTGCTGCCCAGCCCCGTCAAATGGAGTCCGTCACGACCCAGTGACTACGTACAGCGCCGCGCACGCTTCATACAGACCCAAAGTGCGCGGCTCTCGGCAGCGCAACTCGGGTGTATCGCGAATATCGCACGGCGCTGAGCGCCCGCGCCATCAGTCGCAGAATTGGTGCTCGCTGGCCCGTGCCTCGGCAATTCGCTGCTGGCGATCCTGATCGGTATAGCGTTGATAACTGCCGTCCTCGCGCTGAAAACGAACCATCGGCTCGTTCTCCAGACGGCTCAGCACATCGCGCGCGGCAGCGCAGTTGGCCCGTCGCAGGGCAGCATCCTGGCGCTGCTTCGTGGCTGCCTCGGCAGCTTGCGCCTCGGCAGCGCGACGCTTTTCCGCTGTTTCGTCATAACCCTTGATCCGCTCGCTGGCCTTTTCGGGATCCGGATTGCGCAGGAACTTCAGGTCTTCGCTCTCGGCCGCCTGTCCGGGCGGAGGAGCCGAGCTGTAGTGCACACCGCCATCGGCATCCACCCAGCGATAGATCTGCTCGGCCTGCAGAGCCACCGAGCAAAGCAGCAGGACCAGACCCGCCATCAGCTTGCCACGCATAGCGATTCCTCCTCTCGCAGACATTCGTCCTAATTAAAGACCAATTCGCTGAGCTCTGCGTTCCCCGCTTCCCCGAGCGAGGATTCGCGAATCCGGCTTTGCAGCCAGATACCCCCATCGGGTGACTTGAGCACCACACCCAGACCTCCGGGGCTGCTCAGCTGCAATTGCCGCGGCCTGCCGTCGAACAGGGCCAGCCCGGGAATTCGCATCGCGCCGAGCGCCGCCAGCACGCCCTGCGCATCACAGCATACCTCGCAGCTGAACTCGTGCTCTTCACCGCAACGCGGACGCAACATGCAGTCGATATCCAGCAGTGACTCGACCAGCGGCGCGACTGCGTCCGCCGCGTGACTGGCAAGCCACAGCCGCACCGTGTCACGCACCACCTGCTCGCAGCGCTCGGGTTGCTGCAGCAGCGTCAGATAGATCTCGTCGCGCGCCGCGTACACCTGCATGCGTTCGCCACGCTCGATGCCGGGCAACTGCCGCTCGAAGGCCACCAGCAGCGCATCCGCAACCGCACGCAACAGGCTGCCCACCGGCACTTCGGCCCGCATCGCCAGGTAGCGTACCGTGGCCGGCAGGATATGTCCGCTGACCAGCAGCAGATGGGCGGTGATCAGGAAATATCCTTCCTCGCCTTCGGCCCGATCGAAAGTATGACAGCCCACCACGTATTCGCCCTTGGCTTTTCCGTAACCCGCCACCGGCAGTGTCTGGATGCGATACTCCTCGCGCCGCTCGTGAAATTCGGTGCCGGGCAGCAGTGTGTAGCCGAAAATATTGATGCTCGGAAACTTTGCCAGCAGGCGATCGAGATTGCGCTCGAAACTCGCGAGATCGTCGCCGGGAAGCCCCCAGATCAGCTCGGCGGATATGGGAATGCCTGCTTGCGCCATGCGCTGCGCGATCGGCTCGTAGACGTTCGCCGCCATGTTTTCGCGGTGGCAGAGCTGCAGGGCGAGCGGCGTGAGCGTCTGCAGTGCGAGCTGGTAGAACGGCAGCAGTCCATTCTCGTGCAGCATCAGCACGATCTCCTGCACCCGCGGACTGTGCTTCTTCGACCACGAAGTCGCGAAGGTGCGCGGCAAGCCGAAGCGCTGCTTCAACTCGCAGATCATGCGTGCTTTTTCGACGTCGTCCCGCAGCGCGCCGAAATTCGAATCCGCCAGCCAGATATTGGCGATCCCGGCACGCACGATCTTCTCCCAGTCGCGACGCAGCCGTTCCAGCGGAAATGACACCATCCTGGTACCTATCGCTCCGGTTCCCCATTCGCAGAACGCACATTTGTAGGGGCAACCGCGCGTGGTTTCGTAGCTCACCGCATCGTACAGCGGCTGTCCCCGCGCGTCGCGCAGCTCGATCACGTCAAACGGCGAAGGCAATTCCTCGAGCCGCAGCTGACGCTCACGCCGCGGCGAACGCAGCAGCGCGCCGTCCGCATCGAGACAGGCGATGCCGGGCACCGCGGGCCACAGTGCCCGTGGCGTGTCGAGCATCTCCTGGAACGTCGCCTCGCCTTCACCGATCACGATCGCATCGATAGGATCCGTTCCGAGATACGTCTCGGCCTGCTGCACGTGCGGACCGCCGGCGACGATCAGGATTTGCGGACACGCGGCGCGCACGAGGCGCGTGAGTTCGAGAAATTCGGCGGCATTCCAGGTGTAGAAGCTGAATCCAGCCACCGGCTCGAGGCCGGCGGCGTGCGCATGGCGGGCCTCGGCGGCGAGTTGCGGCAGATGTTGCGCGGCCCATTCGGCCACCTGCCCGCGCTCGCGAAAATGCACCTGGCGGAAATCGGTGCCGGCCGGCGCGCTGCCGTTGACACGGTACCAGGCGATCAAACCGCCAGTGGTGGTCGGCGCCGCATGAAAATTCTCGGAGTCGAGGCTGAACAACCATACCGGGCGCGGCCCATGCGTCATTGTCGCGGATCCGTCCATTCAGGCCGCCAGCGGCGCCAGTGGTTTGTCGGCACGGATGAACAACCACAACATGGCGCTCAATGCCGCGAAAAACACCCCGGTCGAAAGCGCCGCGACCCAGCCCCAGCCCTGCGCCAACGCCAGCCAAGGCACCAGCGGACCAACCACGACACCCGCGAGATTCGCCCCGGTGTTGAGGATCCCGCCCGCCGGTGCCGCATGACCATTCGCCACATAGGTCTGGGCCTGCCAGAACGCGCCCTCGGCAAACTGCGTCGCCGCGAAACACAATGACAACAGCACCACCGCCATATACGCGCTTTCGACATACATTCCCGCGGACAGGAACATGGCGGTCGCAAACATGCCGCAAGCCCCCGGCAGACGACATCCCCAACGCGGACCGAGCCGCGCGCACAGCCGGTCGCATACCCAGCCGCCGAGTGCCGCGGTGCAGGCGCCGGTCATCCAGGGCAGCGCGGCGAGGAAACCGGTTTCGAGAATGCTGAAACCGCGCTCCTTGACCAGGTAATGGAAAAACCAGGTAAAAAACAGGTAGAAGACATAGTTCATCGAGAAATAGCTCAGCGCGAGCAGCAGCGTATCGCGGTTGCGCAGCAATCGCTTCCACACCCGGGGATCGCGCTCGTGCTCGGAGCTGACATTGCGCCCGGCATTGATCAGCGCCAGCTCCGCGGCCCCGACGCCCGGATGATCGGCAGGGTTGTCGCGTGCGTACCACCACCACAACGCGAACAGCACCAGTCCGAACGGCACGAACACGTAGAACGCGCTGCGCCAGCCATAACTGACCATGACCCATGCGACGAGCGGCTGGGTCGCGGCCGCACCGAGCGCGAGACCGGTGCTCGACAGCGCGTTGGGGAATCCCCACTGTCCCTTGGGAAACCAGGTGCCGATAACACCCGCCTGCACCGGAAAAATGGGCGCATGAACGATTCCTGTTGCCAGTCGAATCAGGAACAGCGTCAGCAGCAGGCCAAAGGATGAAGTCACGACCAGCCCCGGCAACCAGCCGGTAAGCACCGAGGTCAGCAGCCACAGCACTCCCAGCACCGTGAGTACGCAACGTGCACCAAAGCGCTCGCCGACCAGACCGCCCGGCAACTGGAACAATGCATAGCCCCAGACGAAGGCTCCGTAGATCCAGCCCATCTCGACTTCGCTGATGGCGAGCTCGGGCATCATCTGCTCGCCCGCCACCTGCATGTTCTGGCGCAGCGCATATGACAGGAACGACATGCCGAACAGCAGCGCGAAAAAACGCCAGCGCGTGTTGCCCGCCCGCCCGGGAGAACTCACCCGCGCGCGCCCAGTACCGCATGCAGCGCCGCGGCGAGATGGTCGATATTGCCGTGGTTGATGCCCGCGAGATTGACGCGCGTCGATCCGACCATATAAACACCGAACTCCTCGCGCAGCCGTTCGAGTTGCGCCGAACTGATACCGAGAAACGAAAACATGCCCTTCTGCCGCGGGATGAACGAGAAATCGATGCCCGCGGCATTGTCCGCGAGCCGCTCCGCCAGCAGCACGCGCATCGCGTTGATGCGATCGCGCACTTCACCGAGTTCCGCCTGCCACCGCGAGCGCAAGCCATCGTCACCGAGTATCGTTGCGACGATCGCCGCGCCGTGCGCGGGCGGCATCGAATAGATCTGGCGCGCCGAAGCCATGGCCTGACTGGCCACCGCGTCGGCCGCGGCAGGGTTCGCGGCGATGAAAAACACCGCGCCGGCGCGCTCGCGATACAGGCCGAAATTCTTCGAGCAGGAGGCCGCCACGATGCATTCGGGCACCACCGCACTCAGCAGGCGCAAGCCCTCGGCATCCTGGTCGATACCATCGCCAAGGCCCTGGTAAGCGGTATCGACGAATGGCGTGAAGCCGTTTTTCAGCGCCAGGCCGGCGATCGCGCGCCATTGATCCAGATCGAGATCCGCGCCGGTGGGGTTATGACAGCAGCCGTGCAGCAGCACGATGTCACCGGCACCCACGCCGGCAAGCGTGCTCATCATCGCATCGAAATCGATGGCGCGGCGCGCGGCGTCGTAGTAGGGATACTCCAGTATCTGCAGCCCGGCGCCACCGATCAGCGGAATATGATTGGCCCAGGTCGGAGTGCTGACCCAGACCCGGGCATCGGGGCGTGCGCGACGGATGAGTTCCGCGCCGATCCGCAAGGCGCCGCAGCCGCCTGGCGTCTGCACGCCGCGGCAGCGGTTCTCCACAAGCACCGGGTGAGCCTGGCCGAGCAGCAACGCGCTCATGCGCTCGTTGTAGAGTGGATCGCCGGCGATGCCCTGGTAGGTCTTGGTGGTTTCGGTGCGAAGCAGTTGCGCTTCGGCCTCGTGCACCGCGCGCATGATCGGCGTACAACCCGATTCGTCCTGGTAGACGCCGACCCCGAGGTCGATCTTGCGAGTACGCGGATCCTGGCGGAATTCCGCCATGAGACCCAGAATCGGATCAGGCGCGAGCAGGCAAAGATTCTCGAACATGGTAATTCCTTGCAAAAACAGGGATCGGCTTTCAGCCAGCCAGGTATTGCGCGCATCGGGTATTGCCGTACCCGATGAATGCCGCTCGACGCACGGCGCTTGCGGCTCCGCGCTGCGTCACGCTACAACGCATCGATGCTGCCGTGCACCGGCTCGCCCTCGAACAGCGTCAGCAGTGCTTTCGCCTCCGAAATCTCGCGCACATCGATTGTGAACAGGTTGCGATCGAGCACCACCAGGTCGGCGTACTTGCCCGCCTCGAGCGAGCCCGCGTCGTGTTCCATGCCATTGGTGTAGGCCGCATCGATGGTAAAGGCGGCCAGCGCCTCGGGCAGGTCGATGCGCTGCTCCGCAACGAACACATCACCATCGTCGAGCTCCGGATCCGCGCGCCGCACCGCGACTTCGATCTCCTCGAAGGGATTTGCCGTCGAGACCGACCAGTCACTGCCAAAGGCGATCATGGCACCGCTGTCGTGCAGGCTGCCGATCGGGTACATGCGGCTGGCGCGCTCGGCACCGATGAAAGGGATCGTGAGCTCGGTGATGTAGTCATCGGCCCAGGCCCATAGCGGCTGGAAATTGGCGATCACGTCGAGTTGGCGAAAACGCGGGATGTCAGCGGCGTCTATCAATTGCAGGTGGGCGATATGGTGGCGATGACCGAGCGCACCGTTGTTCTCGCGCGCGCTCTGCACCGCGTCGAGACACTGACGGACCGCGGCATCACCGATGGCATGAAAGTGCACCTGGAAGCCCTCGGCATCCAGCGCCGTCACGGCTTCCTTGAGAAATTCCGGCTCGACCATCGGAATGCCGCGCACCTCGCCCTCGATGAGATAGGGCTCCAGCATCGCGGCGGTGTAGTTCTCCATCACGCCGTCCTGCATGATCTTGACGGTGGTGGCGCGCACATGACCGCGCGTATAGCGCGCGCGACGCGTCTTCATCGCGGCGATCTGCTCCAGCCCCTGATCGCGCTCCCACCATTGCGCCGCCACCACATGCAGGCTCAACTCGCGATTGGCGTCCAGTGTTTCATAGGTCTCGAGATCCGCCTCGCTGACGTGGGCATCCTGCATCCCGGTGACCCCGTAGCCATTGAGCATCGCCACCGAGTAACGCAGCCCGGCGAGACGCTGCGCCGCGCTCGGTGCCGGTACATGCTTCGCGACCAGTGCGCGGGCCCCTTCCTGCAGGCTGCCGATCGGCTCTCCACTCGCCGGATCGCGGTCGATGCGCCCGTCCACCGGATCAGGCGTATCGCGGGTAATTCCCGCAATCTCCAGCGCCTTGCTGTTGGCCCACGCGGTGTGACCATCGCTGCTCGAGAGAAATACCGGACGATCCGCGACGATCGCATCGAGGATCTCGCGCCCGGGCATGGCGCCTGGCCCGAAGGCCGACATCAGCCAGCCACCACCGGTGATCCAGGCCTCGTCGGGATGTGACTCGGCGTAACGCCTGATCGCCTCCAGGTACTGCTCGCTGGTCTTGAGGCCGTTCAGATTGCAGGCCGCTGCTTCCATGCCACCGCCGATGGGATGGATATGGACATCCTGCATGCCCGGCAACACCATTTTTCCAGCCAGATCGACCACCTGCGTTTCCGCCCCGATCAGCGCCTCGACCTCGCTATCGTCGCCCGCGAACAGAATCCGCCCGTTGCGTATCGCCACTGCCTCGGCCCAGGAGCGGGCGGCATCCATGGTGTAAATCTCGCCGCCCCGCAATACCAGGTCCGCGACCGGTCGCACCGGACTCGCCGGCCGGGGAAGTTGCGGTGCCGGCGCCTGCTCGGGTGTGCACGCCCCGAGCAGCAAGCCGAGGCCGAGCAGCGCGGCGATATTCAGCTTGCGCAGGCCTGTTCCGGTGAAAGCATTCATGCCAGGGCTCCGTCGGGAAAGAAAGGTCTGTTTCGTCGCCGTAGAGGCGGCGCGGCGATTGTGCCTGCTGGCGTTCGCGGCGTCGAGCCTCAGCCTCGCCTCGGCCGAGAACGGTCGTGATCTGCGCTATGGCCTTGTTTGCATCATTCTGCCGCACAGTGTCACCATGGGCCACCACTCGCCCGTCACCGATGGCGCGGCATGGCACATGCGCCAGGCTGTCCTGCTCCGCGCACGCGAAGGAAACACACCCATGCGCATCAAGCGACGCGACCTCATATCAGGATTCGGTATTGCCGTGGGAGCACTGCATCTCAGCCCGCTGGAGGCCATCGCAGCAGGTATGCTCGACCCTCAGGCTGCCGGCCCCGAATACTATCCGCCGGCGCTGACGGGTCTGCGTGGCAACCACGCCGGTTCCTTCGAAACGGCGCACGCGCTGGCACTGCAGGGGCAGCACTTGCCCTACCCGGCAAGCGCGAGTGATTCGCGCTACGACCTGGTGGTCGTTGGCGGAGGGTTGTCGGGACTCGCGGCGGCGCGCTTCTTCCGCGAACAGCGCGGGCACGAGGCGCGTATCCTGGTACTCGACAACCACGACGATTTCGGCGGCCATGCCAAGCGCAATGAATTCACGGTCGATGGCCACACCCTCATTGGCTACGGCGGCAGCCAGAGCATCGACACGCCCTCGGGCTACAGCCCGCAATCGGCCGCCCTGCTGCGCGCGCTCGGCATCGATACCACGCGCTTCTATCGCTATTACGACCGGGAATTCACCCGCCGCAACAAGCTGGGATCGAAACTGTTCTTCGACCGCGCGCACTACGGCGTCGACCGCCTGATCGACGATCCGCGTGCTAATTCCTGGCTGGGAACCGGCGATTCCACCGATCCGGCAGCGGCGGTGCAACGCATGCCGCTCGACGCAAAGTCCCGCGCAGCCTACCTGCGCCTGATCACCGACACCCGGGATCTGCTGGCGGGCAAGAGCACCGAGGACAAGATCCTGCTGCTGCGCGGCATGTCATACGACGATTTCCTGCGCCACGTCGCGGGCATGCCGGAGCCGGTCGTGCTGCTGTTTCGCAGCGAGTCGATGGGGCTCTGGGGCATAGGATACGATGCCATTTCGGCGCTGGAAGCCGCGCGCAACGAGATGCCGGGCACCCTTCATCTGGGCATCGGCGCGGCTCTGGCGACCCACGGCGGCGCCGAGGACGAACCCTATATCTTTCATTTTCCCGATGGCAATGCCGGCATCGCACGACTCCTCGTACGCGATCTCGTGCCGGGCAGCGCCAGCGGCAATTCGATGGAAGACATCGTCGGTGCGCGATTGCGCTACGACCAGCTCGACCTGGCGCAACATGCCGTGCGCATCCGCCTGAACGCCACCGTACTCGATGTGCGTCACGCTGCCGACCGCGCCACCGTGGACGTGATGTATGCGCGCGCCGGGCGCACCGAACGCGTGCAGGCGAGCCACGCCGTGCTCGCCTGCTACAACAACATCATCCCGTACCTGTGTCACGAACTGCCGCCAGCGCAGGCCGAAGCGCTGCGCTGGCCGCAAAAAGTGCCGCTGGTGTATACCAACGTGGCTTTGCGCAACTGGCGCGCTTTTGCCAAGGCCGGAATGTATTATTTTTCCGCACCGCAGGATTTTTTCGGCTACGGGATGCTCGATTTTCCGGTGAGCATGCCGGGCTATGCATTCAGCGAAAATCCCGACCAGCCGATCCTGCTGCACCTGGTGCATACGCCAGCGGTCCCCGGACTGCCGCCACGCGAGCA